>JANMVT010000130.1:0-10596 GCA_031392945.1 Rhodoferax sp. | reverse complement strand
AGTTCAAGCCCGGTGGCGGCATAAAGGCGCTGGAGTACCCAGCAGGTTTCCACCAAGACGATCAAGCTGATGAAGCCAGGCACAGCCGTGTTCAGGTCGTTTTCTATGAAGCGGGTTGCCGTGGCTGACTGTTGAACATCGTCTTGCGCCAGGTAGCGCACCAGCACATTGGTGTCCAGTGCGATCACATTTTTTTGGGCTTGAGCTTGGGTGTCACGACACGGTGCCGCGAAGCTGCTTCTGAGGCAATGGCCTCGTCCATGTCGGCGATGCTGACAGACCGCGCCGCGCGGCCTGCAAACCGTCCCTTCAGGCAGTGGCCGGTCATTTGCCAGCAGCGTAGCGATGGCAATGAAATCGCTCTCAAGTGTCTGCCGATGCACCCCTTTAACCTCGCGTTTGTAATCGCGCTTGAACTGGCCGGTCCGCTCAATCGTCCGCATTCAAATCCGCCAGCAACGCGGCCACTGAGTTAAACGACTTCAGGCCGCCTTTGCGCGCCTCCTTCATTGCCGCAATGGTGACAGCATTGGGCACGAGTGGTTCGAAGGGCAAGGCTTTATCGTGGGCGACTCGGGTCAACAGAATGCGAAAGGCGTCCGAAACCGTCAGTCCCATTGCCGCGAGTACAACGCTGGCTTCTTCCTTGATGTGCTCGTCGATGCGGGCACGGACAACAGCGTTGGCAGTCATGGCAGTTTCCTTTAAAAATTGGGGTACATTGTAGCCCAACTTATAGATCAACGATGAATCCTGACACGTCGATCAGCAAGCTGGCTCAATGTAAGAGTTAACTCACTCCAGTTTCAGGTTAATCCTGCGGGCCACCTCGCCCCATTTCCTGGCGTCGCTGTTCAGGCGGTCCGTGGTGTCGGCCACACTGGCCGCGATGACGTCCTGGTCGCTTTGACGAAGTTTTTCGACGAAGTCTGGCTGCTTCAGGGCCGGGCCCAGCGCCGACCGCATGGTCTCAATGACGGCGGGGGGCGTCCCCTTGGGGGCGAACAGGACCAGCGAAAAGCTCGCATCGAAGTCGGCGATGCCGGACTCGGCGACCGTGGGCACGTCTGGCAGCAGTGCCGAGCGGCGGCTTCCGGAAACCGCCAATGCAACCAGCCTGCCCGAACGCACGTGTTGCAGCACGGTGGGACCGGCCAGAAACCCGCAATCCACCTGGCCGCCCATGACATCCTGCATCGCTGGCGCCGGGCCTTTGTAGGGAACATGCAGCATCTGAACACCTGCCCTGGTGCTGAACAGCTCCGTCGTCAGGTGGCCCGGCGAACCGGCACCACCCGAGGCGTAGCTGAGTTGCTTTTGTTTGGCGCGTTGCACCAGTTCGGCAACCGTGCGCACGCCAACGCCGGGGTTGCAAACCAGCGATTGGCTGAATGCCGTGGCCCGCATGACAGGCTGCAAGTCCGCCGGCTTGAACACCAGTTTCTCGTAGACGTGCGGGTTGACGGTGATCAATGTATCCGTGGTCCATAACCAGGTGTAGCCGTCGGGCGTTGCGCGCGATACCTCGGCAGCGCCTAGGTTGCCAGCGGCGCCAGGCTTGTTGTCCACAATCAAAGGCTGCTTCAGGGCCGGCTGCATCTTCTCGATGGCGCCTCGCAGGACGATGTCGCTGGGCCCGCCTGGCGGCAGCGGAACCACAATGCGGATCGGCTTGTCCGGCCAGGACTGGGCACCTGCGACAGGGCTGACCGCAAGCAGGGCGCAAGCGAGGATGGTGCTAAAGCTTCCCCGTCTTGGAATCATTGGCATTGAGTCTGGCATTGGTGTTGGCCTCTGTAATTTTGGGCGTGTCTATTTTGAGGCCCAGTACACCAGCTTATTACATCGCGCGCCACGGATTCATCCAAATTACGCTTGCCGGCTTTTTCAAACCAATACCTAAGTAAAACTGTCAGGCTTCGCTTGACGTCGAGAGCAGGCAACTTAGAATCGTATCATTAGAGAATCAATGATTCACTAATGAATCAATTTCTTTAAATTCCGTCCAAGTTTTATTTTGATGGGGAAGTTCGATGAGCGAGATTGAAACAGCGCAAAGCGGCGAGTGGCAAGACGTGGCAGCACTTGGCCAGCTCGACCCGGATTTCCCGCTTGGCGTAGAGGTCAATGGCCAGCCGGTTGGCCTTTATCTGCTGGGCGACCAGGTGCACGCCATCGAAGACGTGTGTCCCCACGCCGAAGCCCTGCTGTCCCAGGGTTTTGTCGAGAACGGCGTGGTGGAGTGCCCCTTGCATGGCGCCCAGTTCGACATCGCCACTGGCAAGTGCCTGGCCGAGATTGGCGAGCGTGACATCCGGTGTTTCCCGGTGCGTGTGGTTGATGGCCGCGTGTCGATCAGGATTGTCCCGGTATGACCACCAGCGCCATAGAATTTATAGGCGTTGAAAAGCGCTTCCCGCCGCGTGGCGAAACGGGGGAAGTACTGGCCGCCCGTGATGTCAACTTCGCGGTCGCGCCGGGTGAGGTGATCTCGATCATCGGGCCCTCGGGCTGCGGCAAAAGCACGCTGCTGAACATGGGCTCAGGCCTGGCCAAACCAAGTGCGGGCATCGTCAAGGTAGCGGGGGAGGTGGTGCAGGGCCCGAATGCCCATGTGTCGTTCATGCTGCAAAAAGACCTGCTGATGCCGTGGCGCACGATTGCCCAGAACATCGAATTTGGCCTGGAGTTGCGCGGCGTCAAAGCCGCCGAGCGCGCGGCCGTGTCTGCCAAGCTGCTCAAGCAATGCCACCTGACCGGCTTTGGCGCGCATTACCCGCACCAGCTCTCGGGCGGCATGCGCCAGCGCGGCGCACTGGCCCGCACCCTGGCAGTGGACCCTCTCGTGCTGCTGATGGACGAGCCCTTCTCGGCGTTGGACGCGCAGACCAAGATGATCCTGCAGCAGGACCTGGCCCGCACTGTGGACGAGCACCGCAAGACCGTGCTTTTCATCACCCACGATCTGGTCGAGGCCGTGGCCCTGTCAGACCGCATCCTGGTCATGAGCGAGCGGCCCGGCACCATCGTGGAAGAAATCACGGTGGACATTCCAGGCCGCAACAACCCCATGCAACGGCGCAAGCACCCCGCCGTGGGCGAATACGTGGGCCGGCTGATGGACCTGCTCAAACTGGACGCCCAGACCGACGTGCACTGAACCCCGCTCTCCACCCACCCACCCTCCACCCGCTCACTTTCAAACCCCAAGGAAATCCCATGCTGCGTCGCACCCTCATCGCCATTGCTGCTGCCACCACGCTGGCCGTCCCCCTTGCCGCCACCGCGCAGGGCCAGGAGATCACCTACCTGCTGCCCGCGCCGGGCACCCTGCCGGCCTTTGGCCCCTGGATGGTGGCGCAGGCCAAGGGTTATTACACGCAAGAGGGTCTGAAAGTCAACTTTGTCGCCGGACGCGGCGGCGTGGATGTGGCAAAGCAGGTCGGGGCCGGCAATGCCGTGATCGGCGGCGCCATTGGCGACACACCCATCATCGCGCGCGGCCAGGGCATTCCGGTCAAGGCTGTGGCCGTGCTGGGTGCGGGCTCGCTGATGCAGCTGGTGGCCCACAAAGACGCCAAAATTGAAAGCCCGCGCGAGCTCAAGGGCAAGACGGTGACCACCATTGCCTATACCGACACCACCTACTACGCCTTGCTGGGCATGCTCAGCAAGTCGGGCCTGAGCAAGAACGACCTGGACATCCAGGCCGCTGGCCCGGCCGGCGTGTGGCAGCAGTTTGCCGCCAGGAAGGCGGTGGCCATGGCAGCAGTGCCCGACTGGACCATCAGTGCCATTGATACCGGCGCGCAGGTGGACATTTTGCCCGCCGACGTGTACTTCAAGAGCATGGCCCAGTCCATCCTGGCGTCGGACGAGACCATCCAGAAGAACCCCGAGCTGATCGCCAAGCTGGTGCGCGCCACGCTCAAGGGCATGCGCGACATCATGAAAGACCCGAAAGCCGCCGCCGACGTGTACGTGGCCCATGTGCCCGCCCACAAGGGCAAGGAGGACAGCATCCGCCGAACCTTCGAGATGTACAACAAATATGTGTACGCGGGCCAGAAAGTGCTGGGCCAGATGGACGAAGGCCGCCTGGCCGAGCTGCAAAAGTTTTATGTGAGCAATGGCATTGTGCCCAAGGAAGTGCCCGTTAAGGACCTCTACACCAACCAGTTTTCAGGGCTGAAATAAGCCATGTCCGACCGCAGCAGCACCCTTGCCTGGAGCGCCGCCGTGCTGGCGGCCTTTCTGGCCATCTGGCAGTGGCTGCCGCCCGCCCTGGGTGTGCCCGAATTTGTGTTGCCCACAGCCAGCCGCACCTGGACAGAATTTCTGCGCATTGCTGCCACCGAAAAACTGTTGTGGCACAGCGGCATTACCGCGCTGGAAGTGCTAGTCGGCTTTGTGCTGGGCTCAACCCTGGGCGCCCTGATCGGTTACGCGCTGGGCCTGTCGCCCAAGGTCGAGGCCGTGCTTTCGCCTTATCTGCTGGCTTTGCAGATCGCGCCCAAGGTGGCGTTTGCGCCTCTGTTTGTGATGTGGCTGGGCTATACGGTGTACCCCAAGATCCTGGTGGCGATCTTGATCGTGTTTTTCCCGGTGCTGATCAATGTGCTGTCGGCCATGCGCACCATGGACGTGGACATGATCAACCTGGCGCGCTCCTTCTCGGCCACGCGGCTGCAGGTGTTCCGCAATGTCGAATACCCGACCACCATGCCTGCACTGTTTTCCGGCCTGCGCATCGCCAGCACACTGGCGGTGATTGGTGTGGTCGTCGGTGAACTGGTGGGCGGCAACATGGGCCTGGGCTACATGCTGGTGTTCTTTGAAGGCCAGGGCAATACCGCAGGCGTGTTTGTGGTCATTGGCGCGCTGACGGTGATTGGCATTGCCGCCTATTACGCGGTGGTGATCGCCGAGCGGCGTGTGTTGCATTACCTGCCCGGCTCAGAGCGGCGCGCGGCCTGACCGCCTGCGCAAGGATGCCGGTTTTACGATGAACAACACAGCAAAAACACCTGAAATCAACCTGCAGGGGCGCCGGGTTCTGGTCACCGGCGCGGCCCGCGGCCTGGGCGAATCGTTTGCCCGCGCCCTGGTCGCGGCCGGTGCGCAGGTGGCGCTGGCGGACGTGCTGCACGAGCGCGGGCGCGCGCTGGCCGCCGAGCTGGGTGCGCAGGCCTGTTACGTGCCGATGGACTTGATGGACAGCGCTGCCATCAGCGCCGGCGTGGCAGCGGCGGCAAGCGCCATGGGCGGGATGGATGGCCTCATCAACAACGCCGCCATCACCAATTCCGGTGGCAAAAACATGGACGAGTTGTCAATCGACACCTGGGACCAGGTGATGGGCGTCAACGTGCGCGGCACCTGGCTGGTCACGGTGGCGGCCACGCCGTTTCTGGCCGCATCGGGCAGTGGCCGGGTCGTCAACCTTGCGTCGGACACCGCCATGTGGGGCGCCCCACGGCTGATGGCCTACGCCGCCAGCAAGGGCGCTGTGATTGCCATGACCCGCAGCATGGCGCGCGAACTCGGCGCCAAAGGCATCACCGTCAACGCGATTGCGCCGGGCCTGACCCTGGTCGAAGCCACGCAGTATGTGCCCGAAGACCGCCACGCGCATTACCTCTCGGGGCGGGCCGTCCAGCGGCCGCAGGTGCCCGAAGACGTGAACGCTGCGGCCCTGTTTTTATTGACCCGCGCAAGCGGTTTTATCACGGGACAACTGCTGCCGGTCAACGGCGGCTTTGTCATGAACTAGGAGAAGTGACCATGAGCCCATCCGTCGCCGCCAACCAGCCCGTCTTCAATGAACGCGGCCTGTTGAATGCCAACATCCCGACCGAAGCCGCCATTCAAACGGCCATGCTGCAGCAGCAGGGCCAGTCCTTCACGCAGTGGATGGAGGGCCGCGTGGCGCGTTATGGCACGCGCAAATACGACTGGGATGCCCTGAAGTTCCAGGCCGACTTCGACCCCAAATACCGGCGCGCCCAGATGCGTTACATGGGCACAGGCGGCACCGGTGTGGCCAAGGACGTCAACACCGTGCCGGCCTCGCACTTCACGTTCTCGACCATGGTGATTCCGGCCGGCCACGAAGGCCCTTCACACATCCACTACGACGTGGAAGAGTGCTTTTTCGTCATGCGCGGCATGATGCAAGTGATCTGCGAAAAAGACGGCCAGCGTTGGGAGTCGGTGCTCAAGGAACGCGACTTCATCTCGGTGCCGCCCGGTGTTTACCGCGAAGAAATCAACATTGGCGACGAAGATGCCCTGATGTGCGTGATGCTGGGCTCGCCCCAGCCCATCACACCGGTTTATCCGCCCGACAGCCCGCTGGCCAGGATCAAGCGGGATGCTTCTAAATAAATAGCATACTATATATAACGGACGTGGGCTGAGTGGCTATTTGAAGCAATTTATGACCTCTACCCCAATTCATGCTTGTTCCCTGCAAGCGCAGTTGCAGGGCTTTGCGCTGCGCCTGGCTGCAACCTCCTTGGGCCCCGTGGCGTTTCGTCAGGCCGGCAGGCAAACCGGGCCGGTCACCCACGTGCTGCTGCACGGCATCGGCTCTGCTTCTGACAGCTGGATCGCGCAACTGGCACGGGTGCAGCAAAGCGCGGGGACAAACGTGCGCGCAGTTGCCTGGGACGCCCCAGGTTATGGCGCCCACGGGGGCGGCGGTGCCGCACTGGCGATGCCCTCACCGGCGGCAGCCGATTACGCCCAGCGGCTCTGGGCCTGGCTGGATGCGCTGGCCGAGGCTGAAGGCGGGGCGGCTCCCCCGATCACGCTGGTCGGCCACTCCCTGGGCTGCCTGATGGCGGCGAGCGCCGCCCGGCTGAAGCCTGCGCGTGTCAAACGCCTGGTATTGCTGTCGCCGGCCCAAGGTTACGCGCGGGCGACGGCTGCTGAGCGAGACAAAAAACTGGCGGATCGGCTCGATAACCTGGCCCGCCTGGGGCCCGCCGGCATGGCCCAGGCGCGCGGTGCGGCCATGTTGTCAGCCAGCGCCAGCACGGAACAGATCGCCTTTGTGCAGCAGACCATGGCCCAGATCGATCCGGCTGGTTACACGCAGGCGGCGCGCATGTTGTCAACGGGCGATTTGCTGGCCGACCTCGAACGTGTGGCCTGCATGATCGAAGTAGCCAGCGGGAGTGCCGACACCATCACGCCAGAGGCGGGCTGCAGGGCGCTTGCGGCCCAGGTCAAGGCGCCCTATGCCTTGCTGGCGGGCGCTGGGCACGCCTGTGCCATTGAAGCACCGGACGCTGTGTCCACGCTGATTGGATTTCCTGAAGGAAAGAAACCATGAGCGATCTGGCCGGCGCTGACCGTTACGTTGTGCCCGGCTTGCAACGCGGCCTGCAACTGCTGGGCCGGTTCACACGCGATGAGCCCGAGCTGACCGGCGCCGAGTTGTCCCGTCGGCTTGGTTTGCCACGCGCTTCGGTGTTCCGTCTGCTGCAAACACTTGAACAGATGGGGTTCATCGAGCGGGTGGGGGACAGCAGCAATTACAAATTGGGCATCGCCGTACTGCGCCTGGGTTTTGAATACCTGGCCTCAATGGAGCTCACCGAGCACGGGCGGCCCGTGCTCGACGCCTTGTGCACCGCCACGGGTCTGTCGGCCCACCTGGTGGTGCGTGACCGGCGTGAGGTGGTCTTTGTCGCCAAGGCGGTGGGCAAGTCGTCGCTGTTCAACTCCATCCAGGTGGGTGCCCGGCTGCCGGCCCATGCGACCGTTTTGGGGCGTGTGTTGCTGGCCGATCTGTCGCTGGCTGGATTGGGTGAGCTGTATGCCGGCCAGGCCTTGCAGGCCTTCACATCCCACACCCCCACCACGCTGGCCCAACTCAATCGCCTGATTGACGAGGACAAGGCGCGCGGCTTTGGCGTCAGCCAGGGCGGGTTCGAGAGCGGCATCTCCACCATTGCCGCGCCAGTCTTTGACGACCGCCATGCGGTGACCGCCGCCGTCAGCGTGACGGTGCCGGCGCAGCAGGTCGATTCTGACAAGCTGGCTGCACTGGTGGCCCAGGTCAAGGCGGCGGCATCACGCCTGTCCCAGTGCATCAGTCATATGCCCCCGGCTGCGTCCGGGTCACCCCCTTCTCTGGAAAAGACATTCGCATGAGCCCAACCCCCTCTCAGGCCGCAACCCGAATCACGGTGGGTGAACTGGTCGCCCGCTTTCTGGAGCAATGTGGCGTCAAGGCCGCATTTGGCGTGATCTCGATCCACAACATGCCGATGCTGGACGCCTTCATCACGCGCAAGGATTTGCCCACCGGAATCCGCTTCATCTCGGCGCGTGGCGAGGCCGGGGCCTGCAACATGGCCGACGCCTATGCGCGCGTCACCGGCACCCTGGGTGTGTGTATCACCAGCACCGGCACCGGCGCCGGCAATGCGGCGGGCGCCCTGGTGGAGGCCCTGACGGCCGGCACCCCCCTGCTGCATTTGACTGGCCAGATCGAGGCCGAGTACATCGACCGTGACCTGGGTTTCATCCACGAAGCGCCAGCCCAATTGGCCATGATGCAGGCGGTAAGCAAGGCGGCGTTCCGCATCCGCAATGCGCAGACCGCATTGGCTACCTTGCGTGAAGCAGCCCGCCTGGCGTTCACGCCGCCTTGTGGCCCGGTCAGCATAGAGATTCCGATCGACGTGCAGGCCAGCTTGCTGGATTTGCCCGAGAACCTGGCGGCCTTGATGCCGACGCCGCTGCAGCCGGCAGCCGCCGACATTGAGGCGCTGGCGGCCCGCCTGATGGGGGCCAAACGCCCGATGTTGTGGCTTGGCGGCGGTGCGCGCGGCGCGCGTGCCGCAGCCGAGCGTTTTGTCAAGATGGGCTGGGGCGTGGTCACGTCGGTGCAGGGGCGCGGCATCATTCCTGAAGACCATCCGGCTACGCTGGGCTCCTACCACCTGCATAAACCTGTCGAAGATCTGTACCAGAGCTGCGACGCCATGTTGGTCGTGGGTTCGCGCCTGCGCTCCAACGAAACCCTGCGCTACAAGCTCAAACTGCCCAAATCCGTTTACCGCATTGACGCCAATGCCCTGGCGCACAACCGGGCCTACCAGAGTGATTTTTTTGTGCACGGCGATGCCCTGGACAGCCTCAACGCATTGGCAGACCGTCTTGAAGGGCGCATGAAGGTGGACCCCGCGCTGCACGCCGATGTAGCGCGCGCCCGCAGCGCCGCGTCGGCGCTGGTCGATGCCGGCCTCGGCCCCTACCTCAGGCTGAAAAATGAACTCGGTGCCGCAGCCGGCAGCAACTTCTGGTGGGTGCGCGACATCACCCTGTCCAACACCATGTGGGGCAACCGGGCGCCCGCGCTCGACCACCCCCGCGCCGGTGTGCACGCCCTGGGCGGCGGCATAGGACAGGGGCTGGCCATGGCGATTGGCGTGGCCATTGCCGACACCACGCATGCCCTGGGCCGCAAGACGGTGGCCCTGGTCGGCGACGGCGGCCTGATGCTCAATGTGGGTGAACTCGCCTGCGCGGTGCAGGAAAAGGCCAACCTGGTGCTGGTCGTCATGAACGACAGTTGTTACGGTGTCATCAAGAACATCCAGGACGATATTTATGGCGGCCGCCACGGTTATGTGGACTTGCATACACCCGACTTTACGCAGTTTTGCGCCAGCCTGCAGTTGCCGCATTTCCGGCTCTGTGCACCGGCCCAAACCCGCGAGGTGCTGACTCAGGCCTTGCAGATGAGCGGCCCGGTCATGGTCGAAGTGGACATGAAAACCTGGGGCTCCTTTGTCGTCAAGTTTGCCGGGCCCATCCTCAAGAAAGACTAGTTCCCGTGCTGGCAGTCACACTCATCGGTTACGGCGCCATTGGCCAGTCCATTTGCAAGCGCCTGCATGCCGGGACGCTGGTGCGTGTGACCCATGTGGTGGTGCGCGCCGCGCGATTGGCCGAGGTTCAGGCCGCGCTGGATGCGTCGGGCGGCGGCATCCAGGCCGTGACCGAAGTGCCCGCTGACGCGCGGCTGGCTCTGGAGTGCGCCGGCCACGAGGCCCTGACCAGCCACGTGCTGGGTGCGCTGGCCCTTGGCACCGAATGCGCAGTGTTGTCGGTCGGCGCGCTGGCCGAGCCTGGTCTGCCCGAACTCTTGTCCGATGCTGCCAGGCAGGGCGGCACCCAGGTGCATTTGCTCAGCGGCGCCATCGGTGGCATTGAAGCCCTGGCGGCCGCGCGGCTGGCGGGCCTGGATGAAGTCACCTACACGGGGCGCAAACCGCCCTCGGCCTGGGTGCCGGTCAAAATTGCCCCAAACGACGTTCCAGCCCGAATTGAGGGGTCAAACAGTGCTCCAGCCCCCGTCAATAAAAGCGATTTAGCTATTATTTTAGAAGCAAGCGCGCGCGAAGCCGCCCGTTTGTACCCGAAAAACGCCAACGTGGCAGCCACTGTGGCACTGGCCGGCCTGGGGCTGGACGCCACCCAGGTGCGCCTGATCTCCGACCCCGGCGTGACCGAGAACATCCATGAGATTCACGCCAAAGGCGCCTTTGGCGAGATGAAGATCGAGATGCGCGGCCA
>JANMVT010000122.1:0-12756 GCA_031392945.1 Rhodoferax sp. | reverse complement strand
GCCAGCACATCCTGAATCAGCGTCGATTTGCCGGATCCGCTGACGCCGGTCACACACACCAGGCGTTGAAGCGGGAACTCCACCGAGATGTTTTTCAGGTTGTGCTCAGTGACGTGTTCCAGAATCAGGCGCGGCGTGTTGGCGGCCACCAGGCGCTTGAAGCCCATGCCTACCTGCTTGCGTCCGCCCAGGTAGGCGCCGGTCAGCGTGTTGGCGCTGCGCAGGTCGTGGGTGCTGCCATCAAACACAATTTGCCCGCCACGCTCGCCGGGGCCCGGGCCCATATCTATCATGCGGTCCGCCGCCAGCATCACGGCCGGGTCGTGCTCCACCACCACCAGCGTGTTGCCGGCATCACGCAGGCGCTGCATGGCCTCGATGATGCGGTGCATGTCGCGCGGGTGCAGGCCGATGCTGGGCTCGTCCAGCACAAACAGGGTGTTCACCAGCGAGGTGCCCAGGGCCGTGGTGAGATTGATGCGCTGCACTTCGCCGCCAGACAGGGTGCGGCTCTGGCGGTCCAGCGTGAGGTAGGCAATGCCGACATCGCACAGGTATTTGAGGCGGGTGGTGATTTCTTCAAACAGCAGTTTCAGCGCCTGGTTTTCGCCTTCACTGGTCTGGCCCACGGCGTTGGGCGTCACACGGTCGAAAAAACGCCGCAGCCGGTCGATCGGCAACAACATGAGGTCATGCAGGCAAAGGCCTGGCAAGGCTTCAAGCTGGGCTCGGTTCCATTTCACGCCCTGGGGCAGGAAGCGTTTGGCGGGCTCCAGAACCGCATCGGCATCGGCTTTGGAACCCACCCGCCAGAGCAGGCTTTCCGTTTTCAACCGGGCGCCTGCGCAGGTGCCACACGGCGTGTAGCTTCGGTATTTGGACAGAAGCACACGGATGTGCATCTTGTAGGCCTTGGTTTCCAGGTATTCAAAAAAACGCTTGATGCCAAACCAGTGCTGGTTCCACTTGCCGTTCCAGCTGGGCGAGCCATGGACCACCCAGTACTGGTGTTCGGGCGTGAGTTTGTACCAGGGCGTGTCGCGCGGGATGCCAGCAGCTTCGGCATGGCGCATCAGGTCGTCCTGGCACTCTTGCCAGGCCGGCGTCTGCATGGGCTTCACGGCGCCGGCGCGCAATGTGAGTTTTTCATTGGGGATGACAAGCCCGTAGTCGACCCCGATGACACGGCCAAAACCCCGGCAGGTTTCGCAGGCGCCCACCGCAGAGTTGAACGAGAACATCGAGGCGATTGGGTCGGTGTAACGGATGTCGCTGTCGGCGCAATGGAGCCCAGTCGAGAATTTCCAGATCGCCCCCACGCTTGCCACTTCGTGTGCTGCGCTGCCCCCCGAAGGGGCAAATTTTGGCTCCGCCGCTGTTCCAGAACCTAGGGGCGGCCCGTCGGAAAATTGCACGTCTCCACCATCAGCTCTGGGTTGTCCAATGGCATACACCGTCATGCGTCCGCTGCCGTGTTTGAGGGCGACTTCAATCGCCTCAAGCACCCGGGCACGCTCGACGCTGCCAAGCCGGAACCGGTCCGCCACCACGTCCAGCACCTTGCGCGGGCCACTCACGCTGGCCACTTCACGCTGGGCCTGCACCTTGGTGAAGCCGCTGACCGACAACCACTGCTCAATCTCTTCAGGGGTTGTGCTGGCGGGCAACTCCACCGGAAACGTCAATGCCAGACGCGCCCCCACGCTTGTCGCTTCGCGTACTGCGGTGCCCCCAGAGGGGGCTAATTTTTCTAGGGGCGGCACCTCGAAAAATTGCCGATCTCCATTGCGCTCCTGCAACTGCGCATAAATGCTCTCCGGCGAATCGTGGCGTACGGCCTGGGCGGTGTCGCGGTCAAACAGGGACCCAGCTCTGGCAAACAGCAGTTTCAAGTGATCGTTCAGCTCGGTCATCGTGCCCACCGTAGAGCGAGATGAGCGCACCGGATTGGTCTGGTCGATGGCAATGGCCGGGGGCACACCTTCGACCTTGTCCACAGCCGGCTTGTCCATGCGGTCCAGAAACTGGCGCGCATAGGCTGAGAAGGTCTCGACGTAGCGCCGCTGCCCTTCGGCAAACAATGTGTCAAACACCAGGCTGGATTTGCCCGAACCGCTGGGGCCGGTGACCACGGTCAATTCGCCGGTGCGAATGTCGAGATCAAGGTTTTTGAGGTTGTGCTGGCGCGCTCCGCGGATGCGGATAATTCCCTGAGGCATGGATGGAGGTCTTTCCCTTGATGTCTTGTCTGCTGTGGCCAGACATTCTAGGGAGATCAGTGCCCAATGCTTTGCGTGGGGTCAACCTGCAGTCAGGCAGTCAGCACTTGCTCGAGCCCGGCGCATTTTTCGACGCCGACTGCGGCCTGGATTTTGGGAAACAGAGTCAGCAAATCGTCAAAGCCACTGGCCGCCTCGACCGCCAGATTCAGACGGAAGCCGCGCAAGCCGAGGGAAGCGGTGAGTTGGGTCGCCAGGGGCCAGGCTTGGGAAAATCGCTCTTGCTTGGAGCGCCTGGAAGCTGCGGGCACAGCAGCGGCCGCCGTGGCTGCCGCAGTTGCGTCCGCAACACCCGTTGCGGCGTTTTCCTTCAAGAAGCCATGCGCCAGCATTTGGTCCACATCGGCTTGGCTGACCCCCAAACCGGCGGTTGCCGTGACGACCTGTTGAACCGACTTCTGGCCATCAAACATGATGAAGGCCGAACGCTGGCGCGCTGACAAAAGGGCAGAACGCTGTTTAAAGGCGAGTTGCCCCTCTTCGGTTTTGATGTATGCCATCGTCAAATATTGACGATATGTCGGGTATTTGCATCCGCATTTACCCTAGTACCATCGTGTCGAAAGTCCGTTTCAAGGGGCCGATGCGGACTTGGCCGGCAGGGATGCCGGTGCCGCGACTGCCGGAGCATGGCTGGCTTCGTCACCCACTTTTTCGCCTCCAATATCAATGTCTCCCCCCTTGCTGAGCATCCACACGGCCACAGCCGCGAAGATCACGAACCCAATTGCGATTTTCCACATGTCAACTCCAGTCAAAAAAAAGGCCCTCCCGCAGGAGGGCCGTTTGCAAAGCGCCAGGCGTCAGTCCTTGGCGTAAATGTCAACGTCTTTGGTTTCCTTGATGAACAAGGTGCCAATGACCAGGGTCATTGCCGCGATGATGATGGGATACCACAGGCCGCTGTAGATATTGCCTTGGGCCGCCACGATCGAGAACGAGATGGCCGGCAGGAAGCCGCCAAACCAGCCGTTGCCGATGTGGTACGGCAAGCTCATCGAGGTGTAACGAATGCGCGTCGGGAACATCTCGACCAGCATGGCGGCAATCGGGCCGTAAACCATGGTCACGTAGATCACCAGCACGGTCAGAATGACAATCAGCATGATCCAGTTGCTGGAGCCGACCGGAATCGGGTCTGCCTTGGCCGGATAACCTGCAGTGTTCAGGGCCTCACGCACTTCTTTCTCGAAGCGGGCCTTGTCTTCCTTGGCTGTCGGCGCCTTGGCGTCATAACTGGCGATGGCTTTGTCCCCCACCTTGACGGTGGCAACAGCCCCGGCCTTAGACACGCTGTCGTAGTTAATGCCGGCATTCGAAAGGTAGACCCGGGCCAGATCGCAGGCCGACGTGAACTTGGCGGTACCGGTCAAATTCAGGATCAGGTTGCAATTGGCTTGATCCGACTCCACCGTCACGGGTGATTTCTGGATCGCCTGTTGCAGCTTGGGGTTGGCATAGGTGGTCAGCGCGTTGAACAGCGGGAAATAGGTGACAACCGCCAGCAGGCAGCCCGCCATGATGATGGGCTTGCGGCCGATCTTGTCAGACAGGCTGCCAAAAAAGATGAAGAACGGGGTGCCCAGGATCAGCGACACGGCAATCAGCACGTTGGCCGTCGGGCCGTCCACCTTCAGGAAGGTTTGCAGGAAGAACAGGGCGTAAAACTGGCCCGAATACCAGACCACGGCCTGGCCAGCAGTCAAACCGACCAGGGCCAGGATCACGATCTTCAGGTTTTTCCACTCGCCGAAGGACTCGGACAAAGGCGCCTTGGAGGTCTTGCCTTCAGCCTTCATTTTGGCGAAAGCCGGGGACTCGTTCAATTTCAGGCGAATCCAGACCGAGATGGCCAGCAAGATGCCGGACATGGCATAAGGAACGCGCCAGGCCCATTCGGCAAATTCTTTCTCGCCATAGTAGGTGCGCGTGCCGAGGATCACCATCAAGGCCAGCATCAGGCCCACGGTGGCCGTTGTCTGGATCCAGGAGGTGTAAAAACCACGTTTGCCGTGCGGCGCATGTTCCGCCACATAGGTTGCCGCGCCGCCATATTCACCGCCTAGTGCCAAGCCCTGGAACATTCGCAGTGCGATCAGCAGGATGGGGGCAATGATGCCAGCCGTTTTGTAAGTCGGCAAAAACGCCACCAGGAAGGTGGACAGGCCCATGATCAGGATGGTGATCAGGAAGGTGTACTTGCGACCGATCATGTCGCCCAGACGGCCGAACACCAATGCGCCAAAGGGGCGAACCGCGAAACCGGCGGCGAATGCCAGCAGCACGAAAATATTGCGCGTGCTCTCATCGAGTGCCGAGAAGAAGTTGGCCGCAATAATGGCCGACATCACGCCGAACAGATAAAAGTCATACCACTCAAAAACAGTACCAAGCGACGAGGCGAAGATCACTGTCCGCTCCGTTTCGCTCATGGGCCTGGGCGCGATCGCAGTTGCCATAATTTTGTCTCCAAAGAGTTGCCGCCCCCAACGTGAAGGCTATAGTCATTGTCAATTTATGCACTGACCCTGCTCTGACGCGAAACCAACGTCAGCTTTCACCAAACTGAACCGATGCTGACAATCTAGGGTGAAACCCCAGTGTAAATTTTTACAATGCGGCATTTAAGCCGGGCAGATCGTCGTCAAGCTATTTTTGCCGGCTGGCGCCAACCGGAAGCTGACCGGCGCGATCCCATCCATCGCCATTGAGCCAGGCGTCGCCCGCCAGGTAGTCGCGCAGCATCGGCAAGGCGTCCAGGCCCCAAAAAAGCTTGTTGTCCACCTCCAGCGTGGGCACGCCGAAAACACCCTTGGCGATGGCTTGGTCGGTGTTCAGTTTCAACTGGGCCTTGACCGCGTCACTGTCGACCTGGCGCACCGGGGCCAACGTCGCCGCGACGTCCGCCAGGCGGGCCGGATCTGCCGCGTCGGCGCCGCCCTGCCAGGTGTGGTGGAACAGCGTCTCAATCACGTACCGGTTGGGCGTGTTGCAGGCCAGGGCCAGGCGCAGCAGGCCCAACGGGTTGAAAGGATGCGCCGCCGGCAACTGCAATTCAACACCCTGGCTGTGCGCCAGCCACTGCGCCTGGCGGTAAGTCCATTCACGTTTGCTCGGGATTTCGGCCGGACCCAACTGGCCATGGTGCTTGAGCAGGGCCGCAAACAGAATGGGTTTGTAGCTGACGCTGTAACTGTGGCCCATCAACGCTTCGGGCATCTTCTCAAACGCCAAATAGGCATAAGGCGAGATGAAATCGAGATAGAAATTGATGTGTTTCATGGACGGTTCCCGGATGCGGCGGTTGCTCTGGCGGCCAGCCTGCGCTTTTCGATGTCCACCCAGACCCGTTCTTTGCCGGCGTTGTCCATTTGCGACCACTGCGCGATTTCGTCCAGGGTGCGCAGGCAACCTTCACACAAACCGCCAGCCAGGCTCATGGTGCACACAGCCACGCAGGGAGAGGGAACAATATGGCCATTTGCCCTCGTGGTATATGTATAGTTAGCTATTGTTTTTGTATTTTTCATGGGCTGGTGCGATCAATGCCAGACAGGCGGAATGTTTCAAGAAGTCAGCCCGCACGCTTGTTGAGCAAGGCCGTGGCGGCCCGTGAATTGGGTTTGCGGTCCAGAAAATCGCTGATGAATTTGCCGGCGCCAATCAGCTTGTCCAGGTCGATGCCGGTCGCAATGCCCATGCCGTCGAGCATATAAACAACGTCCTCCGACGCGACGTTGCCGGTGGCGCCCTTGGCATAAGGGCAGCCGCCCAGGCCCGCCACCGAGGTGTCGAACTGCCAGACGCCCATCTGCAGGGCCGCCAGGGTGTTGGCCAGCGCCTGGCCGTAGGTGTCATGGAAATGGCCCGACACGTCGTTGATGTCATAGTGCTTCAATGCCGCGTCCAGCGCCCGCTGCACCTTGACTGGCGTGCCTGCGCCAATCGTGTCGGCCACACCCATGTGTTGCACGCCGATCCCTTTGAGCAAACGCGCCACCGTGGACACGCTGCCGGGCGGCACATCACCCTCATACGGGCAACCCACGGCGCAGGAAATGGCGCCGCGCACATAGATGCCGTTGGCGCGCGCCGCCTCGACCACGGGTCGAAAGCGCTCTATGCTTTCTTCAATCGAGCAATTGATGTTGCGCTGGCTGAAGGCCTCGCTGGCGGCGGCAAACACGACAATTTCATCGGGCCACTGGCCGCGCGGCGCGGCCATGGCGGCATCCAGTCCCTTCATGTTCGGCGTCAGCACGGAATAACGCACGCCGGGCTGGCGCGGGATGCCCGCCATCACCTGGGCGTTGTCCGCCATCTGGGGCACCCATTTGGGGCTGACAAAGCTGGTCACTTCGACCTCTTTGAGCCCAGCTTCCTGCAAACGGTGCACCAGTTCAATTTTGACAGCGGCGGGCACCGGCAGTTTTTCATTTTGCAGGCCGTCGCGTGGCCCCACATCGACGAGTTTGACCCTGGTTGGCATGTTCATTTCAATTCCTCAACTGGCGAGCCTGAGAAGTTCGGCCCCTTCGGCCACCTGGTCACCCGGCGCGAACAGCAGTTCAGCCACGGTGCCGTCCAGCGGTGCGGCGATGGTGTGCTCCATCTTCATGGCGTCCATGATGGCCAGCGCCTGGCCCTTGACCACCCTGTCTCCCGCCTTCACGCTGAAGGACACCACCTTGCCCGGCATCGGCGCGGTCAACCGGCCCCCTTCAGCCGGCGCGTCGCCGGCATGTGCCAACACGTCAATGGCCGTTATTTGCGTAGCGCCTTGCGCGCTAAACACGTGGATCAGGTCGCCATTTTGATAGACATCCAGCAGTTGGCGCCGGCCGGCGAAAACCAGGTCTACCGCATCGCCCCGGGGCTCAAACGTCAACACGCCTGCGGCCCCCGCACCAGCCGCGCCAACAGTGTCGCCCACGGCCAGATGCATCGCTCCGTCATGCAGATAGCTCAAAGTGGCGGTGTGGATCGCGCCATGAAACTCGAAGTCAAACCGGCGGGCGGCCACGCCGTAGGCGCGCCAGCCGTCGCGTCGCGCCCAGGGGTCGATCCAGCCGTCTGCGCCTGGGATCGTGGCCTGTGCCCGCTCCTGCAACAGCGTCTGTGCCACAGCACCGGCGGCGGCCAGCCCCAGGCCGACTTTTTCCTGGTTGAAAAGCACGGCTGCCTCACGCGGGATCAGGGCGGTGTCCAGATCCGCCTTGGCGAAGGATTGGCTTTGCACCACGTGGCGCAGAAACTGCACATTGGTTTGAAGGCCGACGATGTGGGTTTGCGCCAAGGCCGCGTCCATGCGGGCCAGGGCTTCGTCACGGGTGGCGCCATGCACGATCAGCTTGGCCACCATCGAATCGTAATAGGGCGAGATCGCGTCGCCCGCGCGCACGCCCGAATCCACACGCACACCAAAGGGCGCGCGCTCAAAATTCAGGCAGTCCGGCAAACCATACACATGCAAGGCGCCTGTGGCGGGCAGAAAATTCTTGTCCGGGTTCTCGGCGCAAATGCGGGCCTCGATGGCATGGCCGTTGATGCGCAAATCCTCCTGCTTCAACGGCAGTTTTTCGCCGCAGGCCACGCGCAGTTGCCATTCCACCAAGTCAAGCCCGGTGATGGCCTCGGTCACCGGGTGCTCCACCTGCAGCCTGGTGTTCATCTCCATGAAGTAAAAGGCCCCCACGCTCCCCGCTTCGCGTGGTTCGCTGCCCCCCGAGCGGGCCGTGCCTTGCTTGGGGCGGCCCGGCGCGGCGGCGTCAGTCATCGTTTCGACAATGAATTCCACCGTGCCCGCGCCCGTGTAGTTCACCGCGCGCGCGGCCGCCACCGCCGCCTCGCCCATTTGCGCGCGCATGGCCCCGGTCATGCCGGGGGCAGGTGCTTCTTCCAGCACTTTTTGATGGCGGCGCTGCACTGAACAGTCGCGCTCAAAAAGATGGACGTAATTGCCGTGGTTGTCGCCAAAGATCTGGATTTCGATGTGGCGCGGCCGCTGCACGTATTTTTCAATCAGCACCGCATCGTCGCCAAAGCTGTTGACAGCTTCGCGTTTGCACGAAGCCAAGGCCGCGTCAAAATCTTCCGTTTTGTCCACCACACGCATGCCTTTGCCGCCGCCCCCCGCGCTGGCCTTGATCAGCACCGGGTAACCGATGGCGTCGGCCTCGCGCTTGAGCAAGTCCGGGGCCTGGCCAACGCCGTGGTAGCCCGGCACCAGGGGCACGCCCGCCAGCGCCATCAGGCGCTTGGACTCGGCCTTGAGCCCCATTGCCTTGATGCTGGACGGGGGCGGGCCGATGAACACCAGGCCGGCGTCTGCGCAGGCCTGGGCGAACTCTTCGTTCTCGCTCAAAAACCCGTAACCGGGGTGGACCGCCTGCGCACCCGTGTCTTTGGCGGCCTGCAGGATGCGCTCCCAGCGCAGGTAGCTGTCCTTGGGTGCATTGCCGCCGATGTGTACCGCCTCGTCACAGGCGCGAACGTGTTTGGCCTGCGCGTCGGCATCTGAATAGACCGCGACCGTTTGAATGGCCATGCGCTTTGCGGTGGCCGCCACGCGGCAGGCGATTTCACCTCGATTGGCAATGAGAATTTTCTTGAACATGCTGTCTTTCTATCCCGGCTGGGAAATGCCTTCGCCGCCAAACCAGGTTTTGATGCTGCGTATCAATGATTTCAGAAACTTGAGCAGAACCACCAGGAGCCAGATGCTGAGGACCAACACCACCAGCAGCACAATGCCAAAGGCAACCGGGTAGTTGGTTGCCAGCCACATCATGGCCATCACCAGACCGTCTTCAAGCAAGCTGACAGCTATGTTGGAGAACGGCTCCGGCGAGGTGTTCAGGGCCGCGCGCGTGGTCGCCTTGGTGGCGTAAGACGTTGCTGCCAGGGTGCCGCCCAGCAGCCCGGCCGCCATGCCCATGGTTGCGCTGTCTGCCCCGAACACACCGGCAGCCAGCGCCGCACCGGCAGGCACGCGAATGACCGAATGGACCAGATCCCACAAAGTATCCACGCCCGGAATCTTGTCGGCGAAAAATTCAATGAACAGCATGAAACCGCTGCCCGCGAGGATGGCCGGGTGCTGCAACACCGCAAGGCCGGCGGGCAAGGCAAGCCAACCCAGCCAGCCCGCCATGCCGGTGATGAACACCGCCAAATAGAGCCGCAAACCGCTGGCCCAGCCCAAGGCCGCCGCCAGCGCCAGCAGTTGCGCCATGTCCATCGCGTGCGTGCCGTTTTGCGCCGCAGTTGCAATGGAATGCCAGAGCTGAAGGACTGCGTCCATGGCGTCTATGCCCCTTGCGGGTTCCAGGCCTGCAAGCCATGGCCGGCCATGGGCGCGAAGTCGCGGTCGCTGTGGATCAAACTGCAATCGTTGTCGATGCACCAGGCGCCCACCGTCAGGTCAATGGACGAGCGCACCGTGACGCCTTCGCTGCGCAACTGGCGGTACAGGCCAGCGGCCTTCAAAGCCACGGCTTCACCGCCGGCGTTCAGGACGGGCAGCGCAGCGAACGCGTCCCGCGCCACCTTCCACTCACGGTCGACGCGAAAACCGCGCAGCACTTCCATCAAGACCAGGTCCAACAGCACAACGTCATGGCTGGAGTCGTCCAGCACGGCGTCAAGCTGCTGCGTGGCGGGCGTGGCGCGGCCGCCAAAGTAGTCAATCCACACACTGCTGTCTGCTGTGATCATCTTGCGGAGGTTGCAAACCCAGGGATCCGCGCTTGCTGAACTGTGTTTTGCGATTGCGTCCAATCGCCCTCAAGGCTCCACTGCAACTTGCCACGCAAGGCACGCAGGTTTTGGTAGGCCGCGCGACGGGCGAGCAGGCGCAAACCCTCTTCGACGGCGTCTTTCTTGGTTTTGAAGTCGCCGACTTTCATGGCCGAGGCCATGAGCTTGTCGTCAATCACGATATTGGTTCGCATGATTTTTCGCTTTTTAATGTGTATTGATTTAAATTATTAAACACATTTTCCGTCGCTTAGTACCGTTTGGCAACTTCTTCCAGCATGACCTCGGTCGCGCCGCCGCCAATCGCCAGCACACGCGCATCGCGCCACAGGCGTTCAATCGCGGTTTCACGCATATACCCCATGCCGCCATGAAATTGCTGGCAGGTTTGCAACACCTCATTGGCGAGTTCGCCGGTCAGGGCCTTCAACATGGACACCTCTTGAACGATATCGCGCCCTTGCGTGACTGACCAGGCGCAGTGGTACATGAACTGGCGCGCCGCTCGCGTCTTGGCATCACACATGGCGATGCGCTGGCGTATGGTTTGTTTGTCCCATAGCGTCGCGCCAAAGGCCTGGCGCTGGCGCACATAGTCCAGCGTGAGCTTGATCGCCTGGGTGCAATGGCCCACGGCCATGGCCGCCAACGCGATGCGCTCGGTCTGGAAATTCTTCATCACCGAATAAAAGCCCTTGCCCTCTTCCCCCAACAGGTTCGCGGCGGGAATGCGGCAATTGTCAAAAATCAGCTCCGCCGTGTCCGATGACAACCAGCCGGTTTTTTTAAGCGCGCGACCCACGCTGAAGCCCGGCGTGCCTTTTTCGACGATGAACATCGAGACGTCGTGCCTGGCCGTCCCCGTTTTGGCGGCGATGAAATAGAGGTCGGCAAACACGCCATTGGTGATGAACATCTTGCTGCCGTTGAGCACCCATTCATCGCCCACCCGCTTTGCTGTCGTGCGAATGCCCGCCACGTCGGACCCCGCGCCAGGCTCCGAAATGCCCACGGCAGTGATCGTCTCCCCCGCGATCACACCCGGCAGATAACGCGCCTTCTGCTCTGCGCTGCCGGCGTGGTGCAGGTGCGGGCTGGCCATGTCGGTGTGCACCAGCGCGGTGATGATGAAGCCGCCAAAGGTGGACTGCGACAGCGCCTCGGCAAACACCAGGTTGGTCAGCGCGTCAGCCTCGGCGCCCCCATATTCAGACGCGTACATCAGGCCGAACAGGCCGGCCTGCCCCATCTTGCGCAAGACTTCACGCGGGGTGAAGCCCGCGTCTTCCCAGGCCTGGGCGTGCGGCTCGACTTCAGTGGCGATGAAGCGCGCCACTTGGTCGCGCAGTAATTCGTGCTCGGGGCTGATGTAGATGTTGTCCAAAATTCGCCCAATCCGTCACATCCGGAACACGCCAAATTTCGTGTCAGGAATCGGCGCATTCAGCGTAGCCGACATCGCCAGGGCCAACACACGACGGGTGTCGGCCGGGTCGATCACACCGTCGTCCCACAAACGCGCGCTGGCGTAATACGGGTGTGACTGCGCGCCGAACTGGTCCAGCACGGGCTGCTTGAAGGCTGCCTCTTCGGCTTGGCTCCAGTGGCCGCCCCGGCCCTCGATGCCGTCGCGCCGCACCGTGGCCAGCACGGCGGCAGCCTGCTCGCCCCCCATCACGCAGATGCGCGCGTTGGGCCACATCCACAAAAAACGCGGTGAGTAGGCGCGCCCGCACATGCCGTAGTTGCCGGCGCCATAACTGCCGCCGATGATGATGGTGAACTTGGGCACCTGTGCCGTAGCCACAGCCGTGACCATCTTGGCGCCGTGGCGCGCGATGCCTTCGTTTTCGTACTTGCGGCCAACCATGAAACCGGTGATGTTTTGCAGGAACAGCAAGGGCAGCTTGCGCTGGCAACACAGCTCGATGAAGTGCGCGCCTTTTTGCGCGGACTCTGAGAACAGGATGCCGTTGCTGGCGACGATGCCAATCGGCATGCCCTCAATGTGCGCAAATCCGGTGATCAGCGTGGCGCCGAAGCGCGCCTTGAACTCGTCAAACTCCGAGCCATCCACAATGCGGGCGATGATTTCGCGCACATCGTAGGGCTTGCGGGTGTCTGCCGGAATCACGCCATACAGCTCTTCCGCTGCGTATTTAGGAGCTACCGACGCTTGATTGGCGATGGCTGGAGCCTTCTTTTTATTCAAATTGCGGACCACATTGCGCGCCAGCGCCAGTGCATGCGGGTCGTTCTGCGCCAGATGGTCGGCCACACCCGACAGGCGCGTGTGCACGTCGCCGCCGCCCAGGTCTTCGGCCGACACAATCTCGCCAATGGCTGCCTTGACCAATGGCGGGCCGCCCAGAAAAATCGTGCCCTGGTTCTTGACGATGATGGTCTCGTCGCTCATCGCCGGCACATAGGCGCCCCCGGCAGTGCAGGAGCCCATCACCACGGCGATTTGCGCAATGCCCTGGGCGCTCAGATTGGCCTGGTTGTAGAAGATGCGCCCGAAGTGGTCGCGGTCCGGAAAGACCTCGTCCTGGTTGGGCAGATTGGCGCCGCCCGAATCGACCAGGTAAACGCAGGGCAAGTTGTTTTGCTGGGCGATCTCCTGCGCCCGCAAGTGCTTCTTGACCGTCATCGGGTAATAAGTGCCGCCCTTGACGGTGGCGTCGTTGCACACGATCAGGCAATCCACACCGCTGATGCG
>JANMVT010000119.1:0-11307 GCA_031392945.1 Rhodoferax sp. | reverse complement strand
TCGGCCATGCGCGGCAGCGGGATCACCACGTCTTCATTGATCTTGAAGGCATTGGTGTGTTTGCTGATGGCCGCCGTGCGTTTGCGGTCCAGCCAGAACTTTTTGCGTGCTTCGGGGCTGATGGCGATGAAGCCTTCGCCGTTGCGCGAGTTGGCGATGCGGACCACTTCAGAGGTGGCGCGCGCCACCGCGTCGGCATCGTCACCGGCGATGTCGCCAAACAGCGCCATCTTGGGCAAACCCGAGCTTGAAGCGAATTGCGCTGCCCCTGCGGTGGCGGCGCGTTTGGACTTGGTCGCGTAACCCACGGCCTTCAAATACCGGTCGTCAAGGTGCTCCAGGCCGGCCAGCAGAACGCCACTGCGCTTCTGTTCGGCAAACATGAAATCCTTGATCTCGACAATGCTCGGCACCGCGTCTTTGGCGTTGCCAAAAAATTCCAGGCACACCGTGCGCACATGGGATGGCATCTTGTGCACCACCCAACGCGCGCTGGTGATCAGGCCGTCACAGCCTTCCTTTTGAATGCCGGGCAGGCCGCTCAAAAACTTGTCAGTGACGTCCTTGCCCAGGCCTTCCTTGCGAAAGCTGTTGCCGGCGATGTCGAGGGTTTCGGTGCGCTCAAGCGTCTTGCCGTCGGCACTGAAATACTCCAGCCGGAAGTTGGCGACAGGTGCGTCGTGGATCTTGCCCATGTTGTGGTTCAAGCGTGTGACCTGCAACCATTTGGCGTCGGGCGTCACCATGCGCCACGAGGCCAGGTTGTCCAGCGCCGTGCCCCACAACACAGCCTTTTTGCCGCCCGCGTTCATCGCAACATTGCCGCCAATGCAACTGGCTTCCGCCGAGGTTGGATCCACCGCGAACACAAAACCGCCACGCTCCGCCGCGTCAGCCACGCGTTGTGTCACCACGCCAGCTTCGGAGAAGATGGTCGGCACCGCATGGTCCATGCCGGGCAGGGTCATCATCTCGACCTCGCTCATGGCCTCCAGCTTTTCGGTGTTGATGACCGCGCTTTTCCAGGTCAGCGGCACCGCCCCGCCGGTGTAACCGGTGCCGCCGCCGCGCGGGATGATGGTCAGGCCCAGGTCGATGCAGCCCTTGACCAGGCCAGCCATCTCGGCCTCTGAATCGGGCGTCAACACCACGAACGGGTATTCGACGCGCCAGTCAGTGGCGTCGGTCACGTGGCTGACGCGGCTCAGGGCGTCAAACTTGATGTTGTCTTTGGCCGTGAGTTTGCCCAGAAGTTTTTGCGCCTTGCGCCTGGTGTGGGCGACTTTGTCAAAGCCGACATCGAAGCGCTGAACGGCCTCGTCCGCGGCCTTGAGCAATTCGGCCACCAGCACATCACGCGTCGGATCAGCCTGGGGGGTACGGCGCTTTTGCACTTCGCCCAGACGGTGTTTCAGCGCGTCCACCAGTTGCCGGCGGCGCCTGGGGTTGTCCAGCAGGTCGTCCTGCAAATACGGGTTGCGCTGCACTACCCAGATGTCACCCAGCGCCTCGTACAACATGCGCGCGCTGCGCCCAGTGCGGCGCTCGCCCCGCAATTGCAGCACCACGTCCCAAACCCGCTCGCCCAGCAGGCGGATGACGATTTCGCGGTCGGAGAACGAGGTGTAGTTGTAGGGAATTTCGCGAATGCGATCCTGCCCCTGGGGCGCGTCACCCTCGGATGATTGGAATGGGTTGAGCTTGAGCGGAGCGTTCATCTTTGGTATTTTGGGCCGCAGCGCGTTGTCGGGTGTACGCGGCAGCTTCTGGCGGCAGGGCGTCAATTTTACCGCAGCGCAGCATGAATCCTTGACCGTGGCCCGGCCTTTGATTCATCAAGTTCCCTATGCCCCTGCGTGACCCCGGCCCGCGTCCAGCCCACATGATGAAAACCCCAGTGCCAGCCTGCCGCAAAACGGTGTTTAATGAATTTGACTTTTATTTGACACACTTGTCTGTGACACTGGCCTGCCAAATTGCAGGCCCCCATTGAAGGAAATCAGGAGTATTTATGAAGATTCAACTTGCCGCTCTCACCCTTGCCACCATGGCCAGCTTCGGCGCCCAGGCGCAGAGCGAAATCCAGTTCTGGCATTCCATGACCGCCGTCAATGGGGAGTGGGTCAACGACCTGGCCAAGGAGTTCAACGCCAAGCAGAACAAGGTCAAGATCATGCCGGTCTTCAAGGGCAACTACGACGAGTCCATGACAGCCGCCGTCGCGGCTTTCCGGGCTGGCAATGCACCCCACATCCTGCAGGTGTTTGAAGTCGGCACCGCCACCATGATGGCCAGCAAGACCGCCATCGTCCCAGTGGGCCAGGTCATGAAGGACGCCGGGTACAAATTCGACCCCAGCGTCTACGTGCCCGCTGTGGCCGGTTATTACACCGCCCCGAACGGCCAGATGCTGAGCTTTCCGTTCAACAGCTCGACCACGGTTTTTTATTACAACAAGGACGCCTTCAAAGCCGCGGGACTCGATCCTGAAAAGGCTCCCACCACCTGGCCAGAAGTGGCCTTGGCTGCCGCCAAGCTCAAGGCCAGCGGCCACAAATGCCCACTGACACTGGCCTGGCAGGGCTGGACCCAGCTGGAAAGTTTCTCGACCTGGCACAACGTGGAAATGGCCACCAAGGGCAATGGCCTGGGCGGCACCGACGCACGCCTGGTGCTGAATTCGCCACTGCATGTGCGTCACATCGAGAATTTGTCCAACATGGCCAAGCAAGGGCTGTTTGTCTACAAAGGGCGGACCAACGTGTCGGAGGCCAGCTTTATCTCGGGTGAATGTGCGATGACTTCAACCTCCACCGGTTTCTACGGCAACGTCGCCAAAAACGCCAAGTTTGCCTACGGCATTGCCACCATGCCTTACTACCCGGACGTGCCGGGCGCGCCGCAAAACACCGTGATTGGCGGCGCCAGCCTGTGGGTCATGGCCGGAAAAAAACCGGCTGAATACGCGGGTGTCGCCGCGTTTTTTGACTACCTGTCAGGCACCGAGGTGCAGGCGGCCAGCCACAAACGCACGGGTTATCTGCCCATCACCACGGCCGCCTTCAAGGCCACGGAAGCCTCCGGGTTTTACAAGCAGAACCCCGGCACCGACATCGGCGTGAACCAGATGATCCGCAAGACCACCACCAAATCGCGCGGCATCCGCCTGGGCAATTACGTGCAGATCCGTACCATCGAGGACGAAGAACTCGAGCAGGTCTGGGCCGGCAAAAAGTCGCCCAAAGAAGCACTGGACTCCATCGTCAAACGCGGCAATGAGCTGCTGGAGCGCTTCCAGAAGGCTAACAAGAGCTAAAACTGGCATTTACCACGCCGATATTGAATAGTTTGCTACATTTATAGTATCAATGCGCTCGCCCGGTGATGGAAAAAAAGGTCGTTTTCCGCTCCACCTGGTTGCCCTGGCTGCTGATAGCACCGCAATTCATCGTGATTGCGGTGTTTTTCTTCTGGCCGGCCGGCCAGGCTTTGCTGCAGTCATTCCAGCAGTCCGATGCCTTTGGCACTTCGGTCGAGTGGATTGGCATGGAGAATTTCCGCAACTTGTGGAATGACGACAGTTACCTCGCGTCCTTCAAGACCACGGCGGTGTTCTCGATTCTGGTGGCTGTGCTGGGCATCGGCCTGTCCCTGGTGCTGGCCGTATTTGCCGACCGGGTGGTGCGCGGCTCCGGCTTCTACCGCACACTGCTGATTTGGCCCTACGCCGTGGCGCCTGCCGTGGCGGGCGTGGTGTGGCTGTTCATGTTTTCGCCCAGCATTGGCGTGGTGGCTTATTTTCTGCGCCGGCTCGGTTTTGAATGGGATTCCCTGCTCAACAGCAACCATGCCATGGCCCTGATCGTGATGGCCGCCGTCTGGAAGCAGATCTCCTACAACTTCCTGTTTTTTCTGGCCGGCCTGCAGTCGATCCCGAAGTCGCTGATCGAGGCCGCGTCCATGGACGGCGCCAAGCCCTGGCGGCGGTTCTGGACCATCCAGTTTCCGCTGTTGACGCCCACCACGTTTTTCTTGCTGGTGATCAACGTCGTCTACGCGTTTTTTGACACCTTTGCGATTGTCGACGCCGCCACCCACGGGGGGCCTGGCCGGGACACCGCCATTCTGGTGTACAAGGTCTACTTCGACGGCTTCAAGGCGCTGGACCTGGGTGGCTCGGCAGCACAGTCTGTCGTGTTGATGTTCATCGTTGTCATCTTGACCGTCGCGCAGTTCAGGTATGTCGAGAAGAAAGTCAATTATTGACAATATGAAGCCCCCACGCTTGTCACTTCGTGTACTACGCTGTACAGGCCGATGCCAGTGGCAACGGCTCTTCGCGCTGTCCATGCCTGCGCAGGCAGACGTGGAGCCGCAGCGCTCAGCCCCTCAGGGGTGCTGCCTTGCTTGGGAGCGGCCCTGCGCGGCGGCAATACCATGATCGAACGCAACCCGTTTCTGACCTTCATCACGCATCTGATCCTGATCATCGGCGTGGCCATCGTCGCCTTTCCGGTCTACATCACCTTCATCGCGTCCACCCACACCATGCAGGACGTGGTGCAGGTGCCCATGCCCTTGCTGCCCGGCGCCGAAATGTGGAGCAACTACAAAATCGCCCTGTTTGGCGGCCGCGAGGGCACGGGCACCCACGCGCCGGTCGGCCACATGATGCTGGTCAGCCTGATCAGCGCCGTGGTGATCGCCATTGGCAAGATTGCCATCTCCCTGCTGTCGGCGTTCGCCATCGTCTACTTCCGGTTTCCGTTTCGCATGGCCGTTTTCTGGGCGATTTTTGTGACCCTGATGTTGCCCGTGGAGGTGCGCATTCTGCCCACCTACAAGGTGGTGGCTGACTTGGGGCTGCTCAACACCTACACGGGCCTGACAGTGCCACTCATCGCCTCGGCCACCGCCACCTTTCTGTTCCGCCAGTTCTTTTTGACCGTGCCGGACGAACTCACCGAGGCCTCGCGCATGGATGGCGCCGGCCCCATGCGGTTTTTCTTCGACGTGCTGCTGCCGTTGTCCAAAACCAGCATGGCGGCGCTGTTTGTCATCCAGTTCATTTACGGCTGGAACCAGTACCTCTGGCCGCTGCTGGTAACCACCGAAGAAAACATGTACCCGGTGGTGATCGGCATCAAGCAGATGATCTCGGGCGGCGATTCCCAGACCGAATGGAACATTGTCATGGCCACCGCCATCCTCGCCATGCTGCCTCCGGCGCTGGTGGTGATGCTGATGCAGAAGTGGTTTGTCAAAGGCCTTGTGGACACTGAAAAGTAACACTGAAAAAAATAAACGACCATGGCAGCCATTGAACTCAAAAACGTCGTCAAACGCTACGGCAAAGGCCCGGTGGCCAACCAGGTCATCCATGGCGTCAACGCCAGCATCAAGGACCACGAATTCATCGTCATCGTCGGGCCGTCGGGCTGTGGCAAGTCCACCCTGTTGCGCATGGTGGCGGGGCTGGAGGAAATATCCGACGGCGAGATCTCCATCGGCGGGCGCGTCGTCAATGATCTGGAGCCGTCTGCGCGTGACATCGCCATGGTGTTCCAGAACTACGCGCTGTACCCGCACATGAGCGTGTACGACAACATGGCCTATGGCCTGAAGATCGCCAAGCTGCCGGTGGCAGACATCAAGGTCCGCGTCGACAAGGCCGCGAAAATCCTGGAACTCGGCGCCTTGCTGCAACGCAAACCGCGTGAGCTCTCGGGCGGCCAGCGCCAGCGCGTTGCCATGGGCCGCGCCATCGTGCGCCAGCCCCAGGTGTTTTTGTTCGATGAGCCCCTGTCCAATCTGGATGCCAAACTGCGCGCCCAGACCCGCATCGAGATTCAAAAACTGCACCGCGAACTGGCCATCACATCGCTCTTCGTCACCCACGACCAGGTCGAGGCGATGACGCTGGCAGAGCGCATGCTGGTGATGAACGCGGGCCGGGTCGAGCAATTTGGCACACCCGAAGAGGTCTACACCCGCCCCGCCACCACCTTTGTCGCCAGCTTCATGGGCTCGCCGCCCATGAACCTGCTGAAACACGCGCCCAATGCTGATTTGGGCGGCAAGCCCGGCGCCACCCTGGGCGTGCGGCCCGAACACCTTGACATCACTCCTGCCGGCTGGGCCCTGCAAGTTGAAGCGCTCGAAATGCTGGGCGCAGAGCGCCTGGTCTATTGCCGCATGGGCGAAGAGACCCTGATCGTCCGCACCGGCGAAAACCATGTGCCGCCCGCCGCCGGATCCACCATCCATGTGACCCCGCGACCCGACCGGCTGCACTGGTTTGACAGCAGCAGCGGAAAACGAATATGAACCAAATGTTTTGCCGCCGGGCCGCCCCAAGGCAAAATCCGGCCCCCTCGGGGGGCAGCGTAATACACGCAGTGATAAGCGTGGGGGCCACATGAGTTGGCCCTATCCAACATGGATCGCCCATCGCGGGGCCGGCAAACTTGCGCCGGAAAACACCCTGGCGGCGTTTCGCCTGGGTGCCAGCCACGGCTACCGGATGTTCGAATGTGACGTCAAGTTAAGCAGCGACGATGTACCGTTCTTGATGCACGACGCCAGCCTGAACCGCACCACCAATGTGGCTGGCAGGCTGGGCCATGGCCCCGGAAGTCTTGGCGGCGATCAGCCCTGGAGCACGCTGTCCCAACTTGATGCGGGCAGCTGGCATTCACGCTGTTACGCGGGCGAGCCCCTGGCCACGCTGGACAATATTGCGCAATACATTCTGCGCAACGGCCTGTTCTTGAACATCGAAATCAAACCGACGCCCGGCACCGAGCGCCACACGGGTGAAGTCGTCGCGCATGAAGCCTCGGGCCTGTGGAAAGATGCCGCCGTGTTGCCACTGATGAGTTCCTTCGCGGTGGAAGCCCTGGAGGGCGCCAAAGCGGCCGCACCCCATCTGCCGCGGGCCTTGTTGCTGGACGTGATGCGCGACGACTGGCTTGAGGCGGCATTGCAGCTCGATTGCGTGGCGATCGTCTGCAACCAGGCGCTTTGGGACAAATCGACCGTGAACCAGGCTCAAAGCGCAGGGTTTCGCTGTTTGAGTTACACGGTGAACGATGACTGGGCCGCTCAGCGGCTGATCGCGCTGGGGACGGACGGCATCATCACAGACCGGGTGGATTTGTTTTCTCCTTGTTGATGCGTTGTGGTGGCGCGGCCGGATATCAATTCGCTGAGGGCAACCGGCATGCCTGCTGCGTCTGATCGACAATCTGCCGCTGCGCGTGGCTTCCACCCAGGCGCTCGGCATTGACGTTGCTGGCTGTCAGATGCTCGCGTGCCGCGCCATTGTCTCCGTCAATCATTGCTATCAAACCCTGTGCAAATCGCATGGCGACAGGTGCCCCGCCATGGCCGCGCTCGCTGATCTTCTCCAGGCGTTGCAGCGATGCGCCTACGGCTTTGCGGTCGCGTCGTGCTGCGCCCAGCATGGACAGGTGAAGTTCGCCAAAAATGTTGGACCCATCAAGGAAATGCCGCTCGGCGTGGCCCTGCGCCAAGGTCCACGGCAAGCCAGTTACGCCGAGGAGCCCCAGGCGCCACATCAACGCGACCGTATCCGCCAGTCCCATGAAGGGCATGCCCCGTGGCAGGTAGTCGGTGATGGGCCCGAGCAGCCGAGCGACAGCGGCATCCAGCCGTCCGAGTTCGATTTCGGCCAGGGCGGCATGCCATTGCAGATGGCCCCACATCAGCGCGTCCTGCGGGTAGCTTGGAAGCCAGACATCCATGAAGTCCAGCACGGCGTCCGGATTGGCACTCTCGTACAGGCCATGCAGCACGATGTGGGCGTTGTGGCCGTTGTCCGGCCGGAGGGCGATGGCGCGTTGAGCCATCGCCAAGCCTTCTTCAACCTGGCCCAGTTCGATGCGGGCCCAACCCCGATAAGCCATCAACCAGGCGAAGTTGTCTGGAAAATGTGGCGCCATCGCTTCTGTGAAGCTGTGCCGCGTGGCATTGTGGTCAGCTTGCCCGCTGAATGCGAACAGGCCGTAGGCCCCCAGCGCAGGGGACATGGCCAGGGCATCAGTGGGATATAGAGTTGCGTGTTCGATGACGTTTGCCAGCGCGTCGCGCGCGCGGCCTTCGATGATGTGGGCCACCATTCCCACGTGGGATTGCTCTCGTGGCAAGGCTTTCTGCACACAAGCCTGGGCCCGCCCAAGTGCAGCACGAGCCCGCACAGCCTGCCCATGGGCAGCCAGAACCAGCGCGGTGAGCGCGTGCGCCAGGGCAAAGTCCGGGGCTTCCGCCAACGCGGCATCCAGCGAATTGAGCACGCCTGGCCATGCGTGCAACTGGGCGTCCACTGCCTTCTCATAGTGCTGCAGGGCCGCCTGCGATGTGACCGTCAAGTCATTGCCGAAAGTGTCTTTCATGCTTGCCTCCCGATGATTTTTGTTGCGGCCGTGACTACCCGAACCATTTTATTCAATCGAGCTTTTCGGCTTTCCAAAATCAAAACCCAGTCCGGCTTCTCATCCTCACCCACTGGCTGGCAGCGCAGCCCAAAACCAATGCGCCGTAGGTGGCCATCATCCCGTCGTGGCCAAAAAACCAGATGGGCATTCGGCATCAGCCACACCGCCGTGCCGCTGGATTTGCGCGGCCAGCTTGAGCGGGCATTGTAAAATTGGAAATCTGGTTTGCTATAGTATTTATATCAAACTATTCATATCGCATAAGGGGAAAACGCCAATTTAATCCCTGATAATCATTTCAAGGCTTTGAACCGCATGCGTTTGGGTTTGGCCCCTTCTTCACCCAGGCGCCGCTTCTTGTCGGCCTCGTATTCCTGGTAATTGCCGTCATAGAAAGTCCACTGGCTGTCGCCCTCACAGGCCAGGATGTGGGTGGCGATGCGGTCGAGAAACCAGCGGTCGTGGCTGATCACCATGATGGAGCCGGCGAATTCGAGCAAAGCGTCTTCAAGCGCGCGCAAAGTCTCCACGTCGAGGTCGTTGGACGGCTCGTCCAGCATCAGCACGTTGCCACCCGCTATCAATGTTTTAGCAAGGTGCAGGCGCCCGCGCTCGCCGCCAGACAGGGTGCCGACGCGTTTTTGCTGGTCCTGGCCATTGAAGTTGAAGCGCCCGCAATAGGCGCGGCTGGCCATGGTGAAGCGGCCGACGTTGAGCATGTCCAGGCCGCCTGAGACGTCTTCCCATACAGTTTTTTCGTTGGCCAAATCATCACGGTTTTGATCGACAAAAGCCATCTTGACAGTGGAGCCGACCTTCACTTCGCCGCTGTCCGGCTTTTGCTGGCCCGAGATCATGCGGAACAGGGTGGACTTGCCGGCGCCATTGGGGCCGATGATGCCAACGATGGCGCCAGCGGGCACCTTGAAGCTCAGGTTGTCAATCAGCACGCGGTCGCCAAACGACTTGGTGACGTTGACGAATTCAATGACCTCATTGCCCAGGCGCTCGGCCACCGGGATGAAAATCTCATTGGTTTCGTTGCGCGTCTGGTATTCAAAATCAGACAACTCCTCAAATCGGGCCAGGCGCGCTTTGCTCTTGGCCTGGCGTGCCTTGGGGTTCTGGCGCGACCATTCCAGCTCTTTCTTCAGGGCTTTGGCACGGCTCTCTTCGCCTTTTTGCTCAACCTCCAGACGCGCGGTCTTTTGCGTCAGCCAGTCGCTGTAATTGCCCTTGTAGGGGATGCCGGAACCACGGTCGAGTTCCAGAATCCACTCGGCGGCGTTGTCCAGAAAATAGCGGTCGTGGGTGATGGCAACCACGGTGCCGGGGTAACGCTGCAAAAACTGCTCGAGCCAGTCCACCGATTCAGCGTCCAGGTGGTTGGTGGGCTCATCGAGCAGCAGCATGTCGGGTTTGGACAGCAGCAGGCTGCACAGGGCTACGCGACGTTTTTCGCCACCCGACAAAATACCAATCTGGGCATCCCAAGGCGGCAGGCGCAGCGCGTCGGCGGCAATTTCCAGCTGGTGTTCGGAATCAGTGCCAGAAGTAGCAATGATCGCCTCCAGGCGGGCCTGCTCGGCGGCCAGCGCATCAAAGTCGGCATCGGGCTCGCCATAGGCGGTGTACACGGCTTCGAGCTGCGCCTTGGCCGCAAACACAGCGCCCATGCCCGCCTCGACGCTTTCGCGCACGGTGTGGCCCGGGTCCAGCCTCGGTTCCTGCGGCAGGTAACCAATGTTGAGGCCCGGCATCGGTGTAGCCTCGCCTTCGATTTCCTTGTCGAGTCCGGCCATAATTTTGAGCAAGGTGGACTTGCCCGAGCCGTTGACGCCCAGCATGCCGATCTTGGCGCCAGGGAAAAAACTGAGCGAAACGTCTTTAAGAATGTGACGCTTGGGCGGCACGATCTTGCCGACCTTGTTCATGGTGAAAACGTACTGGGCCATCAGGATCAATCTCTAAAAAAAATAAAAAAAACAGGGAAATGAGGCAAGCTTCGACTGGGAGTCGATCAGTGAGGGGCTGGCGTCTGCCGACCGAGCCAATTACTACCTGAATATTGCCCGCAACCCTCCATTATCGTTCCGTGAGACAATCGCAGCGTCGCAGGCTCCAGTTACCCGCGACATTTGGGCACATCCCCGGGTCTACTTTCTGTAGCCAAGTGCGATGTAAATTGAGATGTAGGCCCAACTTTTTGACCCCATCTGCCTATCACTGGCGGGTCGCTTCAACAACGAGCACCCAACAGGCCGATCAAAAAGCACCCCAGCGGTGCAAAACCATGACCTTTGAAAATCTGAATTTGGCTCCGGCCATTCTGAAAGCCGTGCTTGAGCAGGGCTACGACACTCCCACCCCGATTCAAGCCCAGGCGATTCCTGCTGTGCTGGCCGGCAGCGACCTGTTAGGCGGCGCCCAAACCGGCACCGGCAAAACCGCCGCGTTCGTGCTGCCGATGCTGCAGCGCCTGAGCACCGAACCACGCGTGACCAACCGCCGAGGCGTCAACGCTGTGCGCTGCCTGATCATGACGCCGACGCGCGAGCTTGCCGCACAGGTGGAAGAAAGCGTTCGCGTTTACGGCAAATACCTGGAACTGACCTCGATGGTCATGTTCGGCGGTGTCGGCATGGGCGCGCAAATTGAAAAACTTCGCCGTGGCGTTGACATCCTGGTGGCCACGCCAGGCCGCCTGCTCGACCACGCCGGTCAGGGCACGCTGGACCTGGGCCAGGTGCAAATTCTGGTGCTCGACGAAGCCGACCGCATGCTCGACATGGGCTTTATCCACGACATCAAAAAAGTGCTGGCGCTGGTGCCGAAACAAAAGCAGTCGCTG
>JANMVT010000087.1:0-1629 GCA_031392945.1 Rhodoferax sp. | reverse complement strand
ACCCTGCCCGCCGCCGTGACCGAGTTGATGGCGGGGCGCATCGACGTGATGTTCGCGGTGACCGGTGGCGTGGCGCAATTGATCGAGTCTGGCAAGCTTCGAGGCCTGGCGATATCGGGCCGCACCCGCCAGCCGGCAGCGCCGAATGTGCCGACCTTTGCCGAAGTCGGCTTCCCTTCTTTTGACGCGTCGTTCTACTTTGGCGTGGTGGCACCCAAAGGCACACCGCCCGAGATCAGCAGCCGGTTCGCACGCGATTTGAACAAGATCATCAACACGGCCGAGTTCAAGGCCAAATACCTGCAACCGCTGGGCTTTGATGCCGTGGGTGACACGCCCGAGCAATTCGCCGCTTTCCTCAAAGCCGACCAGGAACTGGGCGCGCAAAAGGTCAAAATTTCTGGCGCCAAACTGGACTGAATCAAATGAGCAAAAACACAAAACTGCATTCCGACATTGCCTGGAGCACGCCCGATGCCATTGGCGTACACGGCTACGACCTGTGCAACGACCTGATGGGTGAAATCAATTTCGGCGACATGGCCTTTCTGGAAGTCACCGGGCGCCTGCCCAATGCCAATGAGTCGCGTCTGTTCAACGCGATCCTGATCACCCTGGTGGAGCACGGCATCGTGCCGTCCACCATGGCCGCACGCCTGACCTATGCGGGCGCGCCCGAGGCCATGCAGGGCGCAGTGGCAGCCGGCCTGCTGGGCCTGGGCAGCGTGTTTGTGGGCTCGACCGAAGGCGCCGCGCGGATGTTGTCCGATGTCATTCCCATGGCCACACCCAAGGGCGACACGCCGTCCAAAGCTGCCATGCAGGACATGGCGCAGGCCATTGTCAAAGACCACCGCGCGCAGAAGAAAATCATCCCCGGCCTGGGCCATCCGATCCATAGACCCATCGACCCGCGCACGCCACGCCTGTTCGCCATCGCCCAACAAACCGGCTTCCATGGGCGCTACGTCGAGCTGATGCAAATCGTGGCCGACACGGCAGGCGCTGCGTTTGGCAAAGTGTTGCCGATCAACGCCACGGGCGCGATCGGCGCGTTGTGCTGCGAGATGGGGCTGGAGTGGAAGGTCTCGCGCGGGCTGGGCGTGATGGCGCGCGCGGTGGGCCTGGTCGGGCATATTCTGGAGGAGTCCAAAACGCCGATGTCGATGGAGCTGTGGCACCGCACCGAAGAAGAAGCCTCTGACCATATGCGTGGCAAATTGCGCAACAAGGCGGCGTGAACCCATGTTGTCGCCGCTGGAAGTCCTGAAGCTTTACCTGCCACATGAGGGCACGCTGGCGTCCATGTTGCAAAGCCGCGTTGCCGTGGCGGGCGCGCGTGAATTCATCGTGTTTCAGGGGCAGTCCTTTACCTACCAGCAGGTGCTGGATGAAGCCGCGCGCACAGCGGCGGTGCTGGCGGCCAAAGGTGTCAAGGCAGGGGACAGGGTGGGCACCATGTCGCCCAACCACCCATCCAGCGTGTTCGTGTTGCTGGCCCTGGCCAGCCTGGGCGCCATCCTGGTGCCGGTTAACCCGGACTATGGCGTCAATGAGGCAGGCTACATCCTGATGCATGCCGATGTCTGTGGCGTCATCTGCGCCCCCGCAGCGTTGGCGACCGTAGTG
>JANMVT010000038.1:0-39194 GCA_031392945.1 Rhodoferax sp. | reverse complement strand
CACCGAGTCCTTGATGAAGTCGTCGCGCAGCACTTCGTTCAGGGCGTTGAGCATGGGCACTTCCTTCTCGACCAGCTGGCCGTTTTGCACATGCAGCACCTTGTAGGTCTGGCCCTTGAGGGTGTGGTCGTCCGTGCGTTTGCCCTCTTCGTAACGGCCCTTGAGGCCGGTGCTGTAGAAGGTGGCGGCGTTGCTGGATTCGTCCGCGCCAAACAGGTCAATCGTCACGCTGTAGTGGAAATTGGTGTAACGCTGCAAGGTCGGGATGTCTATGACGCCCGCCGCACGCAATTTGGCCGGGTCGTCGGTCTTCAATTCGTTCATGGCCTGCGCCGTGCGGTTGATCACGCGCGAGATGCCGCTCTCGCCCACAAACATGTGGTGCGCCTCTTCGGTCAGCATGAACTTGGTGGTGCGCGCCAGCGGGTCAAAGGCGCTTTCAGCCAGGGCCGCCAGCTGGAACTTGCCATCGCGGTCGGTGAAATAGGTGAACATGAAGAAGCTCAGCCAGTCTGGCGTTTCTTCGTTGAATGCGCCCAGGATGCGCGGGTTGTTTTCATCACCGCTGCGGCGCACCAACAAGGCCTCGGCTTCCTCGCGGCCATCACGGCCAAAGTGTTTGTGCAGCAGGTAGACCATGGCCCACAGGTGGCGGCCTTCCTCGACGTTGATCTGGTACAGGTTGCGCAGGTCGTACATGCTGGGCGCCGTGAGGCCCAGGTGGCGCTGCTGCTCGACCGACGCGGGTTCGGTGTCGCCCTGCGTGACGATGATGCGGCGCAGGTTGGCGCGGTGTTCGCCGGGCACATCGGTCCAGGCTTTTTCGCCCTTGTGGTCGCCAAAGTGGATTTCGCGGTCGGCCGAGCCGGGGTTCAGGAAGATGCCCCAGCGGTAGTCGCGCATTTTGACGTGGCCAAATTGCGCCCAGCCCTGCGGGTCCACACTGACCGCCGTGCGCAGGTAGACCTCGTTGTCGGTGCTGCCGGTGGGGCCGGTGTCATCCCACCAGTTGATGAAGTTGGGCTGCCATTGCTCCAATGCGCGTTGCAGGGTGCGGTCTTCGCCCAGGTTGACGTTGTTGGGGATTTTTTCGCTGTAGTTGATGGCTGACATATCTGGCTCCGTTGAAATCTGAAAGGTTGGTGAATTTGCAGGTCTTACTCAGGGATGCCGCAGAACCGGCTTTGCCGGGCCGCTGGCGTCGTCCCCTGGGGGAAGGCGACCGAAGGGCGACTCAGGGGGTACGTCATACCCTGTTCCAGTCGAAGGCTGCTTTTTCGCCCTTGCCGTAGACTTTGAGCGCACCCTTTTCACCCACCGCGTTGGGCCGCTGGAAAATCCAGTTTTGCCAGGTGGTGAGCCGGCCAAAAACGCGCGTGACCATGGTCTCGGTGCCGTTGAAGCGCAAGTTGGCCTCCAGCCCGGTGAGGGCGTCGGGCGACATCGAGATGCGTTCTTCAATCGCAATGCGCACTTCGTCGGTCCAGTCGATGTCATCGGGGTTGGCTGTGACCAGGCCCAGTGCGAATGCGGCGTCGGCGTCCAGCGGCTGGCCGGCTTTGGCGCGAACCGCTTCGAGGGCAGGTTGCTCGTCGTAAAAACGGCGGTTCAACCGGCTCTGGCCGGTGGCCATGGGGTACAGGCCAAAGTTCATTTCGCCGACCGTGATTTTGGGCGCGCGGGCTTCGTCGTCCGGCAAGGCCAGGTGGTAACTGCGATCACAGGCCAAGGCCAGTTCCAGAAAGCTGCCAGCAAAACACGAATCTGCTTCAATCAGCGCAAACAGGCTGCGCGATGACACATCCAGGCGGCTGAAAGTGCGGCGCAGCAGGCCGATGGTTTCGCGCACGAGCCAATGGTTTTGGTGCGCCAGCAGTGTGGCGTCCATGGCCAGCACGTTGGCCGAGTCGCCCGTTGTCTTGATCAGCCAGGTGCCGATGTCGAGCTCATTGGTGCGCATGTTCAGGATGGCGTCTTCCAGCTCGCGCGCCAGGGCCAGCGGGTACCAGGCGGCGCCCTGCGCCTCGATGCCGGCGATGTCGGCGGGCTGCGCGCCAGTCGGCGCTTTCACGGTCCACGTGGCGACGCGGCGGGCGCGTTCGATCTCGACCGTCACGTGGGCATAACGCAGCGCGTCGGCTTCAAGCGTGCATGCCACCGGTGTGAGCGCGACGCCTTTGCCATTGGCCGGACGGTCGCTCTTGGCGGCCAGTTCCAGCGCACGGGCCTGCACCTTTTGCGCAAACACCTGGGGTTTGGCAATGTCGTCCACCAGGCGCCAGTCTTTGGCTTTCTGGCCGCGCACGCCCTCCACGCTGGTGCAGAAGATGTCGGCCAGGTCATGGCGCACGTGGCGCTTGTCCGTCACGCGGGTCAGGCCGCCGGTGCCGGGCAACACGCCCAGCAGGGGCACTTCAGGCAGGCTGACGGCGGAGGCGCGGTCGTCCACCAAGATGATTTCGTCGCAGGCCAGGGCCATTTCGTAACCGCCGCCCGCGCAGGCGCCATTGACGGCGGCCAGAAACTTCAGGCCGCTGTATTTGCTGGAATCTTCCAGGCCGTTGCGCGTCTCATTGGTGAACTTGCAAAAATTCACCTTCCAGGCATGGCTGCTGACACCCAGCATGAAGATGTTGGCGCCCGAGCAGAACACTTTTTCCTTGGCGCTGGTGACGACCACGGTGCGCACTTCGGGGTGCTCAAACCGGATGCGGTTGATGGCGTCGTTCAACTCAACGTCAACACCCAGGTCGTAACTGTTGAGCTTGAGCTTGTAGCCGGGGCGCAGGCCAGCGTTTTCATCAAAATCCGCCTTGAGCGTGGCGACGGGGCCTTCGAAGGCGAGCTTCCAGTGCCGGTATTGCGATGGGTCGGTTTGGTAATTGACTCGGGCAGGCGGATTGCTGATTGCGGCGATGGCGGAATTCATGGGTGGTCTCCAGAGTTGATGCAGTAAAGTGCGTTATCGGCTTTTGAATAAAATGCAGTATATTGCATTAATAAATTCCGTGTCAAGCACTTTTCTGCATTTTTGCTAAATTTTTTTAAACCGACAACCCAAGCGCTTGCCGCACCGTCGCCCGCAGGGCCAAAAACGTCGGCTCCAGGGCCTCTGCACTGGTGTCCACTTTGTATTGCGCTTTGGAATAGAAGGCCGCACGGCCCAGCAGAATGCCCTTGAGGTCGTCCATCGCCTCATGGCTGGCCGCCATCGGCCGCAAGTCGCCCTGCGCTGTGACGCGCTTCATATGGTCTTCCGGGTCCGCTTGCAGCCACACCGTGGTGCAATGCGCCAGCAACTGGTTGAAGGTTGCGGGGTCGGACACCAGGCCGCCCGGCGTGGCAATCACGGCTTCGGGGTATATCTGGATGGCCTCCTCCAGCGCCCGGCGCTCATACCGGCGGTAGGCGTTCACGCCGTACAGCGCCTGGATTTCGGCCACGCTGCAACCGGCGAATTTTTCGATCTCGCGGCTCAGTTCCAAAAATGGAAACCCCAGGTCTTCAGCCAGCATCTGGCCCAGTGTGGACTTGCCGGCGCCACGCAAGCCGACCAGGGCGACGCGCGCGCTGGGCAAGCCATTCACCGCCCCGTCCGCGCCGCCCGTGCCCAGCAAGGTGCCGATCGCCACCCGCACGCGCTGCAAGGCCGACTCGCTTTGCTGCTCCAGCAATTCGCGGATCATCAACCACTCCGGGCTGGAGGTGGTGATGTCGCCCACCAGTTCGCTGATGCTGCTCTGCAAAGCCGATGCCACCTGCTGCAATACCAGCACGGATGCATTGCCAACGCCATATTCCATATTGGCCAGATGGCGCTCGGATACGTCGGCCGTAGCAGCAAGCGCCTTGCGCGTCATGCCGCGACGCGCGCGCAGGCCAGCCACACGTTTGCCCAGGGCAACCAAAAACGGGTTTTTGTCCTCGGAAGTTTCAGGCGCGAGCTTGGTCGAAAGCCCGGATGGCAGGCGTGGTTCAGATTTATGCAATATAGTGCTTGACATAGGGATTAAATGCCATTATCGTTCATGCACGCACAATAATTCATATTTCAAGCTGGCGCAAGTGCATGATCGCAAATCTGCCGCCCGAAAATCACATCATCACAGTCAAAGAGGACGACAAACATGAGCATTCCACAAGTTTCGGCTCCTGACGCCAGCTTCAATTTTGCGCAGCATTTGATAACGCGCAACGCGGGGCGCGTTCAAAAAACGGCCTTCATCGACGACCTGGGCCAAATCAGCTACGGCGAACTGGCCCAGCGCATCCAGCGCATGGCCGGCGCCTTGCTGGCCAGCGGCCTGCGCCCCGAAGAGCGGGTTTTGTTGTTGATGCACGATTGCATCGACTGGCCGGTGAGTTTTTTGGGCGCTTTGTACGCGGGCCTGGTGCCGGTGGCGGTGAACACCCTGCTCACTGCAGACGACTACGCCTTCATGCTGCAAAACTGCCGCGCGCAGGCGGCCATCGTGTCCGACGCCTTGTTGTCCACGCTGCAAGCGGCGCTGGCGCAAGGCTCCAACGAAGTCAAACAAGTCATCGTTTCACGGCCAGGCGGTTCGCTGGGCGCACACACGGTCGGGCTGGACGCATTCATCCAGGCCCAAAGCCCCTTGAGCGCACCCGTGGCCAGCGGGCCGGACGTGCCGGGCTTCTGGCTGTATTCATCGGGCTCGACCGGCCGGCCCAAAGGCACCGTGCACACCCACGCCAATCTGTATTGGACGGCCGAGTTGTATGCCACACCCGTCTTGGGCCTCTCAGAAAAAGACGTGTGTTTTTCCGCCGCCAAACTGTTTTTTGCCTACGGCCTGGGCAATGGCCTGAGCTTTCCTTTGAGTGTTGGCGCCACCACGATTTTGATGGCCGAACGCCCGACGCCCGACGCCACCTTCAAGCGATGGACCGGCGGCATCGGCGCGACGAAACCGACGGTTTTTTTTGGCGCGCCGACCGGCTTTGCAGGCATGCTGGCGTCGTCCGCGCTTCCGGCCAAAAACCAGGTCGCGCTGCGCCTGGCGTCGTCCGCCGGAGAAGCGCTGCCAGCCGATCTGGGCGAGCGTTTTACTGCACATTACGGCGTGGAGATCATCGACGGCATCGGCTCGACCGAGATGCTGCACATCTTCCTCTCCAACGTCCCCGGCAAAGTGCGTTACGGCACCACGGGCTGGCCGGTGCCAGGCTACGCACTGGAGTTGCGTGGCGACGATGGCCAGCCCGTGCCCGACGGTGAAACCGGCGACCTTTACATCCAGGGCCCCAGCGCCGCCTTGATGTACTGGGCCAACCGCGAGAAGTCGCGCGAAACCTTTCAGGGCGCGTGGACCAAGAGCGGCGACAAATACGTGCGCAATGCCGACGGCAGCTACACCTATTCGGGCCGTAGCGACGACATGCTGAAGGTCAGCGGCATCTATGTGTCGCCCTTCGAAGTCGAATCGACACTGGCGCTGCACCCGGCCGTGCTGGAAGCCGCTGTGATTGGCGTGAAAGATGCCGAGGGCCTGACCAAGACCAAGGCCTTTGTGGTGCTCAAGGCCGGTGCGCAGGCGAGTGAGGCCGACTTGAAGGCCTTCGTCAAAGACCGCCTGGCGGCGTACAAATACCCGCGCCAAATTGAGTTTGTGGCCGAACTTCCTAAAACCGCGACCGGCAAAATCCAGCGTTTTAAATTGCGCGAGCGGGAACTGCCTGCACCCCCATAAATTGGGGAAGCGATATAGTGTTGCGGCCACCTCAATGATTCAGACCCCAGCGGTCATGCACGCCTCGATGCGTGAATGTTCTTTCAGTTTTTAACCAGGAGACACCCTTGAATCCATTTTCTCGCAGCATTCTGTCGTTCAAGCCCCTTGCCTGCGCGCTGGCGCTTGGCGCAGTTGCTTTTTGCCAAAGTGCCATGGGCCAAATCGAACTTGAAGTCGAAGGCTTTTCGCCGAGCCGCCTGGCACGCATTGCCCCGGTGATGAAGGCGCAGTCAGACGCCGGCGTGATCCCCGGCGCGGTCACTCTGATCGCGCGCAACGGCAAAGTGGTACATTTTGAAGCCACCGGCTTCCTGGATGCGGCCAAAACCAAACCCATTCAAAAAGACAGCCTGTTTCGCCTGGCGTCGATGACCAAACCCATCGTCACTACCGCCGCCATGATGCTGGTTGAGCAGGGTAAATTGAAGCTCAACGACCCGCTCAGCCTGTGGTTGCCCGAGTTGAAAGATTTGAAGGTTGAAACCCCGGCCGGCGACGTCGCCCTGGCGCGGCCATTGTGGGTGCAGGACGTCATGCGCCACAGCGCTGGTTTTGTGTACGGCGGTGCTGCCAGATCGCCGCGCATCAAAAAACTTTACGAAGACTTGAACATCGAAGCCCGCGAGGTCGACATCACCGCCGGGGACATGCTGAAAAACCTGGGCCAGATTCCACTGGCGCAACAACCCGGCACGGCCTGGGAATATTCCATTGCAGTCGACGTGCTGGGGTTGGTGCTTGAACGGGTTGAGAAAAAGCCGCTGGACGCGATCATCAAAGACCTGCTGCTGGATCCGCTGGGCATGAAAGACACCACTTGGTGGGTGCCTGAGGCGCAATGGCCGCGCATGGCCGAAGCCTTTGATTCCGACCCGCTCAAGGCCGGCATGTTGAAGTCTTACCGGCAAAACTACAACCCCTTGGGCAAAAGTTACTTCAAAGGCGGCGCTGGCATGGTCAGCACGGCGGCGGATTACCTGCGCTACTGCCAGATGATGGTCAATGGCGGCGAGCTGGAAGGCCGCCGCTATCTGTCGCGCAAAACGGTGGAATTAATGTTGTCCAACCATATCGTCGGCATGAGCGGCACGCCATTTGCCACGACCGGGCCCGGCTACGGTTTCGGCCTGGGTTACGGCGTGCGACTGGACGAAGGCATGGGCTGGGCGCCCGGCTCCAAGGGCGATGCCATGTGGGCGGGCGCCTGGGGCACCAGTTTCTGGATCGACCCCAAGGAAAAGCTGGTCGGCATCTTGATGGCGCAAGGCCCGTCGAGCCGGGTCCAGACGCGTATGTTGTACAAGAACCTGGTGTATGGGGCACTGGTGAAATAATTCTGTTTCCATTTCAATCGGATAGGTTGTTGCACCTCCTAGCCGTGCTGGCGCACTGTCTTTGGCTGTGCGCCTACTCTCCGATTGAAAAAGAAACAGAATAAGCGCGAACTATCCCGATTGTTGACACCGATGCCGCGCAAGCGCGGCTTTCAGGTCATTGCTGCGGAATCCCCTTGGTCACCGGCCCCCACAGGGCCAGTTCTTTCACTGCGCGCTCGGCCAGCATTTGCGCTGACCCTGTCCATACGTCATAGCCCTGCTCAATCAGCCTGGCTTTGAGCTCTTCATTGGCCAGCGCCTTGGCGGCAGCAGCGTTATAGCGGGCGACCACGTCAGCGGGCAATTTGGCTGGGCCGAAGATGCCAAACCAGCCGCCTACTTCATAGTCGGCCACGCCCACTTCGCGCATGGTGGGCACGTCCGGCATCGAGGTGTTCCGCTCGCGCGAGGTCACGGCCACAGGGCGCACGCGGCCGGTGGCCACGTAGCCGCGCGCCGTGCTGATGATGTCAAACATCATGTTGATCTGGCCGCCGATCACGTCGGTCATGGCCGGCGCGTTGCCCTTGTAGGGCACATGCGTCATCTCGGTGCCGGTGCGCAGGGCCAGCAATTCGCCGCTCAAATGGTTGGACGCGCCAATGCCGGCTGAGCCGTAGGCGACTTTGCCGGGGTTGGCCTTGGCATAGGCCACCAGCTCGGGCAGGGTTTTGAAGGGCTGGTCCTTGTTGACCACCAGCACATTGGTGTAGCTGACGACCGGCGCCACCGCCACCAGGTCTTTCACCGGGTCAAATGGCATGGCCTTGAGCAGGTGCGGCGTAATGGTCATGGTCGGGCTGGCAGTGAAGTACAGCAGGCCGCTGGCCGGCACAGACTTGGCCACCGCGTCGCCGCCCAAAGCGCCGGCCGCGCCGGGGCGGTTTTCCACCACCACGGTCTGGCCCAATTCGCGTGCGAAATGCGGCGCGAACAGGCGCGCCGTCGTGTCCACCGGGCCGCCAGCGGCGTAACCGACGATGAGTTTGACGGCTTGTGTTGACTGGGCCTGTACTGCGCCAAAGAGGCCCAACAAACTGGACAGGCCTGCCGCCCACACTGACATGAGGCCCAAGCGGGCGTTTTGACGGTTTTTCATGCGCTCTTCCAATAAAATAGCCATTTTACCCTCGTGGGATATGGTTAATTAGCTACAAATTATATAGCATTCATCAATTCAACCGGACACTCCTGGCGCGTCAAACCGGGTCCCAAAAAAACACGTCCGCCGAGCGGTCCAGCGGGTAATAGCTGGCTTTGAGTGAAGGCAGCGCATGGTTCAACACTGTCTCGGGCGTCCATCCGTCCGAGCGCTGCACGCTGCGCACAGGCCGGGGCTGGCTCATCAAAAAGATTTCGTTGTTGCGCACGGCAAACACCTGGCCGTTGGTGTCAGCGGCGGCGTCGCTGGCAAGGCAGACGGCCAGCGGCGCGATCTTGGCGGGCGTCATCTGTTTGATCTTCTCCACCCGGGCGGCTTGCGCGGGCGTGTCGGTCGGGATCGAGCCGATCATGCGGCTCCAGGCGAAGGGCGCGATGCAGTTGCTGCGCACATTGAACTTCAACATGTCCAGCGCTATGGATTTTGAGAGCGCCATGATGCCCAGCTTGGCCGCCGCGTAGTTGGCCTGGCCGAAATTGCCGACCAAGCCGGAGGTGGACGTCATGTGCACGTAACAGCCGCTGTTTTGCTCCTTGAAGTGCGTGGCCGCCGCGCGGCTGACGTGGTAGGCGCCGTACAGGTGCACCTTGATGACGGCGTCCCATTCGTCTACGCTCATTTTGTGGAAGAAACGGTCGCGCAGAATGCCGGCGTTGTTGACTACCACGTCGATGCGGCCGAAGGCGTCCAGCGCGGTTTGCACGATTTTGCCGGCGGAGATCGCCTCAGACACGCTGTCGGTGTTGGCCACCGCCTCGCCGCCCAGCGCCTTGATCTCATTGGCCACCGATTGCGCCGGGCCCTCGTCATGGCCGTCGCCCGCGACCGAGGCGCCAATGTCATTGACCACCACCTTCGCGCCCTCGCGCGCAAACGCCAGCGCAAAGTCGCGCCCGATGCCACCGCCCGCCCCGGTGATTACCACCACTTTGCCTTCGACCATGCCTGTCATGTTGTGTCCTGTGAGTTTTGATGGGCTGAGTTTAGCGGGCATTCCGCGTAAGAATCACCGGCTGCTCTTAGGGGGGATCAGGCCGGCGTGGCACTCAGCTCCGCGGCTGTCCTCCGCCCTGCGGGCTCCCCCTTTACGCCGCTGCGCTGAGTGCCACGCCAGCCTGATCCTGCCAGCCTTTGAGGTGAATTCTGCGCAAACACCCAGACGCCAACAGCCGATGACGCTGGGGTGGGTGGCGCAGCGAAGTAAAGAAGGAGGCCGCAGGCCGGGTGACATTCGCGGAGCCGCCCACCCCAGTGTCATCGGCTCCCAAAGGGAATAATTCACAACCCGCGCGAGATCAATTCCTTCATCACCTCGGAGGTGCCGCCGTAAATCCGGCTCACCCGCGTGTCGATGTAAGCGCGGCAGATCGGGTACTCCATCATGTAGCCGTAGCCGCCGTAGAGCTGCAACAGCTCATCGAGCGACTTGCCCAATTCCTCGGTGCAATACAGCTTGGCGATGGCAGCTTCTTCCAGCGTCAGGCGGCGTTTCAGGTGCTCGGCCAGATAGGTGTCCACCATCATGCGCATGGCGGTGGCGCGGGCCTTGATTTCTGCCAGCTTGAACTTGGTGTTCTGGAACTCGAACACCGGTTTGCCAAACACCATGCGCTCCTTGGTGTAGCGGATGGTTTCCGCCAGCATGGCTTCGAGCTTGGCGGCGCTGGCCACGGCGATGATGAAGCGCTCTTGCGGCAGGTCTTTCATCAGGGCGGCGAACCCTGCGCCCTCTTCACCCAGCAGGTTGGACACAGGCACCCGCACGTCCTCAAAGAAAAGTTCGGCCGTGTCGGCGGCCTGCTGGCCCATTTTTTCGAGTTTGCGGCCCTTTTTGAAGCCGGGGCGGTCAGCCTCCACCAGAATCAGCGAGGTGCCTTTGGCGCCCAGCTCGGGGTTGGTTTTGACCACGACCACGACCAGGTCGCAGTTCAGCCCATTGGAGATGAAAGTCTTGGAGCCGTTGATGACGTATTCGTCGCCCTCTTTGCGCGCTGTGGTGCGGATCGCCTTCAAGTCGCTGCCCGCGCCCGGTTCGCTCATGGCGATGGCCAGAATCACTTCGCCGCTGGCCGCTTTGGGCAACCATTTGGCTTTTTGCGCGGGCGTGCCCAGGCGCAGGATATAGGGCGCGATGATGTCGGAATGCAGGTAAAAACCGGGGCCGCTGATGCCGGATTTGCTCATCTCCTCAATCAGCACCGCGCAGTGGCCAAAATCGCCGCCGGCGCCGCCCCACTCCTCGGGGATTGCCGTGCACAACAAACCTTCGCGCCCGGCTTTCAGCCAGGTTTCGCGGTCCACCTTGCCGGCCTGGTCCCATTCGGCCTGGCGCGGCAGGCACTCGCGCTCGATGAAGCGGCGCGCGGTTTCGCGGTACATCTCGTGGTCATCGCGGAAAACGCTGCGCGGGAAGCTCAATACACTGCTCATGGGTGGGCCTTGAAAAAAGGGTTGGTCAGGTCTGGCTGGCAGTTTAAGGCGGCGCGGGCATGAATGAAGCGCATACCCCTGGTCTACAATCAGATTTTCAGCCTCTGGACAAACACCATGAACCGCTGCGCACCAATGGGAAGCCTTCTGCTCGCCAGTTTTTTGAGCCTGTTTTCAGGCACCGCCCCAGCCCAGACCTCCGGCGAAGCCCTCCCCCCGCCCCAGGCTCTGACGCAAAACCCAAACCAGCCGCCGCAAATCGGCGTGCGCCAGTTTCCGGCCGTAGCCAAACGCGGCTGGCTGGTGGTCAAAACCCCGCCCGCGGTGGACATCAACGGCGCGCCGGAGCGCCTCTCGCCCGGCCACCGCATCCGCGCGGCGAACAACGTCGTGGTGATGTCAGCCCAGTTGTCGGGGCGCAAATACGAGGTGAACTACACGCGCAACGCGCAGGGGCAAATCCATGAGGTCTGGATCCTGAGCCAGCTCGAAGCCCTGCAAGAGCGTGAAGGCTCGGGCGTGCAGAAAAACTTCAGCTTCGGCTCGGACCAGGCCAAGCCCAAGAGCGATGACGGCAAGACGCCGTATGACCAACTGCCCAAGTACAAAAACTGACGGGAACCGGCAAGAACCGGCGCGCTTGAAAAAAAGGCCGGCGCGCCTGCGGCAAGGCCGGCGCAAGACAGGTTTTGGGGCGTGTTTGAGGCAATTTACCCTACTTTTCCAATGAAACATGGCGATTCCCCTCGCGGATATTGAATAGTTAGCTCCTTTTTATATAGCATCCATTTTTTCGATTGAACCTTGTCATGGCCAAAAAAGTCTTCATCAAAACCTTCGGCTGCCAGATGAACGAATACGACTCGGGCAAGATGGCCGACGTATTGCACGCTGCGGAAGGGTACGAACCGACGCAGAACGTGGACGAGGCCGACCTGGTGTTGTTCAACACCTGTTCGGTGCGCGAAAAGGCGCAAGAGAAAGTCTTCTCCGACCTCGGCCGCGTGAAACACCTCAAAGCCAAAGGCGTCTTGATAGGCGTGGGCGGCTGCGTGGCCAGCCAGGAGGGCGCGGCCATCATCGAGCGCGCGCCTTATGTGGACGTGGTGTTCGGCCCGCAGACGCTGCACCGCCTGCCGGATCTGCTGCGTGAGCAACAACGCACGGCCCGGTCGCAAGTAGACATCAGCTTTCCGGAAATTGAAAAATTTGACCACCTGCCGCCTGCGCGTGTCGAAGGCGCCACCGCCTTTGTCAGCATCATGGAAGGCTGCTCCAAATACTGCAGCTATTGCGTGGTGCCGTACACGCGCGGCGAAGAGGTCAGCCGCCCGCTGGAAGACGTGCTGGTCGAGGTCGCAGGCCTGGCCGACCAGGGTGTCAAAGAGGTGACCTTGCTGGGCCAAAACGTCAACGCCTGGCGCGCGCCGCTGGATTCATATACTACTAATAATATAGCTAGCTACGCAAGCACCGCAAGGGCAAATGGCCATTTTGGCACCGAAATGGCGGACTTCGCGACACTTTTGGAGTTTGTCGCCGACATCCCAGGCATCGAGCGCATCCGCTACACCACCAGCCACCCCAATGAATTCACACCGTCGTTGATTGCCGTTTACGGAAAACTTCCGAAGCTGGTCAGCCATCTGCATCTGCCGGTGCAACATGGCTCTGACCGCATTCTGATGGCAATGAAGCGCGGCTACACCGCCATGGAATACAAAAGCACCATCAGGAAGCTGCGCGCGATCCGGCCCGGCATGGCCATCAGCAGCGATTTCATCGTCGGTTTTCCAGGCGAAACGGATGAGGACTTCGGCAAGATGATGAAGCTGATTGACGACGTGGGCTTCGACAACAGCTTCAGTTTCATCTTCAGCCCGCGCCCCGGCACGCCGGCCGCCAATCTGGCCGACGCGACGCCGCACGAAGTCAAGCTCAAACGCCTGCAACAGGTGCAACACAGCATCAACGCCAACATGCGCCGCATCAGCGAATCCATGCAAGGCAGCATGCAGCGCATTCTGGTCGAAGGCGTGTCCAAACGCGACGCTTCGGAGTTGATGGGCCGCACCGAATGCAACCGCGCCGTCAATTTTGCTGCGCCGTTGGCCGCGCATTCACGCCTGACCGGCCAGCTGGTGGACGTGCGTGTTGCCGAAACCCGCACTTACTCGCTGCGCGGCGAGCTTGCCTTGGCGGAACACGGCTGAGCGCGCCGCCTCAAACTATTTGATTTGCACCTTGAAGCGCAGCTCGAAATATGGGCTGCCGCCGCCAGACATCGTTCCCTTGGGGTTGAGGCGGATGCATTTGACGTTCGCGTCATACGGCGGAACCGGCACCAAGGGCGTGGCACAGGCGATATCGCTGAAGAAGTCCACATCATCGGCGCCGCTGGGCAGCCCACTGAATGTATAGGCAAGACCGCTGGTCGGGCTGCCCTGCACAAACAGGATCGGCCCGGAATTCACCGCCCCCAGGTCACCAACGAACATGGCCGTATTGCCCGGAATGGGGTCTGTGATGATGAGCATATTGGCATCCACGGTGCCAGCGCCGGTGTTGGTCACGCGCAGGTTATAGAGCACATTGGCGCCAGGTATGTTTTTCGGGCTGGTCGTGCCGTTGAACGGGTCATTAAGGACTGACACGGTTTTCAGGAACACCAGACTCGGCGCCAATACAACCGTCAAGCTGGCCGTATTGCTCACGGCACCGGTTAAAAGGCTGGAAGATCAGGGTATCGAATCATGAACTTGGTGCCCGCCCATGTGGACTTGGGGTTTTGCCAATACCACCCTGAGTCCCGTCACCGTCCAAAGATTTTCTGCCTTGCAAGCAGAACTCATCGCTCTGGTGGAGCAAGACTATACGGGACTGCCCCCCAAGCTCGAACAAATCATCTGCACCTTCGAGTTCACACAAATCGAATTGGCCGTCTACCGTGATCGTGGCTACGCACAAGGGCGCGGCGTGGGGCAGCCCGAGATGGATCGCTGCGCCTTGGCGTGCGCCTTTTTAGCCAAAGCGGTACTGGGTTTGTTGACCACCCGAGCGCTGATGGAGCGCCTGCAAACCGACAGCAAACTGCGCCGCATGTGCGGCTTCGATCTGCGCTTTGCACTGGCAAGCGAGGCCGCCTTCAGCCGGGCGTTGCCGAATTTGCCGCCCATGAACTGATCCAGCGCGTGCATGCGCGCATGATCGAAGACACCTTGGGCAAGCAACTCATCGGGCACATCAGCCGCGACTCCACGGCCATAGAGGCGCGTGAATCCATTGCCAAAAAAGGACCAGGCTGAAGTGGCCCCAGCCGAGCTCAAAAACAAACGTGGTCGGCCGCAAAAAGGCGAAGTACGTCCGCCCCCCGAGCTCAGCGCCCTGGAGCGCCAGCGCAGCCAGACGCTGGCGCAAATGCTCGCCGAGATCGACACAGCTTGCGCTACGGGGACAAAGAAAAACGCGCAGGGCTTTAAGATTGGCTGGAAGGGCTACAAACTGCACCTCGATACCGCCTGCTGTGGCGTGCCGATCAGTGCCGTGCTCACAGGCGCGAACGTGCACGACAGCCGGCTCGCCTTGCCACTCACACGCATCAGCGCCCAGCGGGTGGATGCCTGCTACGAGCTGATGGATGCTGCTTATTGCAGTAGCGTGATCCGCGAGGAAATCCAGGGCGCAGGACGTGTTCCCTTGATTGACCACAATCCGCGCAAAGGGGACAAGCGTGAGTTTGCGCCGCATGAGGCACAACGTTACAAAACCCGAACATGCGCAGAGCGTTGCAATGCACGGCTCAAGGATGAGTTTGGAGCCCGACATGTTCAGGTGCATGGACACGCCAAGGTGATGTGCCACTTGATGCTGGGGGTGGTGGCGCTGTGCGCCGATCAACTCACGAGGTTGTTGCTGTGAGTCCAAAACGCAAGGCTTTAGACAAGGTCATGCTCAAAACCAGTTCGCAGCGCCTTGCGAGGAAGCCTCGTGGGTGAATCCAGGGGAAACCCATGCGTTAACGCTCATTATTCGTAACTACTCAGCCCCCTTGAGGCGCTAGGCGACAATCTACCGCAATGCAAACCCCATCAAGCCTGAACCAGTTGAGCCATGCCGAAAAGGATGCGCTGATTTTGATGCTGCAGGGGCAGATCACGGTGTTGCAAGAGGCGGTCAAGCAAATGCAATCGCGACTCAACATGAGCCACTCTATTGAAGATAACTGCGTGGTCTTTATAAAGGCCATTTGATAGTGACGGCAAGTGTAGTTGTCTTGTTAAGCGTTGGACTCGTTCCCAGCTTAAAACGGCATCTTCGGCATGCCCTTCATGCCGCCCATTCCGCCCATGCGCTTCATCATCTTCATCATGCCGCCGCCCTTCATTTTCTTTATCATGTCCTGCATTTGTTCAAACTCCTTGAGCATGCGGTTGACTTCCTGCACCTGAACGCCCGCGCCGGCCGCAATGCGGCGTTTGCGTGTGGCCTTGATCAGATCGGGCTTGCGCCGCTCCAGCGGGGTCATGCTCTGGATGATGCCCTCCTTGCGTTTGACATCCTTCTCGGCCCGGTCCATGTCCACCTGGCCCGCCTTGGCAGCCATCGCGGCAGGGAGCTTGTCCATCAGGCTTGACAAGCCGCCCATTTGCTTCATTTGCTGAAGCTGGCCGAGGAAATCGTTCATGTCAAAACCGGCGCCGCTTTTGACCTTGGCCGCCAGTTTTTGCGCCGCCGCCATGTCAACGCCTGCCGTCACCTGCTCGACCAGGGCCAGGATGTCGCCCATGCCCAAAATGCGTCCGGCGTGGCGTTCGGCGTCAAACACCTCCAGGCCGTCGATCTTTTCGCTGGTGCCCGAAAACTTGATGGGCGCGCCGGTGATTTGCCGCACCGACAGCGCTGCGCCGCCGCGTGAATCGCCATCGGTTTTGGTCAGGATGATGCCGGTCAGCGGCAACGCGTCCTTGAAGGCCCGGGCGGTGTTGACCGCATCCTGGCCTTGCATGGCATCGACCACAAACAGCGTCTCCACCGGGTTCAGGGCGGCATGCAACTCCTTGATCTCGCGCATCAGGGCTTCATCTATCGCCAAACGGCCAGCGGTATCAACCAGCAACACATCGAAATAATGTTTGCGGGCGTAATCCAGCGCGGCCAGGCCGATGTCCACCGGTTTCTGGTCCGGCGTGCTGGGGAACCACTCTGCGCCCGCCTGGGCGGTGACCGCCTTGAGTTGCTCGATGGCGGCTGGGCGGTAGACGTCGCCCGACACAGTGAGCACTTTCTTTTTGCGCTTCTCGATCAGGTGTTTGGCAAGTTTCGCAGTCGTGGTGGTCTTGCCGGCGCCCTGCAGGCCGGCCATCAAAATCACGGCGGGCGGTTGCGCAGCCAGGTTGATGTCGCTCACGCCTTCGCCCATGGTGGCGGCCAGTTCCTTGCTGACGATGCTCACCAGCACCTGGCCGGGCTGTAATGAACCCATCACTTCCTGCCCCAGGGCCTTGTCTTTGACGCGGGCGATGAAATCGCGCACCACGGGCAGCGCCACGTCGGCTTCCAGCAATGCCATGCGGACTTCGCGCAGCATGTCAGCCACATTCGCCTCCGTGATGCGGGCCTGGCCGCGAATGCCTTTGACCAGGCGTGAAAGTTTGTCGGATAGAGCGGAAGCCATGGTGGGTGATTTGGCGCAGGAGCCTGTTTGAAAGTCGGAATGGGCGCCAAAGTCAATTGGCGCAGCGGCGAAACGCTAAACTGTGCGCATGATTTTACCCAGCGCCTCCACCAGCAGCCTGATTTTGGCGATTGTGGCGGCCTTGGCGTATTTGGTGCCCGCCGTCGCGCAGCGCCACCTGAGTTCAGCCACAACCCGTGGCGTGGCTCTGGCGGCCTGGTTGCTCCACGCGTTGGCGCTGGCCTGGGCCCTGTTTGGCGGAGCCCCCCGCTTCGGTTTTGCGCCGGCCTTGAGCGTGACCGCCTGGCTGGTGGCCGGGGTGTACGCGGTTGAAAGCCACTTCTACCCGCAAATGCAGACACGCTGGGCCTTGAGCGCCCTGGGCGCCGCCGCCGTGTTGCTCGCTCTCGTGTTTCCCGGCAATCTGCTGCACGCCAGCGCGTCGTTGTGGCTGCCCTTGCACTGGGCCCTGGGAATCGCTTCCTACGGACTGTTTGGGGTGGCGGTGGCGCATGCCTGGCTCATGACCCGGACCGAGCGCCGGATCCGCCTGGCCGACGAGCCCAACAGCGGCATTCCGCTGCTGATGCTGGAGCGTTTGACATTCCGGTTTGTCGGCGCCGGTTTTGTGCTTTTATCCGCCACATTGCTGGTCGTAATCTTGTTCAGCGAGCAGCTTTATGGCTCCAGCCTGGTTTGGCGCTGGGATCACAAAACCGTGTTTTCCTTGCTCTCCTGGCTGACGATCGCCGTCTTGCTGGTGGGCCGCGCCCGCTTTGGCTGGCGTGGCAGGGTCGCCGTGCGGTTCTTGTATGTCGGCGCCGGGCTGCTGCTGCTGGGCTATGTGGGTTCGCGTTTCGTTTTGGAAGTTGTGCTGGGGCGCGCGCCATGAAGTTTGTGCTGGTGTTGGCCCTGGTGCTGGTCGGTGTGTGGCTGTTCAGGTTCAGCCGCCGCAATGACCGGGATTTGGGCGCGCCGTCAAAGAAACCGCCCGCCGCGCAACACCACCAAGCGCTAGACATGGTGCGCTGCCGCGTTTGCGATCTTCATTTGCCCCGTCTGGATGCGATTGAAGGCAAACAGGGGCTCTATTGCAGTCTGGAACACCGCCAGCGGCTGGAGCCCTGAATGTCGACCCAGCCTGAGGCGCGCACCTGGTTTGCACAGTCGGCCAACGAGATCGCGGTTGAGCCCGCGCCGGGCGACAGCATATTTCCGACTGAGTTTGAGCGCCTATGGCGCGGTTTCATGACCGCGCGCGTCACACTTGGCCTGGTCCTGCTGTTGCTCCAGGGCGCATTATGGGGCCTTGGCCAATCCAGCAACCCTCTGCTCATCTTCATCTGCGGCGGCTATTTCGCGGCGGCCTTGGCGGCACGTTTTTTTGCTGAGCCGCGGCCACTGGGGCGCAACTTCGATTCCCAATGGGCGTTCACCATCGGAGTTGACGTGCTGGTGTTTTCAAGCCTGCAGTTCCTTCAAGGCGGGGGCATCAACTACACCCCACTGCTGCTCCTGCCGGTGTTGTTCGCGTCGGTTCTGGGCTCGCTGTTTCTGGCCATGGGGACGGCCGCCGGCGTCAGCCTGGCGCTGCTTGGCAATTCATCCTGGCTGGTGCTGCACGGCCAGGGCGACTCGCCCGCGCATTTTGCCCAGTCGGCCCTGACGGGCGCTGGATGTTTTGTCATCGCATTTTTGGCCAACCAGCTTTCAACCCGGCTTGCCCAAGAGGAAAACCGCTCGCGCCTGAGCCAGCTTGCCGTGCAGGTGCAGCGTGAGGTCAATGAGCTGGTGATCGAGTCCCTTACCGACGGGGTGTTGGTCGTGGACGCCAAAGGCAATGTGCGCGCGGCGAACCCGTCGGCGCGCCTTTTGCTGGGCTCGCAGCGGCCTCAGGGCGGCGCGTCTTTCAGCCTCAATGCCGAGCCGGCGTGGGCCGCGTTGGCCGAGGCGGCGAATCAAAGTTTCACCCGGATTGACATGCGCAGCCGTGACGTCACCATCCACCACGCCGGCCAGGGGATGCGCCGCCTGCGGGTGCGCACCCGCCTGACCGGCGGCAAAGGGAGCGGCCATCAAGGCCTGTGCGTGATGTTTTTGCAGGACCAGCGGGAGATGGAAGCCCGCATGCGCACCGAGAAACTCGCCAGCATGGGCCGGATGTCCGCCGCCGTCGCGCATGAGATCCGCAACCCTTTGGCGGCCATCGCCCAAGCCAACGCCTTGCTGGATGAAGATATCCAGGATCCCAAACAAAAACAATTGACGCTGATGGTCGCACAAAATGCCAGCCGCCTGGGAAAGATCGTGGACGAGGTGCTCAATATCTCACGGGTGCAAGCCCGCGACGACGCGGCGCCGGCGCCATCGCTGTCTTTGAATGATTGGGCAGACCGCATTTGCCATGAGTGGTCCGTGCAAACCGGCAGCACGGGCCTGATGCAGGTCAGCCTGCTCGCGCAAGACATCCAGGTGTCGTTTGAACCCGAGCATCTGCGCCGGGTGTTGATCAACCTGCTGGACAACGCGCTGCGTTATGCCAGCGGCGAGAGAAACGCCATCCAGGTCTGGGCCCGGCTGGGTCCCGGCGGCCAGGGCGTGCTGGAAGTCTGGAGCGACGGCCCGCCCCTGGAGCAGTCGGTAGAGCGCCACCTGTTTGAACCATTCTTTTCTTCCGAGAGCCGGTCAAGCGGCTTGGGCCTGTACATCTGCCGCGAGTTGTGTGAGGGCCATGGGGCAACCATCGTCTACCAGCGCGCCAGCGGCAGCGACCTGCGGCGTGAAACGCAGGGCAACAAGTTTTCCATCACATTTCGCACGGCGCGCGCCGGAGACCGCCGGCGCGCAGCCCTGCAAGCGCCAGTCTGATCCATTGACCCACCCACCATGGCCGTGAACCCCAGCTTGGTCAACTCACAAATACTGGTCGTCGATGACGAGCCTGATTTGCGCACGCTTTACGAACTCACCCTGCTGCGTGAAGGCTTTCGCGTCGAGGCGGCCGGAAGCGTGAAAGAAGCATGGCAACTGCTGACGGACAAGAAGTTCGATGTTGTCATCACGGATATGCGCCTGCCCGACGGATTGGGCATGGAGCTGCTCCAGCGCATCCGGTCGGAGCAGCGCAACGAACGCTGCATCGTGATCACCGCGTATGGCTCGGCGGAAAACGCCGTGGAGTCGCTCAAGGCCGGGGCATTTGATTACCTGACCAAACCGGTTGATCTCAAGCAGTTCCGCACGGTGATCGCCTCGGCCGTTCTGGATGCGGGCCAGACTGCGCAAACGCAGCAGAATGGCGGCATTGGCGGCGTCGCCCCGGTGGCCAATGGCAGAGGGGCAAGACAAAAGGGCGGGGCCGGGCCCAGCGGCGCGGCGGCACTGGGGCGGTTGATTGGCGAATCGGATGTGATGCGCACTGTCAGGGAGCGCATCGCCAAAGTCGCCAGAAGCATGGCGCCGGTTCTGGTCAGGGGCGAATCTGGCACCGGCAAAGAATTGGTGGCCAGCGCATTGCATGCCAACAGCCATCGCAGCGCCGGCGCGTTCATCGCGGTCAACTGTAGCGCCATACCCGAAAATCTCCTCGAATCTGAATTCTTCGGCGCGAAAAAAGGGGCGTTCACCGGCGCCACACAAGACCGCGACGGCTTCTTCCAGGCCGCGTCCGGCGGCACGCTGTTTCTGGACGAAATTGGCGATTTGCCACTGACGATGCAATCCAAATTGTTGCGGGCCATCCAGGAGCGGTGCGTGCGCCCCGTCGGCGCAACCCAGGAAGAACCGGCGGATGTGAGGATCGTCAGTGCCACGCACCGGAATCTTTCCGCCGACGTCCAGTCAGGCCGGTTCAGGCAGGATCTTTTTTACAGGCTCAATGTGATCGAGATCCTGATCCCGCCCCTGCGTGACCGGCTGGCTGATTTGCCCGTCCTGTGCGAGGCGCTGCTCAAACGCATCGCTGCGGAAGCGGGAATTCCGGCACCCCAACTGTCCCCCAAAATGCTTGGACAGCTCGCGCTTGAACCTTTCAAAGGCAATGTCCGCGAGCTGGAAAATCTTTTGCACCGGGCGCTGGCCTTGAGCGACGGCGACGAGCTCCAGATCGACATGGGCCATGAGAGGACCATGCCGGTCCCGCTGGTCGAAAATCCCTCCGACACCTTGCCCGCCCCGCTGCCGCCCGCCCCTCATGTCTTAGACGGTTTGCCGGGTGATTTGCAAGACCATCTGGACAAGCATGAACGGGAGATTCTGGTGAAGACGCTGCAGGAAACCGGCTTCAACCGGACTGCAGCCGCGTCCCGCCTTGGCTTGAGCCTGCGCCAGATTCGTTACCGCATCGCCCGCCTTAACATTGAAGTGCCAGTCGGCACTGAAGGCAATGACGATCCAGCCTGATTCGCCGGCGGCCGAGCCTGATGCCGGCGAACTGTGGCAGGACGGGTGGTACCGGTTCGCCCGGCGGATCGACTCACCGAATTTCGGCCCAAGGCCGCGCGGCGCGTCAATTGACTTGATCGTGATCCATTCGATCAGTTTGCCGCCGGGCCAGTATGGGGGAGACGAAGTCCAGCGCCTGTTCACCAATCAGCTTGATTGGGAACTGCATCCCTACTATTCGCAGATCAGGGGGATGCAGGTGTCCTCCCACTTTTATATCCGGCGCAATGGCGAACTGACACAATTTGTGGATGTGGCGCAGCGCGCCTGGCATGCCGGAGTTTCCAGTTACCGCGGGCGGGCCAATTGCAATGATGACTCCATCGGCATAGAACTCGAAGGAACTGAAGGGGCCGAGTTTGAAGACGCGCAATATGAGTCTCTTGGCGGCCTGTGCGCGGCGATTGCGCAGGTCTTTCCGATCCAGCACGTGGCCGGACATGGCCAAGTGGCCCCTGGACGGAAATTTGATCCGGGACATGGCTTTGATTGGCCGCGTTTGCAACGAAATCTGGCCTGGAAGACTCAGTGTTTTCCCGAGGGAAGTCTTGCAAAATTCGGACTCTAGACCTGGGCCGTGATGGCCGTGCCGCTGGCAAAGGCCCGTGCGTGCGTGCGGCGAACTTTGCAATGAAGCCTGCATGCGGCGCGCACGGTGAAAGTGCCCGGTAAGCCTCGTGGTTGCATGGTTTCCTGTTTTTTGGTCTCAAAACGCTAGACCACCTATTTCATGCCGGTACACTACCTGTAGTGGCTTGCCATGAGGTTCGACCCCATATATAGTGTCTTCTGTTCATTTTCACTGTCCTTGTGCGAAGGGCCTGCGAGGATGATGCCGGTACGAAAACATGCCGGCCCAAAATAGTTGCACCCTTGAAATTGCCTAAAACATCTAACTGAATACGAGGAAACATGCAAACAGCATCAAACTTGCAAGCCCCGCCCGTTGGCAGCGTCTTGTTGCGCCAGGGCGCGGCCGGCCAGGGCGGCGAGACGGGCTTGGCCAATCTTTCTGCCAGCCCGCTCAATCACTACCAGATCATCCGGCGCAACGGCGCCGTGGTGCCATTTGAGCCGAACAAAATCGCCGTCGCCATGATGAAGGCTTTTTTGGCTGTGCACGGGACCCAAGGCGCGGCATCGGCCAGCGTGCGGGAAATGGTCGATGGCCTGACCCAGGCGGTCATTCGCGCCTTGTTGCGATCACGCCCCGGGGGGGGCACGTTCCACATTGAAGACGTGCAAGACCAGGTGGAGCTTGGCTTGATGCGCGGCGGCCACCACGAAATCGCCCGGGCCTATGTGCTGTACCGGGAAAAACGCACCCAGGAGCGTGCGAAGAAAGTGGTGCAGGAAGCCCCCAAGGCGCCTCTATTGCACGCCATGGACGGTGGCAAGCGCATTGTGCTGGATCTGGATCGTCTCAACGGCCTGATCCAATCGGCCTGCGCAGGCCTGGGCGCGGACGTCAAGCCCGACCCCATCATGGCGGAGACGATGCGCAACCTGTACGACGGCGTGCCCATGGATGAGGTCTACAAAGCTTCCGTGCTGGCGGCCCGCACGCTGATCGAGAAAGACCCTGACTACACCTACGCCACGGCACGCCTGCTGTTCCATACCATCGCCAAAGAGGTGCTGGGCAAGGATGTGGCCCAGGCGGACATGGGCGAGGCCTATGTGGACTATTTCCCGCAATTCGTCAAGAAGGGCGTTGACAACGAATTGCTGGACGAAAAGCTGCTCCAGTTCGACCTGAAACGCCTGGGCGGCGCGCTCAAGGCGGACCGCGATTTGAAGTTTGACTATCTCGGGCTGCAAACACTTTACGACCGCTACTTCCTGCACGTCGGCAAGACGCGCATCGAGTTGCCCCAGGCGTTTTTCATGCGGGTGGCGATGGGGCTTTCGCTCAATGAAATCGATCGTGAGACCCGCGCCATCGAATTCTATGAAGTGCTGTCGAGCTTTGATTTCATGTCAAGCACGCCGACATTGTTCAACAGCGGCACGCTGCGCTCGCAACTTTCCAGCTGCTACCTGACCACCGTGCCCGATGATCTGGACGGCATTTATGAGTCGATCAAGGAGAACGCCCTGCTGTCCAAATTTGCCGGTGGCCTGGGCAATGACTGGACGCGTGTGCGCGCGCTCGGCTCCCACATCAAGGGCACCAACGGGGAATCCCAGGGCGTGGTGCCCTTTCTGAAAGTCGTCAACGACACGGCAGTGGCTGTCAACCAGGGCGGCAAACGCAAGGGCGCGGTTTGCACCTATCTTGAGTCCTGGCACCTCGACATCGAAGAGTTTCTGGAACTGCGCAAAAACACCGGCGACGACCGCCGGCGCACCCATGACATGAACACGGCCAACTGGATCCCCGACCTGTTCATGCGCCGTGTGATGGAAAAGGGCCATTGGACCCTGTTCTCCCCCAACAACGTGCCTGACCTGCACGACAAGTTTGGCGCGGACTTTGAGCGCGCCTATGTCGCCTATGAAGAAAAAGCCGCGCGCGGCGAGATCAAGCCCGCCCGCGTGGTGCAGGCCAGCGACCTGTGGCGCAAGATGCTCACCATGCTGTTTGAAACCGGCCACCCGTGGATCACCTTCAAGGATGCCTGCAACGTGCGCTCGCCGCAACAGCATGTGGGCGTGGTTCATTCAAGCAATCTCTGCACCGAAATCACACTGAACACCAGCGACACAGAAACCGCCGTTTGCAACCTGGGCTCGGTCAACCTGCTGCAACACCTGAAGGCGGGGCCGGACGGAGCCAAGGTGCTGGACCATCCCAAGCTCCAGAAGACCATCACCACGGCCATGCGCATGCTGGACAACGTGATCGACATCAACTACTACGCCGTCAAGAAAGCGCGCGACTCCAACATGCGCCACCGGCCGGTGGGCTTGGGTGTCATGGCCTTCCAGGACAGCCTGTATGACTTGCGCATCCCTTACGCGAGCGAGGCGGCCGTGGCGTTCGCCGACCAGTCGATGGAAGCCATTTGTTACTACGCCTACCAGGCCTCCACCGAGTTGGCGCGAGAGCGCGGCCAGTACTCCAGTTACAAGGGCTCTTTGTGGGATCAGGGCATCCTTCCCATCGACACCTTGGACCTGCTGGCCAAGGCGCGGGGCGGCTACCTGGAGGTTGACCGTTCATCCACCCTCGACTGGGACGCGCTGCGCCAGAAGATCGCGCGTGACGGCATGCGCAATTCCAACTGTGTTGCGATTGCCCCGACCGCGACCATCTCCAACATCATTGGCGTGGACGCGTCCATCGAGCCCTGCTTTGGCAACCTCTCGGTCAAATCCAATTTGTCGGGCGAGTTCACCATCATCAATGGCTACCTGGTGCGCGACCTCAAACGCCTGGGGCTCTGGGATGACGTGATGGTGATGGACTTGAAACATTTTGACGGCTCGCTCAACCCGATCGACCGTGTCCCAGCGGAAATCAAAGCCCTTTACGCCACTGCTTTTGAAGTCGAAACCCGTTGGCTGGTTGAAGCCGCCGCGCGACGCCAAAAATGGATTGACCAGGCGCAGTCGCTCAATATTTACATGGCGGGCGCGTCCGGGAAAAAACTCGATGACACCTACAAACTAGCATGGGTACGCGGCCTCAAAACCACTTATTACCTGCGCACCCAGTCCGCCACTCACGCGGAGAAATCGACTGTGTCGTCAGGGCGCATGAATGCGGTTTCGTCAAGCCAGGGCGAATCCGGCGGCGCCGTGATGAGTGCGCTGGACGCAGCAGCAGCAGCCGCTGCAAACCAGATCCAGACGGCCACACTGGCCGCGACCGACGTCAAATTTTGCGGTGTTGATGACCCCACATGCGAGGCCTGTCAATAAGCCGGGCGCCGCCACACCTTGCATTCAGACCATCCAGTCGATGCTATTGAACAACACAATGACGCAGTGACGTGAATGAACACTTTTCATTTCAATCCACTGCTCCCATAATCCGCTGATTGGAACTATTTATGTTGACCTGGGACGAAGAAGTCAAGCCCACATCGCAACTCTCTATGTCACGCGGCTCGCCAAGCAGCCGCATGACGGAGCCACCTCAAAATATCTCTGCACTTCGCACATCATTGACGCCCGCGCTACGCACGTCATTGACGCCTGCGGTTCGCACTCTGGATGACGGCGCACCAATCCCGTCAACGCCGGCAGCAAGTCCCGCGCCATCGGCTGCGCCCAAACGGGTGAACGCCGCCGACAAACGCATCATCAATGGCAAGACCGATGTCAACCAGTTGGTGCCTTTCAAGTACAAATGGGCATGGGAGAAATACCTCGCCAGTTGCGCCAACCACTGGATGCCCCAGGAAGTCAACATGACGCGGGACATTGCCTTGTGGAAAGACCCCAATGGCCTGACCGAAGACGAACGGCGCATCGTCAAGCGCAATCTCGGTTTTTTTGTGACGGCGGACTCGCTGGCGGCCAACAATATCGTGCTGGGAACCTATCGGCACATCACAGCGCCCGAGTGCCGCCAGTTTTTGCTGCGCCAGGCATTTGAAGAAGCCATTCACACCCACGCCTACCAGTACATCGTTGAATCGCTCGGCCTGGATGAAAGTGAAATCTTCAACGCCTACAACGAAGTCAAATCCATCCGCGACAAAGACGAGTTCCTGCTGCCGTTCATCGGGGCCATCATGGATCCGAACTTTCACACCGGCACGCCGCAAACGGACCAGACCCTGCTCAAATCCCTGATCGTTTTCGCCTGCTTGATGGAAGGGCTGTTCTTCTACGTCGGTTTCACGCAAATATTGGCGCTTGGCCGCCAGAACAAAATGACGGGCGCGGCCGAGCAATACCAATACATCCTGCGCGATGAATCCATGCACTGCAATTTCGGCATCGACTTGATCAACCTGTTGAAGGCTGAAAACCCGCAGTTGTGGACATCCGAATTCAAGGCCGAAATCAAGGCCCTGTTTGAAAAGGCCGTCGAGCTTGAATACCGCTATGCCGAAGACACCATGCCACGCGGCGTGCTGGGCATGAATGCATCCATGTTCAAGGGCTACCTGCGCTACATCGCCAACCGGCGCGCGACCCAGATCGGCCTGGAGCAGCTCTTCCCCAATGAGGAGAACCCCTTCCCCTGGATGAGCGAAATGATCGACCTGAAGAAGGAGCGGAATTTTTTCGAGACCCGCGTGATTGAATACCAATCCGGCGGCGCACTCTCCTGGGACTGATTGTTGAAAGAAGGATTGAGACGATGACTTCAAGAATGACGCGGATTGCCAATGGCCCCAAAGAGGGACAGGGCAGTTTGCGCACCCGAGTTCATGGCGCTGGGACCAAGCCCAACCCCATGAATCGCTTCATGCACTCCAACTCGCATGAAGTGCTCTTTGTAAATTGATCAAGGAGAAAATTGAAATGGCAACTGCAAAAAAACCGACCGCAAAAAAGGCCGCTCCCGCGAAAAAAGCTGCACCCGCAAAAAAAGCAGCGCCTGCAAAAAAAGTAGCAGCGAAAAAGGCTCCAGCAAAGAAAGCAGCCGCTAAAAAGGCCCCGGCCAAAAAAGCAGCCGCTAAAAAGGCTCCAGCCAAAAAAGCTCCGGCTAAGAAAGTAGCAGCTAAAAAGGCTCCAGCAAAGAAAGCAGCCGCTAAAAAAGCGCCTGCCAAAAAAGCCGCCGCCAAAAAACCTGCTGCCAAAAAGCCAGCCGCCAAGAAAGCAGCCAAAAAGCCGGCTGCGAAGAAAGCCGCGAAAGCACCCGCTGCCAAGGTAGCGCCTGCTCCCGCTGCCCCTGCTGCTCAGACCACTCTGAACCCGCAGGCCGCCTGGCCGTTTCCCACGGCCACCAAGCCTTAAACAGCTGGCGGAAACCTCAAAGCCCGGTGTCGCAAGACACCGGGCTTTTTATTTTCCGCGCGTAAGCAGGAAATTCAAGGATAAAACGCGAGGATTCGATAACCCGAAAAGCGCTCGCCTGCGCTGCTGGCCCGCACCGACAGATCCAGGCCCGCAGACCATTCGGAGTCGGCCGCCATCAGCCTGGAGGCTGCGCCAAAATCAGATGGCGCCAGAACGCGGCGCACCACCGGCTGATCCTGCGAATCGGTCAAGGTCAATTCAAACCAAGGCATGGCGAGGTGGATTGGCGCCTGGTTTTTCACCACAAGCGCCAGGCGGTAGGCATCCCCCCGGGTCTTGGCAAAGCTGGAGCTGTCGATGACTATGGACTCAATCTGGCGTAGCGCGGCGACCTCGCAATTCATCACCGCACACAGCCTCATGATCAAGGGCCTGGCTTGTGGCACCAGGACTGCAAGCCAGTCGCGGTCCTGAACCACGACCTGAACGGCCAAGACCACCAGCAGTCCCGCACTGGCCAAACCCAAACCGGCTCGCACCCAGGGTTTTCGCCAAGCTGGGGCCTCTGGCATTTTTCGCATGAAGCCTACGGGCTGGTCATCCCTGGCCGCACCGCCGTCAATTGGCGCAGACGCGGGGCCGGGCGGCAACTCAGCGCCGCCCGGCCCGGCCTGCGACGCCAAAGCTTCATCCGCCGGTTGCGCCGTTTCCGGATCTACCGGCCCCAAGGCCAGATCATGCAGCTCAAAATCAACAACAGGCGGCACTTCGGCCGATTGGGATGGCGCTGCGGGCGGCTCCGCCGGCGACGGCTCCTGCTGCAGATGTGCGGCGCCGTCAAATACTTCCTCACATTGCCCGCAACGCACCCATCCTTCGGAAATGCGCAATTGATCCGGAACGACCCGGAACGAGGTCTGACAGGCGGGGCAACGTGTGATCAAACTCATGAGGCACAAATTGTAGAGCGCAAGCAGCCTGGGGATCCAAGCGACACAAGCCTCAGAGCCGGGCTGTCATCAAGATCCAGCCATCCTCGGCGTCGCTGACTTCCAGTTTGGCGTAGGCGCTGTAGGCCGCTTTCAATTCCTCGGCCTGGCGCTCAAGAATGCCTGCCAGCACCAGAAATCCGCCGGCGCTGACGCGTGCGCAAAGCAGGGGCGCCAGCACTTTCAAGGGCGTCGCCAAAATATTGGCCAAAACAAGCTGGTACTGGCCGCTTGCCGCATCGGGCCGGCCAGCCCGGATTGCCACGTTGTTGGCATGGGCGTTGAGCACGGTCGACTCAACGGCGGCATGGTCGATGTCCACAGCATCAACTTCTTCAGCGCCGAATTTCGCGGCGCCGATCGCCAAAATGCCCGAGCCGCAACCGTAGTCCAGAACACGGCCCCAGCTTGAAAAATTGCCTTGGGGCATGGCCTGCCCGTGCCGCGCGATCCAGCGCAAACACATGCGGGTGGTCGGGTGTGTGCCGGTGCCAAACGCCAGGCCCGGGTCAAGGCGGATGACGATTTTGGCCTGCGCGGGCGGCTCGTGCCAGGTCGGGACAATCCAGAAGCCAGGCGTGATGTCGACCGGCGCGAATTGCGATTGCGTGAGCCGGACCCAATCCTGATCCGGCACTGCCTGCACACCCAGTATTTTGCAGCCGGCAAAAAAATCCTGCGCCGTCAGCAGTATGGCTGCTTCGCGCGTCAGGGCTTCGGTGCTGAAAAGCGCCAGCACGCGCGAGCGCTGCCAGCCGTCTTTGGGCGCCGGCATGCCAGGCTCGCCAAACAGGGCCTGCTCGGCATCGGTCTGCGCGTCCGCGTCTTCCACACTGACGCTCAGCGCGTCCAGCGCTTCGAGCGCGTCGCTCAGAGGCTCAACCCGATCCTGCGGGCAAATCAGGCTGAGTTCAAACATCAAGACTAGCGCTTGTGCTGCTCAAGCCACTCTTCCAGGTAGTGGATATTGGTGCCGCCCGACATGAATTTCGCGTCCACCATCAATTCGCGGTGCAAAGGGATGTTCGTGTTGATGCCTTCAACCACGGTTTCGCCCAGCGCCGTGCGCATCCGTGCCAGCGCCTGCTCGCGGGTGTCGCCATGCACAATGATCTTGCCGATCATCGAGTCGTAATTCGGCGGCACAAAATAATTGGTGTACACGTGGGAGTCAACCCGCACACCCGGGCCGCCCGGCGGATGCCACATGGTGATGCGCCCCGGCGAGGGAACGAATTTGTACGGGTCCTCGGCATTGATGCGGCATTCAATGGCGTGGCCGCGAATCTCGATTTGCCGCTGGGTGAAAGGCAACTTCTCCCCGGCCGCCACCATGATCTGGGTCTTGACGATGTCCACCCCTGTGATCCACTCGGTCACCGGGTGCTCAACCTGCACCCGCGTGTTCATTTCAATGAAGTAAAACTCGCCATCTTCGTAGAGGAACTCAAAGGTGCCCGCACCCCGGTAAGCGATCTTTTTGCAGGCCGCGACGCAGCGCTCGCCGATGCGCTAGATCATTTTGCGCGGAATGCCCGGCGCCGGCGCTTCTTCAATGATTTTTTGGTGGCGCCGCTGCATCGAGCAATCACGCTCGCCAAGGTAGACGGCGTTTTTGTGCTTGTCCGCCATGATCTGGATTTCGATGTGGCGCGGGTTTTGCAAAAACTTTTCCAGGTACACCGCCGGATTGCCAAAGGCCGAACCGGCTTCGGCCTTGGTCATCTGCACCGCATTGATCAGGGCGGCTTCGGTGTGCACCACGCGCATGCCGCGCCCGCCGCCGCCGCCCGCCGCCTTGATGATGATGGGGTAACCCACGGACTTGGCGATTTTGCGGATTTGCGCCGCGTCGTCGGGCAGTTCGCCCTCGGATCCCGGAACGCAGGGAACGCCTGCCTTGATCATGGCTTGTTTGGCCGACACTTTGTCGCCCATGATGCGGATGGATTCCGGACTCGGCCCGATGAACTGGAAACCGCTCTTCTCCACACGCTCGGCAAAACCGGCGTTTTCGCTAAGAAAGCCATAACCCGGGTGGATGGCTTCGGCATCGGTGACTTCGGCCGCTGAAATCAGGGCCGGCATGTTGAGGTAACTCAGGGCGGACGCGGCAGGCCCGATGCAAACCGCCTCTTCGGCCAGCTTGACGTATTTGGCCTCGCGGTCCGCCTCTGAATAGACCATCACGGCCTTGACACCCAACTCGCGGCAGGCGCGCTGGATTCGGAGGGCGATCTCACCACGGTTGGCGACCAGGATTTTTTTGAACATGTTGAATTGGGGAAACGGTCAGGAAGCGATCAAAAAGCGGTCTGCGGGGCAGCCCCGGCCATTCGTCAGGTAATTTCGAACATGGCTTGCCCATACTCGACGGCTTCGCCGTTTTCGCACAATATCCGGGTCACGGTGCCAGTCTTGTCAGCCTCAATTTCATTCAGGATTTTCATCGCTTCAATGATGCAGATGGTCTCGCCCGCCTTGATGGACGAGCCAATTTCAACAAATGCCGACGCGCCAGGCGACGCGCTGCGGTAGAACGTGCCGACCATGGGCGACTTGACCACATGCTCGGCCACCGGCACGGCTGCCACAGGCGTCGGAGCGGCGGCCACCACGGGCGCGGGCATTGTTGCGGGAGCGGCCATCGGGGCAGGTAGCGCGTAGCCCTGCATCATGGCACCGCCGCCCTTGACGATGCGCACTTTGCCTTCGGCTTCGGTGATTTCAAGTTCCGAGACGTTTGAATCGGACACCAGGTCGATCAGTGTTTTCAGCTTGCGCAAATCCATGGTAGCTCCAACTTGTATTTAAAATAAATTTGTCTAACTTGCAGCAAATTCTAACAATTTATGCCAATTGTCTTTTATTTGTTAAAATTCGATCTCAAGATAGTTTTATTTCAAAGTGCCCCAAGCATGTAAATCATCAGGTGTGACGCGGCCAATTTTACGGTGTAAGACCATGCCATCAGCACCCAAAACGACGCTGAAGGGCAAGCCCCCGCTCAAGTTGCCCAGCGATTTGCTCAAACCCACGCCCGTCAATCCGGCTAAAGCCACTGGGAACCGCACCGGTGTTTTGCCCAAAAACACGTTCACGGGCCCCGGCTGGTCAACAGCCAATCCCAACACTTGCCAGCCATTTTTTGAGTTTTCCTGATAAAAGCGATCAATTAACGGCAACTCTTCCACACAGGGTGGACACCAAGTGGCCCAGAAATTCAACAACAGCAATTTTCCGCGCAAAGAGACCATGGCCAGTGGCTGGCCTGCGGGTGTGTCAAATTGAAGCGCCCAAAACTGCTCAAGGGACGTGGCTTGGGTTTTGCCTTCAACCTCGATTGCACCTAAGTTGGCAGTGCGCGAATTGCGCCATGCCAGCCCCGCGCCAGCCAGTCCTGCCACCAGCGCCGCGCCTCCCAAAAGCCAGCGCCGCCGCCGCATCAGCCGTTCCAGATCGCTTGATTTTGATTCGGACACTTCGAACGATCCCTGTCTTTTATTGGGTTGACGGCAAGGCCGCATCATGCAGCAATTTGCGCACCGCCGCCAAATCGCCTCGGGGTGCCCTGCCCTTGCTGTCCGGCAGCAAGGCGCCGCGCAAATCGTCGTGGTCATAAATCAGCAAGTGCACGCCAATTTCCTCATTCAGGGCCGCGCACAGGCTATGGATGCTCAGGCAATCGACGTCCTCGCCCCTAAAGCCCGGCAAAGTGCGCGCCAGGTAGTTCACCCTGAAATCAATCAAAGCCATTTCTGCAGATTTGCAGTCATCACAAAACAATTGAATGTAAATGTCGCAAAGCCGCGTCGCCGTGCCGCGCCAGACCGCGCCGCCCAGGTGCGGCCTGAAAGCCGCCAAGCGCTCCATCCAGCGCAGTGCCAGCTCGCGCAGCGCATGCAATTCTGCGGGTTGCGTGTCGGCGCAAAACAATGCGATGTAATCCTGGACTTCGTCTTCAACCGCGTCATTGCCCGGCAAGGCGGTGCGCGCAGGCAATCCCAATTGCTTGGCTGCACGGCGCTTGGCCGGGCCATATTCAAGACCCTCTTCCACCACCAGGCGGGCGGCGACGGCAGCGATTTCAGCGGCGACAGGATTCATTTCTGGTGATTCGTGCTAACGTGAAAAAACGAACTTTCATGCTACGGGGCGCAACGCGCCTTTGCATGAAAGTTTGATGCGGCCATTCTGAAACCTAAAATCAGACGATGCACATTCACATTTTAGGTATTTGCGGCAGCTTCATGGGCGGTTTGGCCGCGTTGGCGCGCGAAAGCGGCCACAAAGTCACCGGTTGCGACGCCGGTGTCTACCCGCCCATGAGCGACCAGCTGCGCGCTTTGGACATTGAACTGATCGAAGGTTTTGGCGCCGACCAGCTGGCGCTGAAACCCGACATGTTTGTCATCGGCAACGTGGTCAGCCGTGCGCGCCTGCCCGATGGCAGCCCCAAATTCCCGCTTATGGAGGCCATCATGGCTGCGGGCCTGCCCTATACCAGCGGACCGCAATGGCTGGCCGAACATGTTTTGCAGGGCCGCCACGTGCTGGCTGTGGCGGGAACCCACGGCAAAACCACAACGACGGCAATGCTGGCCTGGATTTTGGAATCCGCTGGCCTGCAGCCCGGTTTTCTGGTCGGCGGTGTGCCGCTCAACTTTGGTGTTTCGGCGCGGCTAGGGAAAGTTGCCCCCACGCTACCCGCTTCGCGTGGTTCGCTGGACAGGCCGATGCCGGAGGCAACGGCTCTTCGCGCTGTCCAATCTCGCGCAGGCGAGATTGGAGCCGCAGCGCTCAGCCCCGAGGGGGCTAATTTTCCTGGGGGCGGCCCGGCGGAAAATTGCGGCAATTGCTTCGTCATCGAAGCCGACGAATACGACACGGCTTTTTTTGACAAACGCAGCAAGTTCGTCCACTACCGTCCGCGAACGGCGGTTTTGAATAACCTGGAGTTCGACCACGCCGACATCTTTGACGACCTGGCGGCGATAGAACGTCAGTTCCACCACCTGGTGCGCACGGTGCCGTCCAACGGTCGCGTTGTGATCAACGGTCTGGAAGAAAGCCTGACCCGCGTCTTGAACGCCGGTTGCTGGAGCGAAGTTCGCAGCTTTGGGGCCGCAGTGAGCGACTTCACGGCCCGGGGCGAGCCACATCAGTTTGATGTGCTCTGCCAAGGCCGGCGTGGCGGGCGGGTGGAGTGGGCGCTCACAGGCGTACACAACCAGCTCAACGCGTTGGCAGCGATTGCGGCGGCTGACCACGTAGGTGTGGCGGTGGACGCGGCCTGCCAGGCGCTGGGGCGTTTTGACAACGTCAAGCGCCGCATGGAGGTGCGCGGCGTGATTGGCGCGGGCGCCACCGCGGTCACCGTCTACGACGACTTCGCCCACCACCCCACCGCCATCCGCACCACGGTGGATGGCTTGCGCCGAAAAATCGACGCAAGCGACCATCCATTGCAGCGCATTCTGGCCGTGTTCGAGCCACGCTCCAACACCATGAAACTCGGCGCCATGAAGGCCCAGTTGCCCTGGAGCCTGGCGCAGGCCGACCTGGCGTTTTGCCACAGCGGGGGCCTGGGTTGGGACGCGGCCGAGGCCTTGGCCCTCATGGGCGCGCGGGCGCAGGTGGCGCGTTCAATTGACGAACTGGTCGAACAGGTCGCCCTGGCCGCACAACCGGGCGACCACATCGTTTGCATGAGCAATGGCGGCTTTGGCGGCGTTCACGCCAAGTTGCTGGCCGCGCTGGGAGGCGCAGGCTGAAAAGCATGCCTTCAGCCGGGGCAATTGAATTTTGATATGCTACTAAAATAATAGCTGTTTAAACATGCTGGATGAGGGCAATCGCCTGTTTTAGCTCGGAAGCGCAGAGCCGGACCGCCGCATTGGCCTCTTCCAGCACGCGCCCCATGGTGATGAAACCGTGGATTTGCCGCGCGAAACAGACATGGTGGCAGGACGTGCCTGCGGCGCTCAGCCGGTCCGCATAGTCCAGGCCTTCGTCGCGCAGGGGGTCGAAGCCGGCCGTGATCACCAGGGCCGGCGGCAATTTGGCCAGGCTCTCGGCCAGCAGGGGCGAGGCGCGCCAATCGTGAAACTGCGCTTTGTCGGCAATGTAGTGGTTCTGGAAATAAGCGATGGTGTCGCTCGTCAACGCGTAACCCTGGCCATTGCTGGTGTGGGAGGCATGGCCCCGGCGCTGGTCCGTGCCGGGGTAGATCAGCAATTGAAAGCGGATCGGCAATTCGACGCCGTCAGCGTGATCACGCGCCATGATGGTCATCACCGCCGCCAAGTTGCCGCCGGCGCTGTCCCCGCCCACGGCCAGGCGCGTGGCGTCCAGCCCCAAGGACGCCGCGTTGGCCTGCACCCAGCGGGTGGCGGCCCAGCAGTCGTCCACAGCAGCGGGAAACGGCTGCTCCGGCCCCATGCGGTAGTCCACCGCGACCACGGCGCAGCCGGACAAATTGGCCAATTCGCGGCACAAGGTGTCGTGCGTGTCCAGATCGCCAATCACCCAACCGCCGCCGTGGTAATAAACCAGCACCGGCAGGGCCTGGCCGCTGGCGGGGTCGGCGTTGGCCTTTGGCACATACAAGCGCAAGGGAATCGCACCCTGCGGGCCGGTGGCCTGCAAGTCCTGCACCTTGGCCACCTCCGGCGCGGCGGGCTGGCTGAAAAACCGCCGGTCGCGGTAGACCTTGCGGGCGTCTGCCGGCGTGAGCGTATGGATTGGCGGCAGCCCGCTTTTTTCAATCAGATCCAGCAAGGCGCGGGCTTGGGGGTGCAGCATGGTTACTCCTGTTTATATAGCTAACTATTCAATATCCACGAGGGCAATATGCCTATTTTCTCACCAAGATCGGATAAAAAGGCATTTTTGCAGTCTACAACGTCCGCCGCGCCGTGACTGCCGCCGACAGGACATCCAGCACCTTGAGCGAGTCGTCCCAGCCCAGGCAGGCGTCGGTGATGCTCTGGCCGTATTCCAGCCTGCCGGCGTCGTCTTGCCCGGGCGTGAATTTCTGCGCGCCAGCGACCAGGTGGCTCTCCACCATCACGCCAAAAACGCTCCTGGATCCTGCTTTCAGTTGCGCCGCGACGTCGCGCGCCACATCAAGCTGCTTCTCGTGCTGTTTGGACGAATTGGCGTGGCTGCAATCGACCATCAGGGCCGGATTCAACCTGGCCTTGACCAGATCAGCGCAGGCCGCCGCCACACTCGCCGCGTCGTAATTCGGCGCTTTGCCACCGCGCAGAATCACGTGGCAATCCGGGTTGCCATTGGTTTGCACAATCGCCACCTGGCCGTTCTTGTGGACCGACAAAAAGTGATGCCCGCCGGCCGCCGCCTGGATCGCGTCGGTGGCGATCTTGATGTTGCCGTCGGTGCCGTTCTTGAAGCCAATCGGCGCAGACAGGCCCGAGGCCAATTCGCGGTGCACCTGGCTCTCGGTGGTGCGCGCCCCGATCGCACCCCAGGCGATCAGGTCGCCCAGGTACTGCGGCGAAATCACGTCCAGAAATTCACTGCCTGCCGGCAAGCCGATGCGGTTGATCTCGATCAGCAGCTGGCGCGCAATGCGCAGGCCTTCGTCGATGCGGAAACTCTCGTCCAGGTAGGGGTCGTTGATCAGGCCCTTCCAGCCGACCGTGGTGCGCGGTTTCTCGAAGTAAACCCGCATCACAACCTCCAGCGTGCCAGCGTATTTGTCGCGCTGGACTTTGAGCTTGCGGGCGTATTCGAGCGCCGCAGCCGGGTCGTGGATGGAGCAGGGCCCGATCACCACCAGCATGCGGTCATCCTTGCCCACCATGATGTCCTGGATGTTGTGGCGCGTCTGCGTGATCAGCGTCTCGACCGGGGAGCCGCCGATCGGGAAGAAGCGGATCAGATGCTCGGGCGGCGGCAACACGGTGATGTCCTTGATGCGCGCATCGTCGGTGCGGCTGGTGCGGTCTGTCGGGTTGACGGCGCGGCGGCGTTCAATCGGGTTGGCATGCCACTCACCTTCGGTGTTGGGGGCGGTTTGAGTTGTCATGGGGCGGCTCCTTCAGGTTTGAAAACAATCGGTGAAAAATCGGCAACGTGAAATGGCAAAAAAAAACCGCCGGGATTCGGCGGTTGGTTGGGGAGACTGGGTGGGCTTTTTCAGCTACGCGCAATTCTCTCGACCGCCGTGGGGGCGTGAGATCCAAAAATAGCTTAAGAAAAAACTGAACCGGGTCATGGCTTGAATGTAGCACAGCCCAAAATCGGGCCAGGGGCGTTCCAAAGCCAAGGGCTTCGTTTGGGCGTAGGCGCCGCCGAAGAGGCTGTGGCGGGTGGCTACGCGAATGTCCCCCGCGCCGGCCTGGGGCCGTCAGCTCCGCCGTGACTTCGCTACGCCACCCACCACGGCCTCTCCGGCTTTGGACTTGGGTGCTTTGCAACGGTTGAACAGTCACCCAGCCCAAAGGAGCGGGTTGGCGTGGCACTCGGCGTAGCGGCGTAAAGGAGGAGCTGCCGGCCATAGGCCGACGCGGGGGACAGCTGCGGAGCTGAGTGCCGCGCCAACCCGCTCCCGCCCACCAAGTCAAACAACATGCAAGACCCCATCCCATGTTTTTTGAGCACCACGCTGCAAAGGCAAGCCAGCCCGTAAGCGGTCGCACGGTGAACGGCATTGGGTTTGTCATTTTTAAAAAAATCGCACTAATCGAACGATTTAATCAATTAGCGTGATAAAATCAAATCTGCCATCTTGTCACCGGCCACTTCACTGGAGCAAACCATGCAAACCTACACGGCCAATGAAGCCAAAACCCGATTTGGCGAGTTTCTGGACCAGGCGCAGCGCGGACCCGTCGCCGTGTTGCGCCACGACCGCATGGTCGGTGTCATGGTCAGCGCGCAGGACTACGAGGCAATGCGCCGGTTTTATGCCAACCGCCTGCAAAACACTTTGACCGAATCCGCCAACGCGGCCAGCCAGGCAGGTTTGACGCCCAAAGCGCTTGAGGCATTGTTGAAGGACGAGAGTTGAGCGACCTGGTGGTCGTGGACACCAATGTCTGGATCAGCGCAGCGCTGTCAACGGCCGGCGCGCCTGCACAAGTCCTTCAAAAAGTTCTGGCTGATGGCATGCCCGTTTTTTCAGACACCACGTTCCAGGAGCTTGAATCGCGCCTGTGGAAAGCCAAATTCGACCGCTATGTGAGCATGGAACTGCGCCGTGCGATTTTGCGCGACGCGAAAGCCCTGGCCGCATGGGTGGCGCCGCAGGCAGGCATCACCTCCAAGGCCTACAGCCGCGACCCGGATGACGACAAATTCATCCACGCAGCCATTGCCGCCTCTGCGCCGTGGCTGGTGTCGGGTGATCAGGATTTGCTGGTGCTGGCGGTTGGCTTCGAATTGCTCACTCCAGCTTTGCGCATCGTCCCACCTGCGGCTGCTCTTCAATTGACCGATTTTTGCAGGTAGAACAGTTTTTTTAGACTGTTTCCAGGCTTGCATTGCTGGTTTATCGCATATACAATTAAGGCATGCCTTTTGACCCTCTCAAGCGCAAAGCAAATCTGGGGAAGCATGCGATTGATTTGGCCGACTGTGAGGTTGTGTTCGACGAGCCTATGCTCACCCGCGAGGACTCACGTGAAAATTACGGAGAGCAGCGGTTGGTGAGCTTGGGCTGGCTCAAGGGCCGAGTCGTATTTCTGGTTTGGGTCGACTGCGAGGATGGCCCGCGATTGATTTCCTGTAGAGAGGCAGAACCCTATGAAAAACAAGCTTATTTCCGCGCCTATCCCCAGCACTGACGCACCTTACCCGGGCAAAAGCAAAACAGCAGTTTTGTCTTTTTGGGACGACGCGACTGCACATATAGGTGTAGCCGAATTCAGAGCCAAACGCGGTCGCCCTCTTAAAAAGGAAGAAGACCGAAAAGAGCAAATTGCCTTGCGCCTGGACGCCGATGTGCTGGCTTGGTACCGCGGACTGGGCTCAGGCTGGCAGACGCGGATGAATGCAGTGCTGAAAGCCTATCGGGATGCGACCGTTTGATTGATATTCAGGCTTTCGCGATTCAACTTGCTGATGAAGCGCCCCAGGTGCGGGTCGCTGCGATGCAGCGGCGCTTGATCCAGCGGGAACCAACGCACCGCGTGGAATTCATTGCCGTCAAAATTGACCAACTGCGCACGACTGCTTTTGACGATGTACCACAGCGACACATCGACGTGCCCCGCCGTCAAACCCACCGTTTCGGTGATGGTCAGCATCAAGGGCGCGCCGATTTCGTGCGAAGGCACAAAGCCCAGCTCTTCCTCGATTTCGCGGACCACGGTCACTCTGGGGTGTTCGCCCGGTTCGACGTGGCCGCCCGCCGGCAACCAGAGCTGGGCGTTTTTGTGGTCGACCAATAGCACATGCCCCTCATCGACCACCGCGAAATACGAAATCAGGTGTTTGGGCGGTGTGGCGGGCTTGGCTTGGCGGAATAGTTCGGCGCCGGAATCGACCCAGGCCAGCGCGTCGGCCAAGTGTTCAGCCTCCAGCGCGTCCAACGGCTCAATTGACGCGATTTCGCGCCGGATTTGGGATCGCATCTGAATTATTGCAAGAGGCCTATTACTACCATATAAATAGCTAGCTACGCATATCCCACGAGGAAAAACGCCTCATTTCATTGGAAAGCCGCAGAATTCAGGCTGCCAGAGCGATTTGGGCGTCCGTCAAGCCGTCCCACCCACCGTCAACCCGTCAATGCGCAAGGTCGGCTGGCCCACGCCCACCGGCACGCTTTGGCCTTCTTTGCCGCAAGTGCCGACACCGCTGTCGAGTTTCATGTCGTTGCCGACCATGCTGACGTGTTTCAGGCATTCGGGGCCGCTGCCGACCAGGGTGGCGCCGGTGACGGGGTAGAGGATTTTTCCGTTTTCCACCCAGAACGCTTCACTGGCCGAGAAGACAAATTTGCCCGAAGTGATATCGACTTGCCCGCCGCCGAAGTTGGTGGCGTAGAGCCCCTTCTTGATGCTGGCGACGATCTCTTTGGGGTCTTTGTCGCCGCCCATCATGTAGGTGTTGGTCATGCGCGGCATGGGCACGTGGGCGTAACTTTCGCGCCGGCCATTGCCCGTGGGTTTGACGCCCATCAGGCGGGCGTTGAGCGAATCCTGGATATAACCTTTGAGGATGCCGTCTTCGATCAACACATTTTTCTGCGACGCGCAGCCTTCGTCGTCCACGTTCAACGAACCGCGCCGGTCTTGAATCGTGCCGTCGTCCAGCACGGTGACACCTTTGGCCGCCACCCGTTTGCCGATCTTGCCGGTGAAGGCGCTGGAGCCCTTGCGGTTGAAGTCGCCCTCCAGCCCGTGGCCGATGGCTTCGTGCAGCAGGATGCCGGGCCAGCCCGAGCCCAGCACCACGGTCATCTCGCCGGCCGGGGCGGGACGCGCCTCCAAATTGGTCAGCGCGGCCTTGACGGCTTCGTTGACATATTTTTCA
>JANMVT010000258.1:0-2199 GCA_031392945.1 Rhodoferax sp. | reverse complement strand
CGATGCCAGGGGGAAGGCCCCCTGCGCGCGGCGCTCAAGCTCTTCGCGCGTCACCACGCCCTTTTCAACCAGCAGCGTGGCAAGGCTGGTCAGCGTGCGCTCGTAGTAACTGGCCGACAGGTAGTGGCGCGGCTCCATGCGTTCGATGGCGTGGCGGTACTCGTCCATGTTGAAGATGCCCGCCTTCACCGCGAGTGAATACAGCGCGTTGGCGCGTTTCTCCCACGGTGCGTGAAAGGCCGGCGCTGCGGGTGAATAACGCACCCGGCCAAAGCCCTGCTTGCCGCCGAGATCGTGAATGCCGTCCATGCTGAACTCCTTGTTTCTGGCGTGATCAAAGCCGCGCCACGCCAATCATCGAATCCTGCGTCACTATTGCCGCGAGTTTTTCCTCGGGCCAATTCAGTGTGTGGGGCGGCTGCACGGGCAGCACCATATAACGCGTGTCGGCCGTGGTGTCCCACACGCGGATTTCGATGCCAGGCGGCAAGTCCAGGCCCATTTCCTTGAGCACCGTGCGCGACTCGCGGACCACTCGCGCGCGGTATTCCAGGTCTTTGTACCAATCTGGTGGCAGGCCGATGACGGTGAAGGCCGTGCAACTGCACAAAGTGCAGCAGATCACGTTGTGGATGGCCGGTGTGTTCTCCAACACCACCAGGTGCCGGTGATGGCGCGGCAAGGTGATGCCCAGTTCGCCCACCGCAGCGATGCCGTTGGCAAACAGGCGCTGGCGAAAGGCAGCGTCAGTCCAGGCCTTGGCGACGACGCGGGCGCCGTTCTGCGGAATCCACTGCTCTTCAATCAGGTGGTTGGCTTGGTCAATGAACTCGGCGGGCTGGAGGCCGCGCTCTTGAAGAACTGCCTGGATGGCGTCAATCCGCTGGACCAGGCTGGCGTCCGGCATGGGGTTCACTCCAGAAAATAACATTTCGCCTTGCGTATTGTGCATAGTATGCTCCTAACATAGTAGCAAATCAAGTTTTGAACAGCGCCTCGTACTTCTGCCGCAGCTCGCGTTTGAGCAATTTTCCGCTCGGGTTTTTCGGCAAACTGTCTGTCAAAACCACCCGCTTGGGCACCTTGAAGTGCGCCAGCTTTTGCGCACAGGCGGCGATTACGTCCTTCTCCACCAGGCTGTAGCCCGGCTTGCTGACGATGATGGCCGTCACGGCCTCGATCCAGCGCGCGTCGGGCAGGCCGATCACGGCCACTTCCGACACACCTTCAATGCCGTATAGCGCCTCTTCCACCTCGCGGCTGGCGACGTTTTCACCACCGGTCTTGATCATGTCTTTTTTGCGGTCCACCACGGTGATGAAACCCTCGTCGTCCATCTGGCCCAAGTCGCCGCTGTGGAACCAGCCGCCTTCGAATGCGTCGCGGGTTTTCTCCTCGTCCTTGAAATAACCCGAGAGCAACTGCGGCGAGCGGTGCACGATTTCACCGATTGCGCCGACGGCCACATCATTCATGGCGTCGTCCACGATGCGGGTTTCCACGTTCAGCGCCTGTTTGCCCGCCGAGCCGGCCTTGCGCAACTGGTCTTCGGGTTTGAGCACTGTGGCCACGGGCGCAATCTCGGTTTGCCCATACAGATTCCACAAATGCACCTGGGGCAGGCGGCGCTGGATCTCTTTCAACACCTCGACCGGCATGATGGACGCGCCGTAATAACCCTTGCGCAGTTTTGACAAATCCGTGCCGTCAAACTGCGGTGCGCGCAGGAGCGAGATCCACACTGTAGGCGGCGCAAAAAATGAGTTGATGCCCTCGCGCGCCAGCATCGCCAGCAGGTTGTCCGCAGCCGGTTTGCCGGTGATGATGTTGCTGGCGCCCACGTAGACGCAGGGGCCGAAAAACACGTCAAGCTGGGCGCAGTGGTACAGCGGCAGGGCGTGCAGCATCACGTCGTTGTGGGCGATTTCGACATCGACCAGGCAGGTGACGTATTCGGAAATCACCGCGTCGTGGCTCAGCATGGCGCCCTTGGGGCGCGACTCGGTGCCGCTGGTGTAGATGATCTGGGCCAACATGGCGCCGTCCAGCTCGACCTCGGGCGGCGTGTTGCCGTGCTGGAGCAGATCGTCGAAAGCCACCATGCCAGTGGCGGGGCTGCCCGCGTCTTCGCCGGGCAGCCAGACCAGTTGCCGCACCGCCGTGCCAACACTCGCACTGCGGGCCAGATCGGCCAGGCCG
>JANMVT010000249.1:0-6606 GCA_031392945.1 Rhodoferax sp. | reverse complement strand
GCAACACGCCGCCCGGCCAACCCAAACCCAAACCAAAAAACAAAAACATCCAACTCAGTTCACCTAACTTCCATCTTGACCCCTTTCATAGGGGTTAGGCGCGTCGTTCGGTTCGTGACAATGGTTATGCGTGGTTCGAGGCAATTAGGATGAGTAAGACGGACAGACGCGCCCCAGAACAGAACAACAGAACTGAAGCGCGTCTGCTGGAGAATCACTTCTTCATGGAGCCAGCCGTTACCTCCTTCTTATGCGCTGCGAAGGCGGCGAGGACTTCTCCCTTCTCGTGCTCAGGCACTTTGGCGAAGTCAAGGCTGCGCCCCAACTCGGCCGCCACCTCGTCGAATTCTTCTGGCGTGATCTTGAGGTCACGATGCGCCTCCTCAAGGCCCAAATGAGTTTTACCCGGCTTGGTTGCCGAGAATTTGAACGGCCCACCGGTGACCTCGCAGACCCACAAGGTTCGCATGAACTTGAGGCCCGGTAACCGGTCGAGGTTCTCCGTGTGCCATTTCCTGAGGGCGGCGTTTTGGGAAGTCTTTCCTACGATCGGGTTCTGCACCACCGCGTCGCTAAAATGGTCAACGACCGCAGCGATTGCGAAGACGCCGCCAAGCCGTTCATACAGACTCTTCTCGGCTTTGGTTGCGGCTTGAAGCGGCAACGTCAATGCCATCGTTGTTAGACACAGTATCGCGATTAACAATTTCTTCATAAAAAAACTCCTTACTTGAGAATCATTGCACGGGAGTCGGAGAGTGTGTGTGTAAGGCGAAGGTGGGTCTGTTTGCTAGCGCACATAGGCGAGAGACATGCTGGGGCCCAACGTTGGACATGAGGGGTGCCCGAAAGGCGCAGCCTTTTGGGCATTCCTCGAAGGGAATACGAAGGAACTTCCCACTTCCAGGCAACGGCATCAAGTGTCAAGATTGGGTTGTTGAATTCAATCTGAAACCTTTTATGAAGGAGAAGTCCCATGTCCGAGATTACACGAGTTGGCGCCGATTTGGCCAAAAACGTCATCCAGGTTTGTGCGTACACCGACTGCGTGAAGGCTTCAAAACGGATCGCACCGTCTGCGTCAACCGCATCCGGGGCCTGTTGGCGGAATTCGGCCTGGTCTTTGGCAAGAGCGTTAACGTGCTGCGGGCCGTATTGACTGACGAAACAGCAGTTCATGGACGCCGTGGCCGCCTGGATGGCCTCCGAGAATTTGACACAGGCCAAAGCGGCGGCGTTGCTGGGCGTGTCACGGCCGTGCGTGTCCGACGTGAGTCGCCATAAAAACAGCAACTTCACGGTGGACGCGCTGATCGATAGGGTGGCGCGCACCGGGCGGCCTCTGCAAATTTCCGTCTGACCAGGCATTTTGACGCGCTTGGCCTGGGGCGCCGTTCACCCGGCCATTCACAAATGCGCCACCACCCGCCCGATGCCCGGCCAGCGCCGGTGCGCCAGCAGCCAGGCGGCGAGCGACAGGCCCAAAATCGCCGCTGACATCAGGGCCAGGGACGTGGTGGACTGCATCACCAGCGGCGCCAGCACCCCGGCGGTGACGGCGCTGGACAAGGAGCCGATGCAGATCTGCAAAGACGCGGCCATGCCCCGGCGTTCGGGGTGCAAGTCCAGCAGCAGCAAGGTCATGGCCGGGTTCATCAAGGCCCAGCCAAAACAGTACACCGCCAGCGGCAGGAAGGCCCAGGCCACGTGCGCCTTGAACAGGCTGTTGGCCGCCAGGTTGGCCAGGGTCGCGCACAGCATGACGACAAAGCCGTTGCGGATTTGCCGCTTGGGCGCGATGCGTCCCGCCAGCCGGCCGCTGGCCCAGGCCCCGCTCATGACGCCGCCAATCGTTGTGATGAAGAGCCAGAAGAACTGCGTCGGCGCCAAGCCCAGGTGCTGGCCCAAGAACACGGGCGAAGACATCAGGTACAAAAACGTGCCGTTGATGGGCACGCCCACGGCCACGGCCAGCAGCATGAAGCGCGGGTCGCGGCCCAATTTCCAGTAGCCGCGCAGCAGGCTGGCCGCGTCAAACGGCTGGCGTTGCGCCTTGTGCAGGGTTTCAGGCAACAGCCGCCAGTTGGCGAACCACAGGCCCGCGCCCAGGGCCACCATGAACCAGAAGCTGCTGCGCCAGCCAAACCAGACAAACAGCCAGCCGCCCACCAGCGGGGCGAATGCCGCCGCCAAGCCGAAGAAGATCGTCACCTGGCTCATCACCTGCTGCGCGTCGCGCGGGGGGAACATGTCGCGCGGGATGGCGCGGGCGATCACGATGCAGGCGCCAGTGGACAGGCCCTGCATCGCGCGGAAAAAAATCAGCTGGCCGATCGAGGCCGAGAAGGCGCAGCCGGTTGACGCCAGCGTGAACAACGCCAGCCCCCACAACACCATGGGCCGGCGCCCCACGCTGTCCGAGATGGCGCCATGGAACAGGCTCATCAGCGCAAAGCCGAACAGGTAGGCCGAGATGGTTTGCTGCAGCTGGACTTTGGACGCCCCCAAATCCGCCTCGACGCCGGAAAACGTGGGGATCGAGGTGTCGATGGCGAACGGCCCCAGCGTGCCGAGCAGGGCCAGCAACAGGGCGAAAGCCCAGCGCGGCGCGCGCCAGAGGTGGTGGGCATCAGGATTCATCGGTGCACCGATGATGCCAGCCTTCCTGCCACAGGGTGCGGGCGGGGCGTCGCCATCACGTCGCTATCACGTAGTTATCATGGCGGCATGCGCCAAACCTCTTCTCTGCGGCACTTCGAGCCTGGGCGGCTGGGCAGCCGCCTGGCGCAATGGGCCGCCAGCTGGCGCCGGGTGTTTGTGTTTGGCGCGCTGGCCTTGGTGATGGCGCTGTCCGCCTCCACCTGGGACCGCGCCAACCGCCAGACCATTGCCCGGCAGATCCATGTGACCACTTGGCAGATCCTGCCCTGGTTCACCCTGCTGTCGGCGCTGATCTGCATGGTGCTGATCCGCATCCTTCTGGTGACCGCGCTGAGTTACGGCTTGTCGAATTTCGCGCTCGAAATGGTGGTGCGCGTGCTGGTGCTCGAAGTGATCCCCCTGGTCGCCGCGCTCTACGTCACCCTGCGCAGCGCGCTGGCGGTCAGTCCGGCCGTCGCCGGGCTGCACATCCCGCGCGATCTTGGCGTGCTGGGCGGCGCCGACACCGACCGCATCCGCGACGATCTGGTGCCGCGGGTCATCTCCTACGCGTTTTCGGTGCTGACGATGGTGGTCGTCAGCGGCGCAGTGGCCCTGGTGTTGTCCTATCTTGGCGTTTACGGGTTTTCGCGTTGGGGGCTGGACTATTTCGCCCGCACCGTGGGCCAGGTGTTTGACCCGGCCATCACCATCGGATTCGGGCTCAAGGTGCTGTTTTTCAGCCTGGCGGTGGCCGTGATACCGATCGCCGCGAGCCTGGATGAAGCTTCCGACGACGATGACGACGCGCCACAGGCCGTCCAGCCCGGCACCCTGCGCCTGTTTCTGGCGCTGATCGCGATCGAGGGCCTGTCGCTTGCAGTGCGCTACATCTGAGCCGGCCCCAAAGTTTGCGCCAGCCGCCCGAATCCGACAAACGGACAACCCGATACTCCGATAATCCCGCCTGATGAACCTTGAAGACGCCCCCGCCAAACCAAGCCCCGCGTCCGGGCCGGCGCCCGCGCCCATCGCCCACATCGAGTTCAAGGCCATGCTGCTGCTGGCCTTCACGGCCTTGCTGGTCTGCGCCTTTCTGGCCTACGTGATGGTGGCGCGCGGCGTGTTCGAGCGCACCCAGCAACTGGTGCTGGTGGCCGACGACTCCGAGGGCGTCCAGGTCGGCATGGACTTGACCTTCTCGGGCTTCCCCGTCGGGCGGGTACGCCGCATCGAGCTTGACGAACTGGGCAAGGCGCGCATCGTGGTCGATGTGCCGACCAAAGACGCGCACTGGCTGCGCACCTCGAGCATTTTCACCTCCGAGAAAGGCCTGGTGGGCGAAACCCGGCTGCGCGCCTTCAGCGGCGTGTTGACCGATCCGCCCTTGCCGCCCGACGCCGTGCGCACCGTGCTGCGCGGCGACACCAGTTCCGAGATACCGCGCCTGGTGGCGTCGGTGCGCTCTTTGCTCGACAACCTGGAGCGCATCACCAGCACCGACTCCAGCCTGAACGCCAGCCTGGGCAACATGCAGGCCATCACCGGCAGCCTGGGCAAAGACATGGTCGGGCCGTACGGCGTGATGGGCGCGATCCTGGGCGGCGACGCCAATGCCAAAAAGGTCATCAACGCGCTCGACACCACCAATGCCCTGCTGGCCAAAGCCGACCAGCGCTTGTTCGGCGACAAGGGCGTGATGGACGAGACCCAGGCCTCGGTGGCGCAATTGACCGCCTTGTTGCAAGACGCGCGCGGCAGCCTGAAAAAGGTCGATGCCCTGCTGGCCGAGGCGCAAGGCGTGGCGGTCGAGGTCAAGGGTGTGGCCGTCCAGGCGCAAGGTGCGGCGTCCGAGGCCAAAGGCGTGGCGTCCAACTTGCGCCTGGCCACGACCGATCTGGGGCTGTTGCGCGGTGAGGTGGACGCCTCCCTGCGCAAGATCAACAGCATGGTCGATGAGATCAACCGCAAATGGCCGTTTGCGCGCGACCGCGAGATCAAGCTGCCATGAAGAAGCTGCTCACCCTGGCAATCGCCCTGGCGGCCACGTTTGGGCTGGGCGCCTGCGGCAACAACCCGGCCACGCCCGACTGGCAGGTCAACGCCTATGGCTCGCTGGCCAGTTTCACGGCCGCGTACCTGGGCGGCAACACCCCGGTGGCCGACATTGAATTTGCCCGTGCCAGAAACGACGTCACGGCCACGGCGCGGCCAGACCTGGTGGCAAGGGTCGATCTGGTGCGCTGCGCCGTCCGTGTGGCCAGCCTGGAACTGGACGATTGCGCGGCCCCACCCAAGTCCACATCCACGCAAGCTTTTCCCGTCGCCATCCCCATCGCCATCCCGTACGAGGACATGGCTGCCCCGGAACGCGCCTATGCCGACTACCTGGGCGCGCGCTGGCAAAGCCTGGATGCGCCCCGGGCCGCCTTGCTGCCCGAGGCCCATCGCCCGGTGCTCGCGGCCAGGGACGACGCCAGCCGGGTCGCTGCGCTCACGGCCATGCGCGAGCCGCTGGCGCGCCTGGTTGGCGCCGGCGTGTTGTTCCGCCAGGGCCTGCTGCCCCCAAGCGGCGTGGCGCTGGCGGTCAACACCGCGTCGGAGCAGGGTTGGCGCCGGCCCTTGCTGGCCTGGCTGGGCGTGCAGCTCAAGCTGGCGGAAGCGACAGGCGACGCGCAGGCCCGTGCGCAGGTGCAGCGGCGCATCGACCTGGCAAGCAAGCCCTGATCAACTCCAAACCTTCGCCCAAAAAGATTTCAACTCGGCCTTCCAGCGCCGGCCCAATTGCCACAGCGCCGACTGCCGGGCGCGCGCCAACAGGGCGTCTTTCCAGGCCTTCCAGCGCGGGTACCAGCGGGCGAACCAGGCAAACTGCATCAGGGCCGGCTGCGTTAGCTGGAACAGACGCGCCAGCACGGCGGTGCCCACCAGTTTGGCGCCGAGCAGCAGGGTCAGCCCCCAGGCGGCATGGCCTTGGCCGAACAGGTAAATCGCCAGCAGTTTGACCGGAATCACCGCTGCCGCCGGCACAAAAAACACCAGCAGCGCACCCCACTTGGGCAATGCGGCGATTGTGCGCTCCGCCTGGGCCCACAGGGGCAGGCGCGACAGCCGCGTGAACATCCTGGACAGCGGCTCCCAGCCCCATTCCTCGAACAAAAGCACCAGCGCGAACAGGCCCAGCGCCAGACCATTGAAGATGCGTTTGAGGAAGTCCATGTCCGGGATTGTGGGGCCGGAACCTGCCGGTTTTTGGATCAGCCGCCGCAAGATCTGGCCCGCAGCCCAGCGCTTTCGCCGCGCGAGAGGCTGGCCGCCCAGTGTCGTCCCGGATTCCCCTAGGCACGGGGAAATTAAAAGCTATAAAAATAATCACTACTGTCCGGTCAAAACCCCAACAAAATCAATTGGTTAGCGGCGGGTGGTGGTTGTGTTTTGTAGTCATCGGTCTGCAAGGCGCATGAAATCAGGGTTTTCTCGAAAACCGAGACCGACAAAATCTGTAGGCAAGTGTAGAGCGAGGAATTCAGGTGAAGCTCCTTTTTTTGACGATGGCGATCAGCACGTGGGTGCAGATGGCGCACCAGATTTGCGACTTCACCGCGTTCTCGCTGGTGCCCAAGAACTGCTTGATTCGCAGATGCTGCTTGATCCATTTGAAGAACAACTCGACCTGCCAGCGGTTCTTGTAGAACTGGGCGATCACGTGTGCAGGCAGGCTCGTGTTGTTGGTCAAAAAGACCAGCGCCTTGCCGCTTGCCGGATCGCGAAAGCGCACCCGGCGCAAATGTTCGGGATAGCCCGCAGAGCTGGTCAACCCATTGAGCGCCACCGTCTGGTCGCACACGACGCCGGTGGTTTTGTCCACGCTGGCCGAATACAGCCTGCGCGCGCTGAAGTTGGACTTGGCACGGGTGACAAAGAAGGCATCGGCCTGATGCATTGCGTACAGGCGGCCCTAGTCCA
>JANMVT010000245.1:0-3486 GCA_031392945.1 Rhodoferax sp. | reverse complement strand
TTCCCGCTGCAGCGCGCCATCCCGATGATTTTCAAGGGCAGCGGCGATTGCTCCAAAGTGGATTGGACGTTTCTGGGCGGCTCCATCGCCAATTGGTCGTTTCTTTGTTTTTTCGGCATTGCGGCCGTGGCGCTGGCGCTTGTCTGGCGCGCCCGCGCCGGCGCACGCTGACCTTGCCCGCGAAGCGGTTCAGCTACTGAGCTTTTTCACCAGCACCTGGCTTTTTCGGGCGCCGTTGTACTTGCGCTTGCGGGCATCGGGCAGCCAGTCCGGATCCGCCTGCACAAAACCCCGTTTGAGAAACCAGTGCATGGTGCGGGTGGTCAGCACAAAAATGCTGTCCAGGCCGGCAGCCTTGGCACGTTGTTCAATTCGTTTCAACATGCGTTCGCCATCGCCCTGGCCCTGCACCGCCGGCGACACCGTCAACGCCGCCATTTCGCCGGTTTTGGCCTCTGGGTAGGGGTACAGCGCGGCGCAGGCGAAGATCACGCCGTCGTGCTCGATGATGGTGTAGTTGCCGGCGTCACGCTCAATCTCGGTGCGGCTGCGTTTGACCAGGGTGCCGTCGTTCTCAAACGGCTCGATCAGCTGCAGGATGCCGCCCACGTCATCGGGCGTCGCCTCGCGCATGGATTCCAGCTTTTCGTCGATCACCATGGTGCCAATGCCGTCGTGTACATAAATCTCCAGCAGCAAGGCGCCGTCCACCGCAAACGGCAGGATGTGGCTGCGCTCCACGCCGGCTTTGCAGGCCTTGACGCAATGTTGCAGGTAAAACGCGGTGTCGCTGGGTTGTTTGGGGTTCGGCAAGGCCGCAAGAAGTTTTTCTGCGGCGGCCAAGGGCAGTTCCGTGTCGACGGGGTTGTCGTCCCCGGCAGGCCGTTCCGGGTCGATGCGGATGCCGGGGATTTCGGTCAAAAAGATCAGCTTGTCGGCCTGCAAGGCCACGGCGACCGAGGTCGCCAGCTCCTCCATGGTCAGGTTGAAGGCCTCGCCAGTGGGTGAAAAGCCAAACGGCGACAACAACACCATCGCGCCAAAGTCCAGCGTGCGCGTGATGCCGGCCGTGTCCACCTTGCGCACCACGCCCGAATGCAGAAAATCCACGCCGTCCACGATGCCCACGGGCCGCGCGGTGATGAAGTTGCCCGAGATCACCCGCACCGTGGAGCCGGCCATAGGCGTGTTGGGCAAACCCTGGCTGAAAGCGGCCTCGATTTCGTAACGCAATTGCCCGGCGGCCTCCTGGGCGCAGTCCAGCGAGACCTCGTCGGTGATTCGCATGCCGTGTGAATAACGCGGCTCATGCCCCTTGGCCTTGAGCTGTTCGTTGACTTGCGGCCGAAAGCCATGCACCAGCACAATCTTCACGCCCATGCTCTGGATCATGGCCAGGTCTTGGGCCAGCAGGTGCAACTTGCCCGCCGCGATGGCTTCGCCGGCAATGCCCACCACAAACGTCTGGTTGCGGAACTTGTGGATGTAGGGCGCAACCGAACGGAACCAGGGGACGAAGGTGAAATTGAAAACGGAGGACATGGGGGGATTGGGAAGCTAGGGCAGATTTGTCGAAAAAATTCTCAGTTCACCAGCAATTGAAGTTGGTGCGGGGGCAGCAGTCGCAAAAAATCTCGGTCAAAGGTGGCTAAAACTTCCTTGTTTTGTACCACGGCTGCGGCGATCATCGCATCGGGGATCGCATTGGCCGACAGATTTTTCTCCAGGCACAGTTTGCGCAGCACGGGCCAGTTTGAGGACGTGTCGAGAATTGCTACGCCAGGGCTGGCCAATACCGCATCCAGGAACGCGATCGCCTGAGGGGTTTGAGTGGGCTTGGCAAATACCCTTGCGTTAGTGACCAGGCGCAGAAAACTTGCCATCACGTGGGTTATCAGGCGCAGCGTGCCACCGGAAGGCACTGCGCCAAAACCCGTCGCAGCAGATTGCGCGCAAGCAGCCAATATCCAGTCTCTGGCTTTTAGGTGGTGCAGGTGCTCGTCTCTGAAAGCCGCAATCAGCACGTTGACGTCTGGCGTCACCGGGTGCCATCCAAAAACCCATCCGCTGCGTCCAGCATCGACTTATTGCTGCACGGGTCGATGCCGGGCATAAAGCCGCCGCCCCCCCGAAAAACCGGCAGTTTCACGGGTTTGGACGGCGCTGCCTGCACTGTTGCATTCGCATACTGCGCCAAAAACTCCCTCACCTTCGCGCTGACCGACGTGCCTTCGCCAATGGCGCGGATGCGGGCTTGGCGGACAATGTTTTCGTCCACGGAGATGGTCAAATTGGTCATTTACGGCAGCTTGAAGCGGGATACGAAAACGAGTGTAGCACGTAAATACGTGTCGAACTGTTTTCTGGCTGGTCTCTGGTTTGCCAATGCCTGCACGCGGGTGATGGATGACTCTGCGCTACGCCGCTTCACAGGATTCTGCTGAAAACCCCTGTTCCGCCTGCAACGCAAAACGGGCCAGTCCATCTGCACTTCCAGAAACCGGTCGTAAAAGCCCAGCTTTTGCGCCAGCAAACGGGTGAGCTGGGTCTTGCCCGTGCCTGTCAACCCCCACAGGCAGATGATCACCGGGCGGGTGATGATCTGCGACATCAAAAACCAGGCCCGCAATGACTCAATGACGCGGTCAATGACGGGGTCGATGCCAAACAGTTCGGTTTTAAGTTCCGCGCGCACACGTTCCAGCACGGCGCTGCGCTCGGCCAGACCCTGGGCAAGGCCAGGTGAAATCATCTTGGCACCCATGGTGCAGGCTCCATAAAATAAAAACGCCTCGGCAAAGTCATGCCAAGGCGGGTATTGGCCGGCCTTGGGCGGGGTGTGAGGGGCACACAACCCGCCGGGCGGAATGGCGTGTGCGTCAGAGGTTAAGGTGTGTCATGGTCTCGCGGGTGGTTCGCGGGTTGGGACGGGTTTCAGCCCTGCAAGGCTGTTCGCTGCAGGGCAGTGCACCAATGCGAAGGCGCGATTGTGGCGTGTCTGGGCAGCGACAGGCAAGCGGGCTGACGCGAACTGTTGCCAAAAAGCAGCACGGATAATCGTCCCATGCTGACCATTGAGTTCCCCGAATCCCTGCCTGTTTCCGCGAAACGCGATGAGATACGTGCTGCCATTGAGGCCCACCAGGTGGTTATCGTCTGTGGGGAAACCGGCTCCGGCAAAACCACCCAGTTGCCCAAAATCGCGCTGGCCATGGGGCGTGGCAAGCTGAATTACCCGCCGGGCACGCGTGCAAAACTGATTGGGCACACCCAACCGCGCCGCATTGCCGCGAGTTCGGTGGCCAAACGCATCGCCGAAGAATTAGAAACCCCGCTGGGCGATGTGGTGGGTTTCAAGGTGCGGTTCCAGGACCGCCTGTCGCGCGACGCTTCGGTCAAACTGATGACCGACGGCATCCTGCTGGCCGAGACGCAGACCGACCCGCTGCTCAACGCCTACGACACCATCATCATTGACGAGGCGCA
>JANMVT010000226.1:0-3416 GCA_031392945.1 Rhodoferax sp. | reverse complement strand
GGCTCGGGAGTGGTGGTGCAGGCGACCAGTGCGGCAAGGGCCGCGCTGGTCAGGGTGAGTGATCGGAACATATCGTCTCCTTGTCCGTTTTGGGTGCAGTGCCTATTGGCAGCCCGCGCGTGGAGCCAGTATATGCCGACGTCGCCGAAAAAGTCCCACCAGCATCAAAACGACGACCAAGCGATGGCCAACTATTTAGTCCCGCTGTAAAGCTAACGGTCAGTGAATCAATACAGCAGGTCATGGCAGTGAGGAAGGGGGATCGCAATCAAGGCCGGAAGCAACGTGGTAGTAGTGCGTTGTCGCCAATCACCGCATGAGCCATGCGTGCGTGCATTTCTCAATAATTCACTATTGATAGCAAACTATGCCAATTCCACGAGGGCTATCGCCCTGAATTGCATCGACAATTGCCCGGCAGCAGCAAAATTGGCATTTTATTAACACGGGTGTTAACTTTCAGCCGTGCGCTTAGCCTCGTCAAAACGCCCAAGGCAGGTGGCTCGGCTATGTGCGCCAGCGAGCGGACGCAAGAGCGCACTTTCAACTACAAACTAGCCTGTCCAGTAAATCGCTTTTGAAGAGACCCGAGAATCAACACCATGAGCTACATCGACGGATTTCTGATTCCTGTCACAGCGGCCAACAAAGACGCCTATCGCACCATGGCCCTGACGAAGACCTTCTGGACCTCTTCCTTCGGCATGCTGACCGACAAGTTCGGGGTGCCCTGGATGGTGAATGTTGCAGCGCCCAAGGCGTAGGCCAGTAACTGCCATGGGCACAACCCCACTCAAGTCCGCGATCGACCTGGCGCGACACAACGGCGTGCGCTTTCCGAATGAAAGTGCTGAATATCGACATGCGCGCGATGCCCTTCTCGCCGAGGAAATCGAACTTCGGCGCCACATCGAGCGCGTGGCTGCGCAGCGACGCGCTTTGCCGGCGGGTGGCACCGTGCCCAAGGACTATGCTTTCGTCGGCGAAAACGGCTCTGTCAGCTTCTACGGTTTGTTTGGCGACAAGCAAACGCTAGCCGTATACAGCTACATGTATGGCCCGAAGCGCGCGCGGCCTTGCCCGATGTGCACGTCGCTGATGGCCGCGTGGGACGGCGAATCGCCTGACGTCGAACAGCGTATTGCTCTGGTCATGGTGGCGCGTTCGCCCATTGAGCGCCTGCTGGCGGTCAAGAAGGAACGCGGCTGGCACCACCTTCGGCTTTACTCGGACGTTGACGGTGACTTCACCCGCGCCTACGTCAGCGCTGAAGACGCAGATATTCCGGGTTTCAGTGTTTTCACCCGACGCGATGGCAGCATCCGCCATTTCTGGAGTGGCGAGATGGGCGCCACCACGGCCGATCCAGGCCAGGACCCGCGCGGTGCGCCCGACCTGATGCCGCTTTGGACGATTCTTGACAACACACCCGAAGGGCGTGGCGGTGATTGGTACCCAAGCTTGAGCTACGGCACACGTTGATTCCTCTAAGCCCCGCCTTGCGGCTCAACCCACTCGAAAGGAGCTGAACATGAAGTTCATGATTCTCGTCAAGTCCAACCCCGACCTTGAGGCACACCTGCAAGCAATGAGTGACTCGCAGATGAAGGATTCCATGGCCGCCATGGAGGTCTTCAACGAGGAGCTCAGAAAGGCCGGTGTTTTGAAGGACTGCAACGGCCTGCGCCTGAGCCGCGAGGGAAAGCGCGTGCGCTTCGACGGGACGGCGCGCACTGTCGTTGACGGGCCGTTCACGGGGGATCTCGTCGCGGGATATTGGCTCTGGGAGTTGCCATCGATAGAAGATGCGGCTGCGTGGGTCAAGCGGTCCCCGAACCCGATGCCCGTACCGTCGGAGATCGAGATCAGGCCCATATGAGTGGTTGGCAGCCGCTGGATATGCCTCTGGTTTGACGGCGACGCTGTGGATGCTGCGCAGTTCACTTCATGGCGTCCTAGAGTGTTCGCAATGGGTCCAAGCGACCCGGCAACGGCAGCAACCCCAATCGTTTGAGCCTGAAGCAGTTTCTGGCCGCCCGGCACATCGTGGTGCGCCCGGAAGGCCGCGAGCATGCTTTTGACCGCTGGCTACAGGACAAAGGCCACCGGCGCCAGGTGACGCTGGAGCTGTCACACTTCATGAGCCTGCTGGCCATCCTGCCCGACAGCGACCTGATCACCACCGTGCCCGACGATATCGCTGCGGCTGTTGCCCGTCACATCAAGGTCAGCCGCCTCGAACTGCCCTTCAAGCCGCCGGTGATCGAGGTGCAGCAATACTGGCACCGTCGCCTGCAACACGACCCCGCCAACCGCTGGCTGCGCGGGGTGTTTCATGCGGTGAACCGGCGGGATGCGGGGCCCGGAACGTGACGGTCGTGGAATCCAGTTATTGCGGGCGGGCCTAGCGCTGGACAGGTCTACCCGCTCGCGGCCGGGGTTTTTCTTCGGGAGCGACAAAGCCGATAGGCCGCCGTGGCGGGTCGGGCGGCGCCAGCAACTGGCGCATGGCGTCAATCAGCTCGCCAATGGACTGGTCGTGCTTCGTCACTTTGCGCTCCAGCAGATGCAGCTTGCTGGCCAGTTCACGGTTGGTGGCAAGCATGCCGCGCAATTCCACAAACGCCCGTACCACGTGCACGCTGATCTCCGTGGCGCGTGGGCTGTTGAGCAAAGTGGCGGCCATGATCGCTCCATGCTCGGTGAAAACGTAAGGCGCGTACTTGCGATGTTGCCCGCGCCCTGTCTTTAAGGTTGCAATTTGCAACCTTAAACCGGAGAACTCTTCCTGATCCAGTTGAAACATGAAGTCCCCAGGAAAGCGCGCCAGATTGCGCTTGACCTGCTGGTTGAACCGCTTGGTTGTCTCGCCATAAAACGCCGCCAAATCAGCGTCAAGAATCACACGCTGGCCGCGAATCGACAACGCAGGTCGTGACGATGGGGAAAGGGGGTCAGCCTTTGGGCCGGAAGGCGCGTGGTAACAGTTCGCTGTCGCCGATCACCGCTTAAGCAATGCGCGCGATCATTTTTCAATGGTTCATTATTAATAGCAAACTATTTCCATTCCACGAGGGCTAGCGCCCTGAATTGCATTGAAAATTGCCCGGCAACGGCAAAATTGTCATTTTGTTAACCTGGATGTCAACTTTCACCCGTGCGCCAGCCCTGCCGCCTCAACGCCCGCGATGCAAATCGCTTCGTCCTCATCCCCTGTGCCGCCGCTGGCACCCGCCGCGCCGATGATCTGGCCACTGGCGTCCTTGATGACGACAGCGCCGGTTTGCGGCAGGAACTTGCCGCTGGACGTGGCCGACAGCGAGACGAAGAAGTTGGGGTTGTCTTTGGCGCGTTGCATCAGCACGCGGCTCGAAGCGCCCATGCCCACCGCGCCCCAGGCCTTGGCCCGGGCGATG
>JANMVT010000207.1:0-20396 GCA_031392945.1 Rhodoferax sp. | reverse complement strand
CATCCGCGCGCCGAAAAGTTTGCCTGCGGTGTTTGGCCAGCCTGGGGCACAGGCTGGCAGGGGATAATGAACTTTGCCCGCCTGGGCGGCTCTCACCAAGCCCTGCCCCACGATAACCCCCCCTGCCCGCCCGTAGCCCATGCCGCCTCCCCGTGTTTTGATCCGCGCCTTGCCGCTGGCTTCAGCCCCGTCTGCTTGGGGCAGATTGATTGCTATATTATTTATAGCCAACTACGCAATGTGTACGGGGGCTATCGCCCAAAATAGCCCCAAATCCGTGGTGACAACCGAGCAAGTGCGCGCCGAGCTGATGGCGCACGCGCCCGACGGCGCAGACGCTGGCAAAACTGTCTGGGTCGGCCTGCAATTGACCCACAAACCCGAGTGGCACACCTACTGGAAGAACTCTGGCGACTCCGGCCTGCCCACGGTGCTGCAGTGGACGCTGCCGGCAGGCGTCACGGCGGGCGACATCGCCTGGCCTGCGCCGGTCAAAATTCCGATTGGCAGCCTGGCCAACTATGGCTACGACGGAACGGTCTTGCTGCCGGTGCCGCTGGCCATCACGCCGGATTTCAAACCGTCTTTGCTCGGGGGCGACATCGAGGTCAAGCTCAAAGCAGCCTGGCTGGTGTGCCGCAAAGAGTGCATTCCCGAGGACGGCGAATTCGCCATCAAGATCCCTGTGCGCGGGTCCACCGCGCTCAACAGCGCAGCCTTCAACGCGGCCTTTGCGGCGCAACCCAAACCGGTCTTGCGCGGCGCCGAGGCCTCGCGCGACAGCCGGGCTTTGATAGCGGGCAATTCATTGCAATTCGAGGTGCAGGCCCTGCCCGTGGCACTGCGCGGCAAGACGCTCGACTTCTTCCCGGAGACGCCCGAAGTCATCGAAACCGCCGCACCCTGGACGCAACGCTGGAATGGCGCGGTCTGGCACGCCAGCGTGCCGATTTCCGCCCAACGCAGCAACGGGCCGGATCTGATGCCCGTGGTGCTGGTAGCGGTTGTGGACGGCCAGCGGCAAAGTTACCGCGCCGAAGTCCGTGTGCAGGGCGAATGGCCCAAGCTGGCCGCTGCGGCCACCGTGTCGCCCGCGCTGGAAGCGGCCCTGACGGCCAACGCCGCCGGTTCATCCAGCGCAGCGCCAACAGCCCCCATTACCCTGCTCGCCGCCGTGTTGGGCGCCTTGCTCGGCGGCCTGATTTTGAACCTGATGCCCTGCGTGTTCCCGGTGCTGGCGATCAAGGTGATGGGCTTCACCCAGCAGGCAGATGACCGGCGCGGGCATCGCATCAGCGGCTTCGCCTATTCCGCCGGGGTGATGGTGTCGTTTTTGGCTCTGGGCGCTGCGATGCTGAGCCTCAGGGCGGCGGGTGAACAGCTGGGTTGGGGCTTTCAGCTTCAATCACCCGCCGTGGTGGCGGCGCTGGCGGTGTTGTTCACCCTGTTGGGCCTGAACCTGGCGGGGATGTTTGAGATCGGGCAGTTCGTGCCGTCCGCCATCGCGTCCAGGCAGGCTAAAAATCCGGCCGTGAACGCCTTCCTGTCGGGTGTGCTGGCCGTGGCCATCGCCTCGCCCTGCACAGCGCCCTTCATGGGCGCGTCGCTCGGCCTGGCGCTGGGCCTGCCCGCGCTGGAAGCGCTATTGATTTTTGGCGCAATCGGTGTGGGCATGGCCCTGCCCTACCTTGCGGCCAGCCTGGTGCCCGCTGTGGCCCGCGCCTTGCCCCGGCCCGGCGCGTGGATGGCCGTCTTTCGCCGGGTGATGGCCTTTCCGATGTTCGCCACGGTGGCCTGGCTGGTCTGGGTGCTGGGCCAGCAAAGCGGCATCGACGGCGCGGGCGCCCTGCTGGCCTTGCTGGTGGCGCTGAGCATGGTGGCCTGGGCATTCAGCTTGAGCGGGCGCGGCAGATTCGTGGTTGCTACTATTTCAATAGCTATCTTGCTAATAACCACAAGGGCAATCGGCCCAAATGTCCTGCAAGTTCAGCCGAACGCGCCGCTGGCGGCGCAAAACACCGGCTGGCAGGCCTGGGAGCCGGGCCGGGTCGATCAATTGCTGGCCGCCGGCCAACCGGTGTTTGTGGATTTCACCGCCGCCTGGTGCGTGACCTGCCAGTACAACAAAAAGACGACTTTGAGCGACGCCAGCGTGTTGGCCGATCTGGATCGCAAAAAAGTGGCCCTGCTGCGCGCGGACTGGACCCGCCGCGACCCGGCCATCACCGCCGCCCTGCAGCAGCTCGGGCGCAACGGTGTGCCGGTGTATGTGCTCTACAAAGCCGGCGCCCGGCCGGTGGTGTTGTCCGAAATCTTGAGCGTGGATGACGTGCGCATGGCGCTGGCGCGGCTCTGATTCCAATGCGCCCGCCCTTGCGGGGCGCCGGTCAAAGGCGTAGGCCAGTTCGGCGGCGCGCGGCTCCATCACGCAGCGGAACTCGCACAGTGCGGCGAAATCGGCTTCACTGGCCTCGAACACATAACTGCCGCGCTGGGGCTTCACCGTCACCAGGCCCAGGGACTACAGCTAGTTGAGCGCCTCGCGCGGGCGTGCGGCTGACGCCGAAAGACAGCGCCAGCGTCTCCTCGGGGATCATCTCGCCCAGCGCGAACTGGCCGTCGATGATGGCTTCACGCAGCCGCTGGGCCACTTGGGCCGCCAGGGATTTGGGGGGTTCGATTTTGAAGTTGGGAACGCCCACTGCACGTACCTCCGGTTGGGTGGCAACAACGCCACTGGTAGCACACAAGATGCAAATCTGGCAGAAACCGCCAGGCCGGGCGACGCCTGCGCGGAATTTTCAAACGTGCTGGGCTACGCCCGCAGCCCGGCAGAAATCGCGTTGATGCGCACGCCGAAGGCGGCCATCGACCCGCTGAACCTGCCCAATCCGGGCAAGATTTTTTGAACGCCGGTTTAACTGGCCGTTAAACTTCAAATTCCACCCCACTTATCCAACCACTCACTCCCCCATTTAGGCCCCCTGTGACCGATTCAAAAATCCCCTACGCCGGCATCTGGCCGGCCCTGCTGACCCCGTTGACGGCCAATCTGGACATCGACATCCCGTCGTTCGCGCGCCATTCGCTCGGTCTGATCGACGCAGGTTGCACCGGTGTCACGCCTTTTGGCACGACCGGCGAGGGGCCGTCATTCAGCGTGGGCGAACGCATCGCCGCTGTGGACGGCCTGATCGCGGGCGGTGTGCCGGCTGCGCGCATTCTGGTGTCCACCAGCGCCGCCGCCCTGCCCGATGCGGTGGCGCTGACCCGCCATGCCGTGCAGTCTGGCTGCTTTGGCGTCTTGCTGCTGCCGCCCTTCTTCCTGAAGGGTGTGCCAGACCAGGGCATCATCGACGCGTATGCGCAGATCATCGACAAGGTGGGCGATGGGCGATTGCGGGTGGTGCTCTATCACATTCCCCAAGTCAGCGGCGTGCCGCTGAGCCACCACGTCATCGCGAGCTTGAAGCAGCGTTACCCCAATACCATCGTCGGCATCAAGGACAGCAGCGGCCAGCGCGAGGGGTCGCTCGACCTGGCCCGGGCCTTTATGGCGCCTGAGCCGCAGGCGAATGGCCCAGTGCAGGCGAATGGGGCAGCGCAGGCGAATGGCTCAAGCATGCAGGTGTGGGTCGGCAACGAGCCGGATTTGCAGGTGTTGGCGGCCCAGGGCAGCATCGGCGCGGTCAGCGGCGTGGCCAATGTCATGCCGCACCTGTTGCAACGCCTGACAGCCCGGTTCGACGCCGCAAATCCCGACCCCAGGGCCGCGCGCGACATGGCCCGCGTCAAGGCCTTCATCGACATTTTGGGCGGCTACGGCATGACGGCGGCGTTCAAGGGCATCATGGCGATTCTGAACGATGACCCTGGCTGGCGCCGCGTGCGCGCACCCCTGGTGGCGTTGACGGACGCGGAGTTTGAACGCCTGCAAGGGCAAATGAAGGCCTTCGCCCTGGACCGTTCGCTGGATTGAGCTGCCAGGTCGGCGGGCTTGTGGGCCGGGCTTGCGGGGCGAAAAGACAAGACGCCCAAATCCCGCTAGCATGGGCAGTTCTTCAACTCCCTGGAGAAGCACCCATGATGCATCGTCATTCCATCGCGCTGGCAGGCGTTTCAGCCCTGTTGGCCGCCTTGTTGATGTTGCCGGGCCAGGCCCGCCCGGCACCCGCCGTCGGCCAGGCGGCGCCTGATTTCAGCCTGACCGACACGGCCGGCAAAACCGTCAGATTGAGCGATTTCAAAGGCAAACACGTGGTGCTGGAATGGACCAACCCCGGCTGCCCGTTTGTGCGCAAACATTACGACCCGTCCAACATGCAGGCGCTGCAAAAAGAAGCTGGCGGCAAAGGCGTGGTCTGGCTTGCGGTGAATTCCACAGCGGATAGCCACCCCGACTACTTGGCCCCCTCGCAAATGGGGCGCTGGATGTCGCAGCAAAAAGCCGCTCCCGCCGCCACCCTGATGGACGAGGAAGGCTCGGTTGGCAAAAGTTATGGTGCGCGCACCACGCCGCACATGTACATCGTCAACCCGCAAGGCATGCTGATCTACGCCGGCGGCATTGACAGCATCGCCTCGGCGCGCCCTGACGACATCAAGACCGCGACCAATTACGTGCGCGCGGGCCTGGCCGAATCGCTGGCGGGCAAGCCGCTGTCCACCCCGGCCAGCCGGCCCTACGGCTGCTCGGTCAAATACAAATCCTGAGCGCAAACTGTTGAATCCTGTGACGCAACAACAAGACATTGACCACATCCTGAAAACCTGCCGCACCGTCGCCGTGGTGGGCCTGTCGCCCAAATCCCACCGCGACAGTTACGAGGTGGCTGAATACATGCAGCGCCATGGCTGGCGCATCATCCCGGTCAATCCGCGGGCCTTGGTCGACAAAATCCTGGGCGAAAAGGTCTACGGGAGCCTGGTTGAAGCTGCGCGCCACGAGCAGATCGACCTGGTGGACGTGTTCCGCAAAAGCGAAGATGTGCCACCGGTCGCCGACGAGGCGATTGCCATCGAGGCCAAGGGCCTGTGGCTGCAACTGGGCATCGAGCACGAAATCGCCACCGGCAAAGCCCGGGCCTCCGGCCTGCGGGTCGTGCAAAACAAATGCCTGCTGGTGGAGCACGCGCGGCGCCACTGAGTGCGCAGCGGGGCCACCAGCCGAGGCTGCGACAATCAGGCCCATGAGTCCCACGCCGCCCCACGCCGCCCTGCAAAACGACAGCTTCATGCGCGCCTGCCTGCGCCAAGCCACCAGCCACACCCCCGTCTGGCTGATGCGCCAGGCCGGGCGGTATCTGCCCGAATACCGCGCCACCCGCGCCAGGGCCGGCAGCTTCATGGGCCTGGCCACGAACACCGATTTCGCCACCGAGGTCACCCTGCAACCGCTAGAACGGTACCCGCTGGACGCGGCCATCCTGTTCAGCGACATCCTGACCGTGCCTGACGCGATGGGCCTGGGCCTGTCGTTCGCCCTGGGCGAAGGCCCCAAGTTCGCCAACCCTGTGCGCGACGAGGCCGCAGTGGCCAAACTGCAAGTGCCCGACATGGCCAAACTGCGCTATGTGTTCGACGCTGTCAGCTCAATCCGCAAGGCCCTGAACGGCCGCGTGCCCCTGATCGGTTTCAGCGGCAGCCCCTGGACATTGGCCTGTTACATGGTCGAGGGCGCGGGTTCCGACGACTACCGCCTGGTCAAGACCATGTTGTACCAGAGGCCCGACCTGATGCACAAAATGCTGCACATCAATGCCGACGCCGTGGCCGCGTACCTGAATTGCCAGATCCAGGCCGGCGCCCAGGCCGTGATGATTTTTGACAGCTGGGGCGGCGTGCTGGCGGACGGCGCGTTCCAGCAATTCAGCCTGGCATACACCGCGCGGGTGCTGGCCCAGGTCAAAAAAGAGCATGGCGGCGTGCGCATTCCACGCATCGTCTTCACCAAGGGCGGCGGTTTGTGGCTCAAGGAAATGGGCGCGCTCGACTGTGACGTGTTGGGGCTGGACTGGACCGTCAACCTGGGCCAGGCACGTGCCTTGGTCGGCGAAAACGGCTCGGCAACCCAGGCCAAAGCCCTGCAAGGCAATATCGACCCAAATGTGTTGTTTGCCGGCCCGGATCAGATTCAGGCCGAGGTAGCGAGGGTGCTGGCCAGCTTTGGCAAGCCGTACAAAGCGCCAGCGAACGACCCCGATGCCGTGGGCGCCAGCCATATTTTCAATTTGGGGCATGGCATAAGTCAGCACACACCCCCGGACAACGTGGCGGCGTTGGTGCAGGCCGTGCATTTCGTCTCCAAAAACATGCGGAATTGAATTGGGCTGCCACAAAACCTAGCATCTTTCAAGCCCGATTCAAGATGCCGAAGCTGACTTATGCACAAAATATTTGCTGCGCTGCGACAAACCCCACTGAATTGATCTAGTCCCGCTACAAAACCAATAGCGATTGCAAGCTGTTGATTCATAAGGCTTTAAAACTTTGCTTTTTTTGGAGGCAGCGCAGCGAAAGCCTTGATTTTCAAGGCTTTGAAGCCGGTGAAGCCCAGATATCAACAAAGTTATCCACAGAATAGATGAATGTCTTGTAAAGCAGTTCCAAATCAAGCACTTAGCCGCTGTTTAAGAAGTTCACATCAACTTCAAGCCCTAACTGCGGCTTTTTGAGCAGGGCGCATGACCCATTGCATTTCCGTCCTTGTTCAAACCCCAGCGCACAGCCAGATCAGCGGGCCGCTCACGTATTTGAGTGAGCAGGCACTTGCGCCTGGGACATTGGTGCGAGTGCCGTTTGGCGCCCGCGAGACTTTGGGCGTGGTTTGGGCTGAGGCGCCGGGCAGCCAGGCCGCAGTGGATGCGGACAAATTGCGCCGCATCGCCGGGGCACTGGACGGCATCACACCGCTGTCTGGCGCCTGGCAATCCCTGGTCACATTCACGGCCAATTATTACCAGCGCTCGCCTGGCGAGGTGGCCCTGGCCGCCTTGCCACCGCAACTGCGCGACCTGAGCGCCGTACAACTGGCCCGGCGCCTCAAACGGCGCGAAGCTGCGCCAGGGCTGACATCGCCGAGTGTGTCAATAGCTATACATTCAGTAGCACTCTCCGAAGAACAGACAAGGGTAATCGCCCAATTTGACACCCAAACCGGGCCTTTTCTGCTGTTTGGCGCGACTGGCAGCGGCAAGACCGAGGTTTATCTGCAATGCGTGCAAAAAGCGCTGGCTGACGACCCCAAAGCCCAGGCGCTGCTGATGGTGCCCGAGATCAACCTCACGCCCCAACTGGAAGACCGCGTCAAGGCGCGTTTTGAGGCGCTTTACGGCTTGGATGCCGTGGTGTCGCTGCATAGCGGGATGAGCCCTGCGCAGCGCCTTAAAGCCTGGCTGGCGGCGCACTGCGGGGCCGCGCGCATCGTGCTGGGCACACGCCTGGCGGTGTTCGCGTCAATGCCGTATCTCAAGCTGATCGTGGTCGATGAAGAACACGACCCCAGCTACAAACAGACCGAAGGGGCGCGGTATTCGGCACGCGACTTGAGTCTGTACCGCGCCCGCCTGGACGGGGCCAAGGTCATCCTCGGCTCGGCCACGCCCTCGCTGGAGAGCTGGCACCACAGCCGCCCGCTGGGCGAGGGCGGGCGTTACCAGCGCCTGGAAATGCCAAGCCGAATCGGCGAAGCAGCGCCAGTGCGGGATGGGCCCACTGGCAACGGGGCGCTGCCCCGAGTGATCCGCGTGGACATGAACCACCAGCCTAAAAAAGCCGTGATCTCGCCGCCTCTTCTGGCCGCCATCCAGGCGCGCGCCACCCGGGGCGAACAAAGCATGGTGTTCCTGAACCGGCGTGGCTACGCCCCGGTGCTGGCCTGCACCGCCTGCGAATGGAAGAGTGAATGCCCGCATTGCAGCGCCTACCGCGTGTTCCACAAAATTGACCGCACTTTGCGCTGCCACCACTGCGGCTTTGGCGAACGGGTGCCGCGCGCCTGCCCCGAGTGCGGCAATGTCGATATCGCCCCGGTCGGGCGCGGCACTGAACAGCTTGAAGAACACCTGGCCGAGCTGCTGGCGCAAGTGCGCCGCCCCGGCACAGCGTCTGCTTTGCAGCCCGAGGGCGAGCCGCTGAGGATCCTGCGCATCGACGCCGACAGCACCCGGGTCAAAGGCGAATTGGAGAAACAATTGTCCAAGGTGCATGGCGGCGAGGTCGATGTGCTGGTGGGCACGCAAATGATCGCCAAGGGCCATGATTTCAGGCGCATCACCCTGGTCGCCGCCATCAATCCCGACGGGGCGCTGTTTTCCAGCGACTTCCGCGCGCCTGAACGATTATTCAGCCTGTTGATGCAAGCGGCGGGCCGGGCCGGGCGCGACGCCGGCATCAGCACGCAAAGCGAGATGTGGCTACAGACCTTTTACCCCCAACACCCGCTGTTTGAGGCCCTGAAACGCCACGACTACCCGTCTTTTGCCGGGCAGCAGCTCAAGGAGCGCCAGACCGCCGGCCTGCCGCCTTTCAGTTTTCAGGCCCTGCTGCGCGCCGACGCCCGCACGCAAGAAGTTGCCCAGGGGTTTTTGAACGCCGCCAGTCTGGCCGCCCAGGACATGCCCGAGGCGCCCTACGTCACGCTTTACCCGGCGGTGCCCATGAGCATCCAGCGCGTGGCCAATGTCGAGCGCGCCCAGATGCTTGTTGAGAGCCCCTCACGCGCCCGCCTGCAACGGTTTTTGAGCGCCTGGCATATTGTGTTGCATGCGACGCGGTCTGGGCCAGAAGGCAAGGGGTTGATCCGCTGGGCGGTAGATGTGGATCCCCTGCTGATTTGACTTTTGCCCACTAGGTCAGCTTGGCCGGCCGGGCACCGGATTCGGTCCGAATGCCGTTCATTTTCGAATTGAGGGGTAAAAGTGATGAATTGCCCTCGTCAGTATTGAATAGTTTGCTTCTATTTTTATTACACCCGGATGAAATAGACAAACTAATTATGTCCGGGTATAATTTGCACTTTATTTATATCCGGGTATTTTCATGGACTGGCAAAACACACCGAGCACCGCATTTCAGGGCAGCCACTGCCTGGCCTCGGGCGCGCTCAAAGACGTGGCACTCGTAGCGAAAACAGCCGTGGACGACGGCGCGAAGCTCGACGCGCCGCAGCCTGTATTGATATTCAACGACACGACCAGCGAGGTGATTGAGTTGGACTGGCGGGGCTCGCGCGATGAATTCGCGGCGCGGTTTGAACGGCTGGCGCAGTCCAGGGCGGCGACAGCGAACGACCCGGCCACCGCTGGCGCCGCAATACACGCCCCAACACACGAATCACAGGAAGCACAGGAAGCCGGCACGGCGGGCGCTTCGGCCAGCGCCAGCCCAGCGGCGGCCAGCACCGAAGCCCCACGCGGCCCCGGCCGGCCGCGCCTGGGCGTGGTGGCGCGTGAGGTCACCTTGCTGCCGCGCCACTGGGAGTGGTTGGCCACCCAGTCTGGCGGCGCTTCAGTTGCGTTGCGCAAGCTGGTGGAGGTGGCCCGGCGCACCTCGGACGTCAAAGACCGGGTGCGCCAGGCCAGCGAGGCGGGTTATCGATTCATGAGCACGATGGCGGGCCAACCGGGCCTGAGTCTGGCCGGGTTTGAAGAGGCCAGCCGCGCCCTGTTCGCCGGTGACCAGGCCGGGTTTGAGGCCTTGATCGCCGACTGGCCGGCTGATGTCCAGACGCACCTGAAGAAGCTGCTGGCCGACGCATTTTGGGCTTGACGCCCGATCCAGCCGCTGCAAACAACATCAAAAAAAATTCATGTCAACAAAGCCCCCCCACCCATCCAGCCCGGCAGACCGGCCTGGCGCAAGCCAGCCACCGGCGCCCAAGCTGTGGAAAGCCTACCTGGCCTTCCTGATCCCGATGATCGGCGCCAACATCCTGCAGGCGCTGTCAGGCACGATCAACAACATTTACCTCGGCCAGATGATCGGCGTGGCCGCCATGGCGGCGGTGTCGTCGTTTTTTCCCGTGCTGTTTTTCCTGATCTCGTTCGTCATCGGCCTGGGGGCGGGCGCGTCCGTCCTGATCGGCCAGGCCTGGGGCGCCAGGGAGCCACAACGCGTCAAGGCCATCGCCGGCACGGCGCTGGCGCTGGGCCTCTGGTTTGGCGCCGGTGTCGCGCTGTTCGGCGGCGTCTTCACCCAGCCCCTGCTGACCGCCCTGGGCACGCCCGCCGACATCCTGCCCGACGCCGTGCGTTACGCCCGTGTCATGTTGATCGCAGCGCCCTTCATCTTTGTGTTTCTGCTGGTCACGTCCATGCTGCGTGGCGTCAGCGACACCAAAACGCCGCTGAAAACCCTGCTGATCTCCACTTCCGTTGGCCTGTTGCTCACCCCGGCCCTGATTCGCGGCTGGCTCGGCTTGCCGCCTTTGGGTGTGGCCAGCGGCGCCTATGCCAGCGGCGTGGCCTTTGTCGCCGCCCTGGCCTGGACCGCCTGGCACTTGCTGCGCAGCCATTCGCCGCTGGCGCCGGACGCCGAGTTCCTGCGCCACGTCCGCATCGACCGCGCCATCCTGGCCAAAATCCTGAAAATCGGCTTGCCCACGGCGTTGACCATGGTCACGATTTCGCTGTCCGAGGTGGCCGTGCTGTTTCTGGTCAACCGTTACGGCTCGCAGGCCACAGCCGCCTACGGTGCGGTGAACCAGATCATCTCTTACGTGCAGTTCCCGGCGATCTCGATTGCCATCACCGCGTCCATTCTGGGCGCGCAGGCGATTGGCGCCGGGCGCACCCAGCTGCTGGGCAAGATCGCCAAAACCGGCATCTTGATGAACCTGGTGCTGACCGGTTCCCTGGTGCTCCTGGGCTACCTGTTTTCACGCGCCATGATCGGCCTGTTCATCACCGACGCCGCCGTGATCGAGGTGGCGCAGACCCTGCTGCACATCATGCTGTGGAGCTGCGTCATCATGGGCATGTCCATGGTGCTGTCGGGCCTGATGCGCGCCAGCGGCACGGTGTTGTGGCCGACGGCGATTTCAACCCTGAGCATATTGCTGGTGCAAATCCCGGTGGCCTGGGCTTTTAGCAACCACTACGGCATCAACGGCATATGGGCCAGCTACCCGATCTGCTTTTTGACCTCGCTTGTGTTGCAGACGGCGTATTACCGGCTGGTCTGGAAGAAAAAGCCGATCCGGCGGCTGTAGGATCAGTCCATCCGCCTCCCATCAATCACGCCTGGAATATTTGACCATGGCCCACATCACCACCCCGACTGGCGTGCAGATTGAATACGACACATTTGGCTCGCCCGGCGACCCGGCCCTGTTGCTGGTGATGGGTTTTGCCGCGCAGATGGTCAACTGGCGCCCGGGCTTTTGCCAGCGGCTAGCGCAGGGCAACGGTCAAGGCGGTCGTTACGTGATCCGTTACGACAACCGCGACTGCGGCCTGTCCACCAAATTCAACGGGCAAGACGCCAACCTGGACGCCATCGCTGCAAAACTTGCGTCAGGCGACCTGCCGGGCGCCAAAGCGCTGGCGCCTTATTCTTTGAGCGACATGGCCAATGACGGGCTGGACTTGCTCACCGCATTGGGCATCGCGCGGGCGCACGTGATGGGCTCGTCCATGGGCGCGGCCATCGCCCAGACCATGGCGATTGAACACCCCGAGCGCCTGCTGACACTCACCTCGATGATGGGCAACACCGGTGAGCCAGAATTCGGCCAGTCCGACCCCAAGTCGCGCAACGCCCGCTTTGGCGCGCCGCCCGATGACCGCGCCGCCTACATCGAAGCCGCCAAAGACGCCTTGTTGTGGGGCTCCAAAAAATACGCCAATCTGGCCGCGCTGCGACAAGTCGCCGCCGAGACCTTTGACCGCTGCCATTACCCGCAAGGCTGGCTGCGCCACCGCTCTGCCATCATGGCCAGCGGCCCGCGCGCCGAAGGCCTCAAGCGCCTGCGCTTGCCGACCCTGGTGATCCACGGCCTGGACGACACCCTCATTACCCCCAGTGGCGGCGAGCGCACCGCCGCCCTGGTGCCAGGGGCCAAACTGCTGATGCTGAAAGACATGGGCCACGACCGGCCCGAGCCGTTGTGGCCGGTCATGTGTGATGCGGTGCTGGCGCACACCGCTTGAGCCCTGCGCGCGCATCGTGCCCAGTCTTTCGGATAAAATCGAGGCAATGTCCTCGCCGACATTGAATAGTATGCTTTTATTTATATAGCATCACCGAACCCAGCGCACGGCGAAAGAAAATGTCACAAATGCCGCCGCCGTGGTCACCAGGATGATGCGGGCGATGCGCCCGTTGTCCGCGCCAAAACGCTCGGCCAGCATGGCCACATTGCTGGCGCTGGGCAGGGCGGCGACCAGCACCATCACGGTCAGCGCGAACTTGCTCAAGGGCGCGCCGAGCTGGATGGCGCACACCCCGGCCAGCAGCACCAACACCGGATGCACGACCAGTTTGAGCACTGCGATGGGCAGGTAGTCGCCCAGCGCCAGCGGCTCGGCGTGGCCGCGCGCGGTCAGGATTTGCGAGCGCGCCAGCACGGCGCCGATGGTGAACAGGGCTACGGGCGAGGCGGCATCGGCCAGCATGCCCAAAGTTTGCGCCACGGGTTTGGGCAGATCCAGGCTGATGGCCGAACTCAGCGCCCCCAGCAAAATCGCCCAGGGCATGGGGTTGAAGGCCACGCCCTTGAGCGCGTTTTTCAGCGCCTTGGCGGCGCCGTGTTCATCGGCACCATCCAGCGTGCTCAGGGCCACACACAGGGAACTGGTGATGAGCAGATCGACCATGATCGTGATGATGGCCGGCCCGGCCGCCGCCGTGCCGAGCAGGGCGACGATCAGGGGCACACCCATGAAGCCGGTGTTGGGAAAGGCGGCCACCAGCGCGCCCAATGAGGCGTCCTTCCAGCCGATGCGCGCGTTGAAGCTGACGGCCACTGCAACCCCCACCATCACCAGGGCGCACAACAGGTACGTGAAAAACACACTGGCGTCCAGCAGCTGTGCAATCGGCAGGCCCGCGCCAAAGCGGTACAACAAACACGGCAAGGCGAAATACAGCACAAAACCGTTCAGGCCGGGAATCGCCTCCAGCGGCAACCAGCCGCGCCGCCCGGCGATAAAGCCGGCCAGTACCAAGGCGAAAAAGGGGAAGGTGACGAGGAGGATTTGCAGCACGGGTCGATTATCCAGTGGGTGGCCCAACCACTTTAACCAGGCCCAGGAACCGTGTTTCCATGCTTATTTCAAGTCATAAGGTCAAATATGCACGGCAGCGACCCCGGTATGATTCGAGTTCTGCCAAAAAGCGCCCCCACGGCAGCGAATTGAGTCGATGGCATTCTGGCCGGACACCAAAACGCCCCCTTCCCCTTCATGTCCCCTCCACCCCCTTCCGCGTCATCCGCCGGCCTCAACCTCGCCCAGCAAGAAGCCGTCAATTACATGCACGGCCCTTGCCTGGTGCTGGCTGGCGCTGGCTCGGGCAAGACGCGCGTGATCACACACAAGGTCGGCCGGTTGATCCAGGCCGGCATGGAGGCCAGGCGCATCTACGCCATCACCTTCACCAACAAGGCGGCCGCCGAGATGCGCGAGCGCGCCAAGGGCCTGATCGGCCGGGCGGCGAAAGACGTGGTGATCTGCACTTTTCACGCACTCGGCGTGCGCATGATGCGTGCCGACGGCCAGGCGCTGGGCCTGAAGCCCAACTTTTCAATTCTGGACAGCGACGACGTGACCAGCATCCAGAAAGACGCCGGCGGCAGCACCGACGCAGCCACCGCCAGGGCCTGGCAGTGGACCATCAGCAAGTGGAAGAACATGGGGCTCAATGCGGCGCAGGCCGAAGCCCAAGCCGCCGACGATTCCGAAAGAATCACCGCCCGCATCATGGCGCGTTATGAAGAGCGTTTGACTGCCTACCAAAGCGTGGATTTTGACGACCTGATCAGCCTGCCCCTGAAGTTGCTACAAAGCCATGAGCAGATTCGGGCCAAATGGCAAGGGCTGGTAGGCCATGTACTGGTGGACGAGTATCAGGACACGAATGCCACGCAGTATGAATTTTTGAAGCTGCTGGTGGGTGGCACAGACCCCAAAAACGCGCGCTTCACGACCGTGGGCGACGACGACCAGAGCATTTACGGCTGGCGCGGCGCCACGCTGGACAACCTGAAAAAACTGCCCATTGATTTCCCCACCCTCAGGGTCATCAAGCTGGAGCAAAACTACCGCTCCACCGGGGCCATTTTGCGCGCCGCCAACAACGTGATCGGCCCGAACCCCAAACTCTTCCCCAAGAACTTGTGGAGCGACCTGGGTGAAGGCGAACCGGTGCGTGTGGTCGATGCCGACAGCGAAGAACACGAGGCCGAGCGCACCGTCGCGCGCATCCAGAGCCTGCGCACGGGCACCGAAACCATTGCCACCGGCCCCAGCGGCGGCACCAGTGCTGCCAGCCAGCACAAGGAGTTTCGGGACTTCGCGGTCCTGTACCGCGCCAACCACCAGGCCAAGACGTTCGAGAAGGCCCTGCGCAAGGCGCAAATTCCCTACAAGGTGTCGGGCGGCACCAGCTTTTTTGACCGGGCCGAGATCAAGGACCTGTGTGGCTGGTTTCGCCTGTGGATCAACAACGACGACGACCCGGCCTTTTTGCGCGCCGTGACCACGCCCAAACGCGGCATAGGCCATCAGACGTTAGCCCAACTCGGCGTGTTCTCGGGCCAATATAAAGTCAGCCTGTTCGAGGCGCTGTTTTCGTCGTCTTTAGGCAGTGTGCTCAGCAACAAGGCCGTGGGCAGCCTGCACGAGTTTGGGCGTTACGTGAACGACCTGGAATTCCGCGCCCGCCACACCGTGGGGGCAGACGCCGCCAAAGTGTTTTTGCTGGAATGGCTGAAGGAAATCGGCTACGAGAAACACCTGCTCGATGGCGAAGACAGCGAAAAACTGGCCGCCGCACGCTGGTCCAATGTGATGGATTTTTGCGACTGGATGGCAGCGCGTTGCGGCGGGCAGATTGACGATGCGGCGGGTGTGTCTGGCAGCACCGAAGTCAAGAATCTGCTTGAAGTGGCGCAGACGGTTTCATTGCTGTCCACCATCAGCGAGCGCGAGCAGGACCAGAACGTCGTCACCCTGAGCACCCTGCACGCCGCCAAGGGCCTGGAGTGGCCCCACGTCATGCTGGTGGGCGTGACCGAAGGCATGTTGCCCTTCAAGCTCGGTGATGAAGCCAACCCGACCGGCCGGGCCGACGGGCCGATGTCCGAGGGCCTCCTCGAGCGGCTGCAGGAAGAGCGCCGCCTGATGTATGTGGGCATCACCCGCGCCCAACGCAGCCTGGCGGTGAGCTGGACACGCAAACGCAAGAAAGGCCGCGAGATGATCGCCGCCCAGCCCAGCCGCTTTATTGCCGAAATGGCGCTGGACAAAAACACGGCACGCGCGGACCCGCGTGAAAAGCTCAAGGCCCTGCGTGCGGAATTTGCCAGGAAGGCGCAAAAAACACAGGACGATGCCGACGCGTTGGCGCTCGAAAAATCCTGATGGCGGCGCGTTTCAGCCAGCTTGGACGGCTTGCAATTGCTACTATTTTAGTAGCTAACTACGAATATTCCACGGGGGCAAATGGCCAAAATGCCTCACAAACTGGAGAAACCCGAGCGAATCAGGCCAATCCAGCCGCAGCGGCCTGCCCGACCGGCGCCGAGATCACGCCCCAGCATTTGTACGGCCTGTGGCGGGCCGAGTTCGCCGGCTTGGCCCAAGGCGCGACCTTGCTGTTTGAAAAGCACCCCGAGCTTGCGGGCAGCGTGCGCGGCGCCGTCAACCGCGACGGGGCCAAGTCCCTGCTGGCGGGCGACGTGGACGACGGTGTCTTCACGATCGAGGAGTCAGACAACGGCCAGGCCATCAGCGCCACCTGGAGCGGCGTGGTGGCCGAAGGCTCCTGCGGCAAAGAAATCAGCGGAACGTGGATCCGCGCCAGCGATGCCAGCACACGCCGCTTTGTGCTGCGCAAACTGCCAGGCTGGCAATAAACGTCAGCCTTTGACGACGACGCCGCAGGCCAGACGCGGCCCGGAATTGCCGGTGGGCTGGGTCTTGAAATCGTCCGGGTCGCGGTGAACGATCAGGCCGCGCCCGATGACGTCCGCCCGCCCGCTGCCAACAGAAACCGTGGCGGATTCAAAGTTGAAACGGGCAATGCCGCTGGCGTCGGCCTTCAAGCTGGGCAGGTCGCCAGCATGGTGCTCGCTGTTGTCGTGCGCGCCATGGGCTTTGGCGTCGGGGTTGAAGTGCCCGCCCGTGCTCATGCCGTCGCCGCTGGAGCAATCGCCTTTTTCATGCACGTGAAAGCCGTGTTCACCATTGGGCTTGAGCCCGCGCACCTCGCCGCTCACCATCACTTTGTCGCCTCGCCGGGCGAATTGAACCGAGCCTGAGACCGCATTGCCGCTGGTGGCCGTCAGTTGGGCCGACGCCATGGGCCCAGGGGGCTGCGTGGCACAAGCCGCCGCCAGCAATGCGGCGGCGAATGGGGCGATGAATTTGACCATGGAGGGCTCCTTAAGTGGTGGCATTGTCCATCAAAGCAGGGCCAGCTGCCCGGCGGGCGCGGAACCTCAGTTGTTAAGCAACAACTGCAAAATGATGCCCGTGGCGATGGCCACCCGCACACAGTCGCCGCCGGTTTGCACCCAGTGGTAGCCACGCGGCGGCGCGCTCAAGTGGTGGCCGCGCCAGTCGTCGACCACATACTGGTTGCTGCGGTATTGATACGGGGACGCGCACTGCTTAGCGCATGTGCTTGGTCAGATCTACCAGTTTGTACGACTGTCCCTTTGCAGGTGTTGGAGGCATGGGTTCTCCACGCGTCACGGTCACCTCGCGGCGGGTCGTCGTGTTTTGGTACTGACCAGACCGGAGCGCTGTTGTGCCCGGCTTCATTTGCTTGCTCATTGATTTTCCTTTCAAGAAAATGAGCTTCACTTAAACGGGGCCGGTCTCCAGCGACTCATCACGATCCTTGACGGAAAGCTCTGTTATCGACGATACTCACTGCTGTGTTACGGCAGCGGTTTCTTCGGAGATCGTTTTCGCATGGGTAGCGTCAACTGCCCATCCGATCCCCACCTCTCCGGACCCACCTTGCGGTCAATCCGAAGTCTCTTAACTCGTGTGCGGCGTTAGCCCTCCGAGTTGATCTTCAAAATTCTTGCTGACATCGCCAACCGTTTTCACTAGCGTATTGAGCAAACGCCAGTTCCCGGTCTCGTGGCGAACACGGCCTGCGACAATCGCCGGGTGAATACGCAAGCGGTTCGCAAGTTCCAGTGCATCGTCCAGGTTATGCGAGGTGCGCACCTTGGCCTTCTTCCATTCGACGGCGGGGATCAATGCTTCGCGGGAGCCTTCGTCCGCCTCGTCTTCGTCTCTGCCGGAACGCGTCTTGTCCTCCAGGTCGTCGGCAATGAACATGCGCTTGGCCGTCAGATGCTTATCGACATGAACCAGTTCATGCAGCAGCGCAAACCAGAAGTTGTCGACTCGGTCATGGCGCAGTGTGAGTGCCACGATAGGCTTGCCATCATCCAGCATGGCTGCGCCATCCAAGTAGGTCTTCTTGAAATGCCGTTCGATAACAAGTGACACGCCACCATCGGCTAGGTATTCCTGCGCCAGGCGAGGGCCGGCGTCGAAGCGAGATAACTTGGCGAGGTCGCGCAGCCAGTCTTCGGTGATGCTGCCTTCGCGGTACTTCGTCGTGACATCCTGGATACGAGCCTTTTTCAGCACGCAGATGCGCCACATCATCAACGCGTACGCGTCCATCTCTCGCGATCCGCTCTGATGCAGCGGTGCACGCATTAGCGTTGGCGAGATTTTTTGATGCATCACGCCACGCATAAACTTGCGGATTAATTCCTCCGCGTAGTCCTTGACCTGCATGACGCCGCCTTTGAAATCCGGGAAGCAGCCGCGCTCCAGCATCTCCGCAAGTGGGAATTTTCTGAAGTTGTATTGGGGTTCTGTCGAGAGGTCGAGATCGTCTTCGCCCGAGGCTGAGATCAATATTTCGGCTGGAATGCCCAGGCCCTTGTGCAGCGCGCGGATCATGGCAAGGCTCAACTGGCGCTTGCGGGCGAGGACTTCCGACACCTTCGAGATCGAGCCGATCAGGGGCACCAGGTCCTTGGGCTGAAGCTTCTGCTGGTCCATGCGGAACAGGATCGCTTCAACGGGGTCAGGGTGGACCGGCGCGATCTTGCTGCGCTCATAGGTCTCGATCACCAGGGCAAGAAGTTCAAGTTCGGCCTCTTCGCTGGAACCGGGGGCAAACTCCCGGTCCATCAAGGCAGACAGGCGAGACAGCGCCGCGTCATAGTCACGCTGCGTCTTGATCACTCGTACTGATTGCTTCATGGCCAACTCCTGTTGTTCTGCTTCACTTGCGGAAGTCCTGCTTGCTGTACTCCGCGTGGGTTCCTATCCACTCGATCGCCACGATTCCGTTCTGATACCTCGCTTTGACCACCAGCCGATATGAGTTCCCCTTGATGTTGAAGATGACTCGGTCGTCAGCCAGAAAACTGGCTGTGGCATGCCGGCGCTTGATATCCTGAGGACCATTCCATTGCGCCGTCTCGACCTCCATTCGCCAGGCGTCCAGTGGCCCGCGCGCGGCTGCGTGCTTTCGCTTGAAGTCTTCGAGCTTGAACATGCCGACGAGTCGCATACGTGCTGATCAGAGTTCCCATATTTTTCACTATTTTAACTTCCTTATTTGGGAAGTGTCAATTCGGTCAACTTTCCCATATCGTGGATGGTCACCAACGGGTCGACCAGTTTCCAATTTAGGACAGTTCCGCTGGTCCGGTTTGGCCGTTGAACCTCCCTTTCTGGCACACGTATATCTTGTTGCCTTAAAACGAGTTCTGCGTGTGCCGTCTGCGGTGCGGTTCTGCACTGTTTTTTGAGAACAGAGAACAGAAAAGAATCGAAATGGCAGAAATTTGGGGCAGTGGGAGCAGAGACCACGGGGCTGTTAGGGGTATAGCAATTACTAAAGTACCGTTTATAATGTCTTCATCGTGTACAAGTGGAGTTGCGACGTATGAAGACAAGCACACTGGAGCGCAACGGCGTGTCTACGCAGATGGTGGACTTGATTGGGCGTCTGGTTGATTTGATTGCATGGCCAGGGCGGCGCCGCGCAATGGGTGATGTAACGATGGCGTTGCTCGATGGCAAGCGACGCGTGGCGGAAGATGTGTTTGGTTGGAATCGAAGAGCCGTTGAATTAGGCATTCATGAATATCAAACCGGCATCGCCTGCGTCAATGACATCACAGCCCGAGGCAAGCCAAAAACAGAGGACAAGCACCCCAAACTGTTGGCTGAAATTCAGACCATCATGGAGCCTCACAGCGAATCGGAGTCGAGCTTGCGAACCATCTTGCTGTACACCAACATGACGGCCAAGACGGTACACGAAGCGCTCGTGCAAAAGGGCTGGCCTGAACAATCTCTGCCCAGTGTGCGCACCATCTCAAATCTCTTGAACCGCCAGGATTACCGACTGCGTACAGTGGCCAAATCCAAGGTGCAAAAAAAACCAACGAAACCGATGCCATCTTTGAAAACGTCAGAGGTGTGAACGCAATGGCCGATGCAGATGAGCACACCTTGAGAATCAGTATAGACACCAAGGCGACGGTTCACGTCGGCGAGTACTCCAGAGGTGGACGTTCGCGTGGGGTCGAGGCGGTCAAGGCCTTGGACCATGACATGTGCATGAAGGAGAAGTTGGTGCCAGGCGGCATACTGGAGCCAGTCGGTGGAAAATCATTTGTATTCTTCGGCACGAACTACAAAACCAGCGACTTCATGGTCGATGGATTACTTCTGTGGTGGCAGCACAGAAAGCCAGAACTGCCGGGGCTCAGGCGACTCGTCATCAACTTGGACAACGGACCTGAATGCAATGGACGACGCAGCCAATTTCTTCTGCGCATGACGGAGTTTGCGGATCTGACGGGGTTATGTGTGCGACTGGTCTACTACCCGCCCTATCACAGCAAGTACAACGCCATCGAGCGCTACTGGGCAGGGCTGGAAAAATCATGGAACGGCTATTTGCTCAGCACAGTTGATACGGTCATCAATCGAGCTGGCAATTTTTACTGGAAAGGCATGCGCACCATGGCATGCCTGGTCGATGCCATTTACGAGAAGGGCATCAAACTTTGCGGCAACGAGAAGATAGACTTGGAGCAACGACTGGAGCGATCCACAGAGTTGAACTGGTGGGACATAAACATCCATCCTAAAACGGTACATTTGTAATTTCTAATTCCC
>JANMVT010000180.1:0-3244 GCA_031392945.1 Rhodoferax sp. | reverse complement strand
CTCGTTGGTCGGCAGCGGCTCCAGCAGAAAGGCGCGGTCCAGTGCGACGGCAATGATCTGGTCGCGCAATTCCTCCAGCGTGCCGCCGCCCGTGTTGTTGCCGGATTCGTTGTGAGAGCGGCCCACCAGCATGTAGGCCACGGCCATTTTTTGCAGATCAGGCAGGTTCTTCTCGATGTATTTCAGCGCGTCCTTGATCTGCAAGGCGAACAGGCGGCGCAGGCCCGCGCGATGTTTGGCGGCGGCGATGTGGGGTTCGTCGAACACCTCGATGCAGACGCCGGCTTGGGGGTCGGCCCCCATATCCAGCAGGGCCGGAAAACCAATCAGCGTCTGGCCGCCTTTTTGAATCTCCAGCAGCTCGGGCAGCTCGCCGAAACTCCAGCTGGTGTAACGCTGGGCGGCGATCAGGGGCGCCGGCGCCGCTGAAGTCGCGACGCCGTGAGTTGCTATATTATTGGTAGCTAACTTTTCATGACTGACGAGGGGAATTGACCGTTTTTCTTCCAAAACAGGGCTGTGGGCGGTGTTTTGGGCGAGTTTCAAGCCGGCCAGGGCCTGGAATGCGCCGCGCGCCTTGGCGCCCAGCTCGGCCTTGAGCGCACTCAAAGAGCGGCCCGTGCCCAACTGGCGGCCATGCTCGTCCACCACTCGGAAATTCATGAAGAAATGCGGGCTCAACATGTCGGCCTTGATGTCGGCGCGGACAATGTCCAGCGAGGTCGCCAGGCGCACCAGTTTCAGCAGCGCGTCCAGCAGGGCGCCCTGGCCGAACGTCTCCGGCACGTTGAGTGTTTGCGCCATGCGCGCCGCCGTCTCCGGCAGCGGCACCAGGCGTGAACGCGGCCGCTGGTGCAGGGTTTTGAGCAGGGCCTGTACCTTGTCCTTCAACATGCCGGGCACCAGCCATTCACAACGCTCTTCGTTGACCTGGTTCAGCACAAACAGCGGCACGGTCACGGTCAGGCCGTCTTTGGCATCGCCAGGCTCGTGCAGGTAAGTCGCGGCGCAGTCCACCCCGCCCAGGCGGATGGTCTTGGGAAAAGACTGCGTGGTGATGCCGGCGGCCTCGTGGCGCATCAGTTCCTCACGCGTGAGCAGCAGGAGTTTGGGGTTCTTCTTGAGTTCCTCGCGGTACCAGCGCTCGAACTGGAAGCCGCTGCACACGTCGGCGGGCAGTTGCTGGTCGTAAAAGGCGTAGATCAGCTCATCGTCCACCAGCACGTCCTGGCGTCTGGCCTTGTGCTCCAGGTCTTCCACCTGGCGGATGAGTTTGTGGTTGGCCGCGAGGAAGGGCAACGTGGTTTCCCACTGGTCGTTGACCAGGGCTTCACGGATGAAGATCTCGCGCGCCGCGACCGGGTCAACACGCCCATAGTTCACTTTGCGCCCGCTGTAGACCACGATGCCATACAGCGTGGCGCGCTCCAAAGCAGTGACTTCGGCCGCTTTCTTTTCCCAGTGCGGGTCGAGCAACTGTTTCCTCAATAGGTGGCCGCCCACCTGCTCCAGCCATTGCGGCTCGATCGCGGCGATGCCCCGGCCAAACAGGCGGGTGGTTTCCACCAGCTCGGCGGCTATGATCCAGCGGCCCGGCTTCTTGGACAGGTGCGCGCCGGGGTGGGCAAAAAACTTGATGCCGCGTGCGCCCAGGTATTCGCCGGACTGGCTTTCCGCCTCGACCTTGCAACCGATGTTGCCGAGCAAGCCGCTGAGCATGGACAGATGCAGTTGCTCGTAGCCCGCCGGTTTGGCATTGAGTTGCCATTTGTGCTCTGCCACCACGGTGTGCAACTGCGAGTGGATGTCGCGCCACTCGCGCACGCGGCGGATGTTGACGAAGTTCTGGCGCAGGAGCTGCTCATACTGGCGGTTGGAGAGTTTGTGCTGTCCTTCGCCTCCTTTGCCGTCGTTGATCCACTTCCACAGCTTCAAATACCCGCTGAATTCGCTCTTCTCATCGTCGAATTTCACATGCGCCTGATCGGCCTGGGTTTGCATATCCATCGGCCGGTCCCGCACGTCCTGCACACTCAGGGCCGAGGCGATCACCAGCATTTCATCCAGTGCGCCGCGCGTGCGCGCCTCCAGGATCATGCGGCCCACGCGCGGGTCCAGCGGCAGGCGCGACAGCTCCTGGCCCATGGGCGTGAGTTCGTTGGCATCGTCCACCGCACCCAGTTCATTGAGCAACTGGTAGCCGTCGGCAATCGCGCGGCTGGAAGGCCGCTCGATGAAGGGAAAGTCTTCGACAATGCCGAAGTGCAAGGACTTCATGCGCAGGATCACGCCGGCCAGGGACGAGCGCAGAATTTCGGGCTCGGTAAAACGCGGGCGCGAATTGAAGTCCTTTTCGTCATACAGCCGGATGCAGATGCCATTGGCCACGCGCCCGCAGCGCCCGGCACGCTGGTTGGCCGAGGACTGGCTGACCGGCTCGACCAGCAACTGCTCCACCTTGCTTCTGAAACTGTAGCGCTTCATGCGCGCCGTGCCCGCGTCAATGACGTAACGGATGCCCGGCACGGTGAGCGAAGTTTCGGCCACATTGGTCGCCAGGACGATGCGCCGCCTGCTGTGGTTGTCAAAAATTCGGTCCTGCTCGGCCTGGCTCAGGCGCGCGAACAGGGGCAGGACTTCTGAATTGCGAAACAGAGGCTGGTGGCTCAAGTGTTTGCGCAGGTGATCCGCCGCTTCGCGGATTTCACGCTCGCCCGGCAGAAACACCAGGATGTCGCCGCTGTTGTGCACATCACGCCAGAGCTCGTCCACCGCGTCGGCAATCGCGCTGTTCAGGTCGTATTCGCGCGACTCTTCATAGGGCCGGTAGCGTTGTTCCACTGGAAACATGCGGCCGGAAACCATGATGACCGGTGCTGGAATCAAGCCCCCACGGTCGCCCACTTCGTGTGGCTCCCTGCCCCCCGAGGGGGCCGTGCCGTGCTTGGGGCGGCCCGGCGCGGCGGCTTCCTTCGTAGCAAAGTGATCGGCAAAGCGCTGGGCATCAATGGTGGCCGAGGTCACGATGATCTTCAGGTCGGGCCGGCGCGGCAGAATTTGCCGCAGGTAACCCAGCAGGAAGTCAATGTTCAGTGAACGCTCATGCGCCTCGTCAATGATGATGGTGTCGTAGGCGTTGAGCAGCGGGTCGGTCTGCGTCTCGGCCAGCAGGATGCCGTCGGTCATCAGTTTGACCGAAGCGTCGCGCGACAGGCGGTCCTGGAACCGCACCTTGAAACCCACC
>JANMVT010000126.1:0-2487 GCA_031392945.1 Rhodoferax sp. | reverse complement strand
CTGTTTGTGGCGGGTGAAATGATGGCCGGCAATGTGCTGGGCCAGGGTTATACGGCCGGCGTCGGCATGTCGATTGGCACCGCATTTGGGCGAATTGCCGGCAAACAGGCTGCAAAGTTTGCTCTTAATTCAGAAGCAACTGTGAAATCGGAGACCTCTCTTGCGCCAGCTTGAAGCACTGACCGCGGAGGCCCGCGCCCTGGCCCATGGCGCGACGCCGCTCGCGCCAATGACGGCCCCGGAAACCGAAGTCGCCCGGCAAATGCAAATCTGCAACGCCTGCCGTTATTGCGAGGGCTATTGCGCCGTGTTCCCGGCCATGACACGACGCCTTGAGTTTGCCAAGGCCGACATTCACTACCTGGCCAACCTGTGCCACAACTGCGGCGCCTGCCTGCATGCCTGCCTGTACGCGCCCCCGCATGAATTTGCCGTGAACGTGCCGCTGGCCATGGCCCAGGTGCGCGGCCAGACCTATGCCGACTACGCCTGGCCCCCCGCCCTGGGCGCGCTCTACAAACGCAATGGCCTGACGGTGGCGGTGGCCCTTGCGGCTGGTCTTGCGCTTTTTCTGATCCTCGCCATGGCCCTCAAAGGCGGCCTGTTGCACGCGCCGCTGGCCGGCAATTTTTACGCCATCTTTCCGCACAACCTTCTTGTGGGCCTGTTCGCGCCCATCTTCCTGTTTGCAGGGCTGGCGCTCGCCATGGGTGTGCGGCGCTTCTGGCGCGATGTGTCGCCTGCGCAGGCCATCACGCCGGTACCCGCCACCGGCGCATTGGGCCAGGCGGCGCGCGACACGTTGTTTTTGACAAACCTTGGCGGCGGCCAAGGCCAGGGCTGCAACAACGAGGATGACGCCTGGACACTGGCCCGCAGGCGCTTCCATCACGCCACTTTTTATGGCTTCATCTTGTGTTTTGCCGCAACTTGTGTTGCCACGCTCTACCACTACGCCTTGGGCTGGCAAGCGCCCTATGCGATAACCAGCCTGCCGGTGTTGTTGGGCACGGCCGGGGGTTTGGGTCTGCTGGCCGGCCCCGTTGGCCTGTTCTGGCTCCATCTGCGTCGCCACCCCCAGCAGGGCGACGCGGCGCAAAAACCGATGGACCTGGCCTTTATCGCCCTGCTGTTTTTCACTAGCCTGACCGGCCTGGCGTTATTGTTCTGGCGCGACAGTGCCGCCATGGGGCTGTTGCTGGCCGTACACCTGGGCGTGGTGATGGCCCTGTTTGCCACCCTGCCTTATGGGAAGTTTGCGCACGGGGTTTACCGCTGCGCCGCGCTGTTGAAAAACGCCATTGAACAACGGCAACCCGACCGCCTGACGCTGGGGTCGGATTGATCCTGGCCTCGCAGCTTGCTCTGGTCTGAGCCGATAGCCTTTCGGCCATCCCGGCGTTAAGCTTCTGCCTCACAACTTATAAAGCCGTCACCCATGAACCGCGCATCAATTTCCCGCCGCCAGATCTTGCAAGGGGCCGGCGCTGCCGCCTCTGCCATTGCTGCCCCGTCGCTATTGGCACAAGCCGGCTGGCCACACAAAGCGATCCGCTTCGTGGTGCCCTTCGCGCCCGGCGGCACATCCGAAATTGTCGCCCGCTCCGTCGCCGCCGAGCTGACCAAACAGCTGGGCCAGAGCGTCTATGTGGAAAACAAACCGGGTGGCGCAGGCGTGATCGCCATGTCTGAAGTGGCCAAGGCCGCCCCCGACGGCCACACCCTCATCCTGACCCATGTGGGCACGATGGCGGTGAACCCCTACATGCTGGCCAACCAGCCGTATGACGTGAACAAGGACTTCTTGCCCGTCACCCTGCTGGCCAAGGTACCCAATGTGTTTGTGATCCACCCCGACGTGCCCGCCAAAAACTTCTCGGAGTTTGTGGCCTACGTGAAAAAGAACCCCGGCAAACTCAATTACGGATCGGCCGGCAACGCCAGCGCAGGCCATCTGGCGATGGAGTATCTGAAACTCGTCACCGGCATGTTCATGACACACATCCCTTACCGAGGCACCGGGCCGCAACTCGCCGACCTGCTGGCCGGCCGCCTGCAAGCCTCCAGCGCGGGCATGCCGGCCTTGGGCGCCCACATCCGCGCAGGCAAACTGCGCGCGATTGCCGTCGGCACGCAGCACCGCATCCCCGCCCTGCCCGACGTGCCCACGGTGCAGGAGATGGGTTTCAAAAATTTCGAAACCTCGCAGTGGTATGGCATGCATGTGCCGGCGGGCACGCCGCCCGACATCGTGAAGCGACTGCAGGTGGAGTCGCTAAAAGCCCTGAAGTCTTCGGCGGTGACCGAGCGTTTTGCCAATGACAACGCAGTCGGTGGCGGCGGGCCGTCTGCTGATTACGCGGCCTTTATCGCGGGCGAGCAGAAGGTCTGGAGCGATATTGTCAAGCGGGCGAGCATCAAGGCGGATTGAGAGCGCTAGCCAAGAAGTTGCTTGAAGCACAATCAGATTTGGGCGTGACCATGTTG
>JANMVT010000103.1:0-13978 GCA_031392945.1 Rhodoferax sp. | reverse complement strand
CCGGCCTCCACGCCCAGGTTGAAACCCGCCAGCGCCCAGGGCAGCAGGCCGGTGGGGGCGGCGGCCTCTTGCAGCAGGCCGGCAAAACCAAACCCGTGCACCATGCCAAACAGCAGGGCCAGCGCCTCGACGCGCAGCCAGGGCACGGGGCGCAGATTGAGCAGCGCAGTGACGCCAATCGACAGGGCGATCATGGGCTCGACCCAGACAGGGGACGCCTGGGTCAAGCCCAGGGTGGCCAGGATCAGGGTGATGGAGTGGCCCACGGTGAAGGCGGTGACGGTGCGCAGCAGGGCAAACCAGACTTTGCCGCCTTGGCCGGCGCCAGGCGCCGCCGCGCCAAACAGTTGCAGGCGCAGGGGCAGGACCAAGGCGAGCAGAAAAGCCAGGTGGTCGTAACCTTCGAGCAGGTGGTGCACGCCCAGGGCGAAATAGTCGCGCAATGCCGCCCAGGCGTTGCCTTGGGGGCCTGGGTTGGCGCCGCCAGTGGCAACCGCCGAGGCGCTTGCGTTCAAGGTGCCCAAGCTGCGGTTCGGCGTTGCGTTGGCGCCGGGCCCAAGCACGACGCCCCCGGCCTGCCTGGGCGACGCGGTGGTCAGCAAATCCTGGCCATCGACGCGCCCCGCGATCAGCAGGCGGTGTGTGGCATCCTGGTCTTTGAACAGGGTGTAGCCCAATGTCAGGGCCTGGCCTGGCGCACAACGGGGCTGCGCCAGGAAGCGCAGGTAGGCCCCGTCACTGCGCCGCTCGATGCCGTCAGCCTGCCACTGCGTCGCACAGGGGGCCAAACTGGTCGTCTGGTTGATCAACTGCAACACCTGGGGTGTGGCGGCTTTGACTTCGCCCCAGGTGACTTTGCCATCCGAATTGGCGTCGATGGGCAAGACCAGGTCCAGATCCTTGATCGCCACGGCCAGCGTCAGGCGCAAAGTTGGGCCGGACGCGGATTCGATCTGCTGCACGTCCAGATAGGCGTCGCTGCCCTTGTGGGCTCGCGCCGCGCCGGCGCAGAGCAGCAAGCTGGCGGCGATGGGCCACAGAAGGGCGCGCGCACGCATCAACGTGCCGCCCCTGATGGCAGCTTGGGTGGCGCGTTGGGTGGCGCGTTGGATGGTGCCTTGGGTGACGTCTCGGGTGAGGCGGCCAGGTAAGGCGACAGCCGAGCGTCTTGCAAACCCGCCGCGCGAATCGCATCCGAGATGTCAGCCAGGGCTGTTTGGTCTTTGGCCTGCCGCGCACACAACAGGGCGACCCACCAGTCCACCGGCTCGCGTTGCAGCAAGAGGTTGCGCCGCGCCAGGGCCAGGGCGCCCCCCGCATCATCGTCCAGCCAGAGGGCGATCAGGGCCAGTTCACGGCCATGCAGCTCCGGGTTGTCGCCACGGCGGCGTAGCTCGGCCGTGCGCTCATGCAATTGCGTTCGCGCTGCCGTCCAGCGCGCATCGCCCAGCGTACGCCAGGCTTTGGCGCGGCGCAGCAGTACGGCATCGGTTTCGGGCGAGTTTTGCAGGGTTTGCACGGCTTGCGCGAATTTGCCGGTGCGCAGCAACAAGTCGCTGTAGGCGATGGACGTGTACAGGTCGGCGTCAATGGCCAGGCTTTGTGCATACGCCTGCGTGGCCGGCGCATCGCGCCCCGCGCGCTCCTGGGCTTCGGCCAGCAAGGACAGCAGCCAGGCGCGTTGGTCTTTGTCCCTGGCTTGCGCGATCAGCGCCGTCAAGCCCTGCGCGCTGGCGGCGTGTTGCCCTTGGAGTGACTGTGTCTCCAGGCGGCAGGCCTGGGCGTACAGGGCCGCGCCCGCACGTGCCACCGCGTCGCAGGCCGCCAGGGACTGGGCGTAACGCGCCGACAGGCGCTCCAGCGCGGCCAGGTTCAGCCAACCCTGGGCGTGCCCTGACGCACGTGCCAGCGCGGCCGTGAGCACCTGGCGCGACGCGTCAAACTCATGGCGGCCTTGTTGCACGGTGGCTTGCAGAACGGCTATGTCAACCGGCGCATCGGGCCGGTCCCACCAGGGCGAAAGCACGGCCTGCGCCCGGCCCCAGTACCGCGTGTCTCCGGTCTGGCGCGCAGTGGCGATGTCTTGGCGCGCGGTGCTTGTGGCAGCACTTTGGTCAGCGCTGGCGGACACATTGGAGGCAAGCACGGGGCGCAGGCGCGTCACGGCGGGCAAGACCTCGATCACCTCCTCATCGCGCTGGGGCGCCACAGCGGTCGCGGCCGGCGCCGGGACGGGCGACACCGCCAGCAAAAGGGGAAAGATATGCACAAGAACGCGCACAGTCCAAAGCCCGCTCGCGAAGGTATTTGAAGTCGGCATGTGGGTCGGTCTTGTGCTTGGCATTGTTTGCGATTGTGGCCCGGCAACAAACAAGCCTGGCGGCCCTGAACTTCGGGCCGCCAGGCACTGTCCGCGCTGCGGCTTGGACGCCGCTTGAACGTCGATTAAACGCCGCCTAAATATCGCTCAAATATAGCTTACAGGGCGACCGGCACAGGATCCGCCGCGTCGTCCTGGGCCAGCGCCAGAGCGTTGATGTCGACCAGGTCGGCATTTTCGTCAGCGGCGACCTGGCGGTTCATGAAGGCCATCAGGGCCGGCACACTGGCGCCGATGTCGCCCGCCACGTCGCCGACGACACCAGGCCCGGCCACCGGCGCATTTTGCGCCCCAGGCCCGCCGCCTCCGCCGCAAGCAGCGATCAGGGCCACGCAGGCCAGCGCCGTCAGGCTTAGTTTTGCATTTCTGTTTTTCATGATTTTTCCTTGGTATCAGCCAGCTCAGTTGGAGCCTGGATTGGGCGTGTTCAGGTACGGGAACGCGGTCAGGAACGGAACGGTCGCCTGATCCACTGCGTCGTGGATGTTGGCCGACTGCGCGCCCAGCGGCACACTGGATGCCTTGCAGGCCGAGCTCACGCCAGGCACGCCCGGAATGGTGTTCAGGCCCAGTGCATTGCCATCGCCGTTGATCACGCACAGGCCGCCCAACATGGCCACCAGCGCAATGTCAACCACGTCGTCTTTGGGCCGGCGGCCATTGGGGAAACCGGCGTTGTCCGTGCCGCCTGCCAGCGCATTGCCTGCCACGCCCAGGCGGTTTTGCCCGGCAAACGGGGCCGGCGCCACAGCGGTGTTCAAACGCAGCATCTCGGAAGGGGCCGGATTGACGGCTGGTTTGTTGACGCCCGTGATGCCCGTCAGAAAGACGGTCGCCAGGTCGGTGCGCGGCAGGTTGGTGGGTGCCAGGGCGGCGGCATTGCCGGTCAGCACCAGGCCCAGCAGGGCCGGCAAGGTCGGGTTGGTCACATAGGTGAGAAACTGCGCGTCATCCTTGGGGCTGGAGCCGTTGAACTTGTCCTTGTCGGGCAGGCCGATCACCACCTCGTTGACCAGCGGGTTGCCCAGGCGCGACACCTGCACCCAGCCGCCGCCGTGTTTGTCGGCCTTGTCATTGCCGGAAGGCGACTTGCCATTGAGCAGGCGCGCCTGACGCATGCTGGCCGTGGTCCAGCCGCCAATGACGGGCTCGTTGCCGGCGGTCAGGCAGTCCTTGTGGACTTCAAGCGCCAGGGTGGTCACATTGGATTTCTGAATCACGTGTTGGCCGCCGTTGCCGGCAGCATCCTTATTGGCAGGATCCAGCAAAAATGCGGCAGGCGCATTGACCAGGTCAAAAATGGTGCCCAGGTTGACGGCAAAACCTTCCTGGCGCTGCCCGACAAACACACGGCCCTGGTTCTTGCCAGCCGGGCAGCCGGGGATGGTGACGGCGTGGATGTGTTGTCCCGCATAAGCGGCGTAATTCGCAATCGTCTTGACGCCGATGTTGTCAACGGGTTTTTCGAATGTGGCGCTGCCACCGGTTTTGGTGAGGGGTGAACCGGCATTTTTGCGCCGGTCGCCGCGCACCAGGTTGACGGTGTAGGTTTCGTTGACGTTCAGGTTGGCGTCGTTCAGGTTGGCCACCGCGCCGGCCTGGATCAGGGGAATGGCGACGCTGCTGCCACCAATCGTCAGCGGGATGGACTTGAGGGCATTCTTGAAGCGGAACTGGAAGGTCAGGTCTTCCTTGGCGTCGCCGTTGTTGTCGATGTGGATCTCATACAGGGCGTTGGGGTCCATCTGGAAATAGTTGGGCCCGCCGTAGGGCGATTGCAGGGGCTGGTAATTGGCGAGCAAGGTCACGTAGTCGGATCGCCCGCCACTGCCATTGGCCGCGACGCCTTCGTAACTTCGAAACATGTAGAAGTCGGTGCCGTCCACTTTGGGGGCGCCAGTAATGAAGGGCGCTTCGCGGTGGCTGGAGGCAAACGCGCCGCTGGCCGCCATCAGCAATAGGCTGGCCTGGGCCAGATGGGAAAGCTTGAGTTTCATGTTGATTCTCCGGGGTTGGGTTACAGCAACTGCTGCTCCCTGAATACGCCAGAAAATCGGATGTGGATTCAGAAGAATCCATTTATTTTGATTTAAAAATTCGCGGTCAGGGTAACCCGGAAAGAACGCGACTCAATCGGGTGGAAATGCACGTCGTTGACGGGTGCCGCCTCGCCGCGCAACTGCGAGGCGTATAAGTAATCAACGGCCGAGTCCTGCCGGTTGGTGAGGTTGAAGCCCTCCAATTCCACCTTCAACTTGCGGTTGAAGCGGTAACCAATCCGTCCGTTGAGCGTGAGCGTGCCCTGCGAGCGAGCCGAGCTGTTTTCAATCAGGGGGCGCGGGCCAAAATAACGCAGTTGCAGGGCGCCAAAATACGGCCCCAGCTGGTCCACCGCCACAGCCAGTGACGCGACACCTTCCACCGCCCCGGGGATGCGGTCTCCGCCTAAGTCAAAGTCGCGAAAACGCGCCCGTGCGAACGACACATCGGCATCCACGGTCAGCCACTTGTTGGGCTTGTAGTAGTTGGAAAACTCAAAGCCAATGCGTCGGCTGGGCCGGCCCGCTCGCGTCGTTCCGGCGTCGCCCGCAAAAATCAATTCAGAGTCAAAGTCCAGTTGGTACACCGACAGTGAACTTTGCAGACCGGCGATGGCCTCGCTGCGCACGCCGATTTCCAGGCCATGGGAGGCCGCCAGGGGCGACACCCGGCTAGCCGGTGCGCCGGTTCGTGGATCCACCGTGAGCGTGGTGCCACGCGCGTCGTTGCTGTGAAAACCGTAGCCCGCGCCCGCATAGAACTCGGTTTTGTGCCAGGGGCCGAAGACCAGGTTGAGTTTGGGGCTGAACTTGCTGGCCGTGCTGGCGCCGGAATTGGCCGGGTTGTCGCTGTTCACATTGAATTGGTAGGTGTCGGCACGCAGGCCGACCACAGTGCGGAATTTGTCAGTCCATTGGGTTTTGTTTTCGACATAAACACCCAGGCTGGTTTCAACAATGCGGTCAGACCGGGTGGTGCCCAGCCGTTGGCGTGCAACGCTGCTGTAAAGCTCGTTCTGGATGTTGTCGTTCTGAAACTGTAGGCCGACCGTGGTGTCGGAACTTTTCCCCAGCCAGGTGCCGGCCCAGGTGCGGCTGGCATTCAGGCCCGTGGTCACTCGCTCATCCGGCTGCGCAAACTGGTCGCCATTGACCGGGTCATCCAGAAAATACGTGAAATTGGAAAACAAGGCCAGCCGGTTTTTCACGATATAGGCGTTGACCTGGGTCGATGTGTTTCCGACGGACTGCCGCCATTCGCCCGACAGGCTGTAGCGGCTGGACTGCCCGCCGTCGGTCTGATCCACAGCGTCGAACCGGCCCAGGGTTCCGCCATCGACAGCCCGCTTCGGAATTTGATCGGTTGAATGCCATTTGGCCTCATATGCCATCAGGCTCACGTTGAAACCATTGCCCTCATTGCCCTGGCTGTAGCGCAACACGGCGTTGCGCTTCTGGTAGTTGTCACCCACGACAAACGGCCCGTCGTTGTGAAACAGTTCCAGCGCGTACAGCAGGTGCCCATTGCCCCACTGGGGCGAGTCGGCCAGCAGGGTGCGGGCATACCCATTCTGGCCCAGGCCGACGCTGGCGATGCCGGTCTTGAGGGTGTTGGCATATTTCACGCTGACCGCGCCTGCTGACGAAAAATCGCCTTCGGCCGCGTAAAACGGCCCCTTGCGATAGTCCAGCAAGGTGGCCAGCTCGGGGATCAGGAAATTGACATCGGTCCAGCCCTGCCCATGGCCGTGGCTGCGCTGGTTGACCAACATGCCATCGATGGTAGTGCGCAAATCGGTGCCATGGTCCAGGTTGAAGCCCCGCAGGTAATACTGGTTGGCCTTGCCCTCGCCGCTGTGCTGGCTGACGATCAGGCCAGGCGTGGCTTCCAGCACTTCACCGGCGCGGTAAACGGTGCGGGCTTCGAGTTGCTGCTGCGTCACGACCCCCTCACTCGCTGTGCCGGCGTCCCCCAAAACACTGTTGCGGGAGCTTTGAACGGTGACCGTTGACAGGCTGTTTTCAACCGCCTGGGCCCACACCAGCCCCTGAACCAGACATCCGCAGGCCATGAGCAATTTCAACGTCGGCGTGCGTGACAATTTCATGGTGTTGGGGGTGGGCTGCGTGAGACAGGATACCTCAGGCCGCGCGCCAGAAGATGTAGTCGGCCTGGTACTTCACCACCTGCTTTTTGCCCAGCCCCGAAGCCTCACAACCGGCAGACGGTGCAACGCCGCCCTGGGTGGCGACGCGCTGGATGTAGGTCACGCCCTGCATGGCGCCCATGCCCATGGCCGGGTTCGCCTTGACCAGTTGCAGGGGTATGCTGCCCGCGCCCGCCGGTGCAACCGCAACCTGCGCGCCCGTCACCCTGGAACCGTCCATGTTTTCCCACGTGGCGGGCGGGCCGAAGTAGCGGCCAATTTGCGCGCCGTTGCGGTTCATCAGCCTGGCATCGGGCCCGACAAAGACCCACTCAAACTGCCCTGCCAGGTCTTTTTTGGCGCGGCATTCATAGGTGATGTCACCGGCGCCCACGGTTTCCATCGCCACTGCATGGCCGGCGGGGACTTTGACAATATCAGGCAGGCCGGCCTGTGAATACGGGGCCATGGGGGCGCTGCCCATGGTGCCGCACGCGGCCAAACCTGCAGCCGCGACCAGCGTCGCGCAAAAACGGGTGGAAGATTGCAATTTCATGGCTGACTCCTTGTAAAAATGGGACCTGCTGAACCACGGTGTCAACGGACAGCGGTGGTTTTGGCATTTGATGTTTTGGGAATTGTAAGAGTGGCCAGATAGGCCACCACGTCTTCGCGCTCGGCGGCTTCGCCCAGGCTGTAGTTCATGGCCTGGCCGGGGATAACCGCTTCGGGCCCGGCAAGCCAGGCCAGCAAGTTGGCTCGCGTCCAGACCACGTTGCTGCTGGCCACCGCTTTGGAATAGGCGTAGTCCGGCGCACTGCCGGCCTTGCGGCCAAACACGCCCTGGTGCGCCGGGCCGACCCGGTTTGTGTCAACGCTGTGGCAGGCCACGCAACGCGACTCGTACAGCGCCCGTCCGCGTTCGGCCGATGGCACTGACTGAGCCTGGGCGCTTGCCGCCAGCGTCACGAGGGCGAAGGCTCGCAAAAAATCACAACTGATCATTTTCAAACCTTCGCTCCAGGTTTGGATGTCAGGCGCCGAATGACAGGGCGCCCACAGGCAGCGGACGGCCCAACGCGCTGGTCAGCACCGTGTAGTGCATGGTCTCATCGGCAGCCAGGCGTGCGGCCACCTTGGCCAGGTCTTTGCTGCCAAAGGCAGGAATCACACCCAGATACGCGTTGGTGGCGCCCAACTCCAGCCGGGCCGCCAGATCCAGCACGTCGCCCTGATTTTTCAGCGTGTCGGCTTTGAGCGCTTTGGCGTAGTCGTCGAGCTTTTTCTCCATCACCGGCGTGCCGCCCATTTTCATGATGGTGGCAATCAGGGCGTCGCGGTGCGCCTTGTGGTGGCTCTGGAACTGCACGGCGATGTCGAGCACCGGTTTTTGCAGCAGGCCGCTGCCGGCGCCCAGCTGGTAAGCGTTGATGGCCTCGTGCTCCAGACCCAAAGCCACGTTCAGGATGCCGACATCCTTGGACATGTCGCCCGACATGCCCTGGGCCAGAGCGTCCTTTCCCGCCAGCATGGCAACGGCCACTGCCGACAGGCTGCCGGTGCGGCCCATGAAGGCGCGGCGTGACGAGGCGATGCTCGGTGCGGTGAAGGGTTGAATGATAGAGATCATGATGGATTCCTTTGAAGTGAAAAATGGATTGACTTGCAGTGACCCGTTGGTGGCTTGCCGCCGCTATCGGAATATTTCCTCCAACGCCCTAAATACGCGCCCTGTTGTTGAAATGGATTCAACTTGACCCCGGACATTGCTGGGGATTGCGGGGAGTTGAATCCAAAACGCCGGTCGCCGCGTAGTCATGGCATGCCCACACTCACACTAGTAACGCCTTCCCGGCCGACGCTTAAAGCAAGTCACAATAGCTGGATGAGCACTGAAACTCCGCCGCCCGCGCCCGCCGGCCAATTCGTTGACGCAGACCTGATCGCGCTGCTGGACCGCGTCGCCGGGCAAAACCACGCCGCCCTGAAGGCGCTGTATGACCAGTGCTCGACCAAGCTTTACGGCCTGGCCCTGCGCGTGGTGAGTCGGCGGGAATGGGCGGAAGACGTGTTGCAGGAGGCGTTTTTGACGATCTGGCGCTCGGCCGGCGACTACCGGGCATCCTTGAGCCCGCCGATGGCCTGGATGGGCCTGATCGTGCGCAGCCGCGCGCTGGACTATTTGCGCCGTCGCGCCGCCGAGCGCGGCTCGATGACCCAGGAGCTTGACGCGGAAATGGCTGACACCCTGCCGGGGGATTTTCCCAGCCCGCTGGACACCTTTCAGGCCAGCGAGCAGGCCTGGGCCTTGAACCAGTGTTTGGGAAAACTGGAAAACCGCCAGCGCGAGGTGGTGGTGCTGGCCTACATCCGTGACCTGAGCCACAGCGAGCTGGCCTTGCAACTCAAGCTGCCACTGGGCACCGTCAAGACCTGGATCCGGCGTGCGCTGGACCAAATGCGCCTGTGCATGGCGCGGTTTGCCTGACCCCGACCCCGAGCGCTCTCATGAATTTGATCAACAACCCCAATTTGCTCGACCGCCTTGCCGGTGCCTATGCCTTGGGCACCCTGCGCGGTGGCGCGCGTCGCCGTTACGAGACGCTGGCGCGTGAACACAGCGTCCTGCGCGCCAGCGCCGTGTTGTGGCAGTCGCGCCTGGCCGCCCTGACCGAGCTGCAGCCGCAGATGGCCCCCAGCCACGCAGTTTGGACACGCATCGACAACCTGGTGCAAGCCGACTTACAGGCACGGGCCATGCAGGCTGCGCGCGAGAAGGCCGCGCGCGATGCTGCCAGCCAAACCAGTGGCCTGACTGGCTGGTGGGACCGCCTCAATTTATGGCGCGGCCTGGCTGGCGCGGGCGTCCTGGCGAGTGTGGTCGCCGTGGTCGCCGGCCTGAACCTGCGCCAGCAGATGGGCGGCGAGATCGCGCAGTTGCAGGCACGCCTGCTGGCCACGCCGCAAATCGAATACGTCGCGGTGCTGGCCGACGACAAATCCAATGCCTCGGTGCTGGTCACGTTTGATGCGAAGAGCAAACGCCTCACCCTACAGCGCGTCGGCGCCTACCAGGAGGCGGGTGACCGCTCCTTGCAATTGTGGGCGCTGGCGCCCGGCGGCGGGCCCAGGTCGCTGGGCGTGTTGGGCCGGGACAAATTGCTTCAGCTCACTGCGGTCGGCGACGACGTGCGCGAAGTGCCCACTCTGGCCATCAGCCTGGAACCCAAAGGCGGCGTGCCAAGCGCGGGCGGCCCCACCGGGCCGGTGCTGTTCAAGGGCGCGCTGATCCAGAAAATGCTGTGAGCGCCTGATTGGCCGGGCAGACAATCGCTATATTATTAGTACCCTGTTGGCGCAATTCGCTGCGCCCCTGCCCGCGCCGGACGACGCCGCTGCCGACAACGCCGGTTTTGTCTGGCACATTTTGTTGAACGGCCGCGCCATTGACGCGCTCGGCCTCAGCGCGGTGTTGAAGGCCCTGCCCAACCGCGTCGCGCTGGAAAGCTTTGGCGCCAACCTGGGCGTTGCAGCGGCCAAGCTGCAGGCATTTTGCGATCTGCTCGAACATTGGCTCGATTGGCTTGGTGACCTGGCGGTTGAGGGCAGCGCCAAGGGCGCGAGCCCCTACTGGAACCCGCAGCGCCTGGAGTACAGTTTTGCGCTGGGCGCGCAGGGCGACGGCGCGCCGGTGCGGCTGGCGGCAGATGAATACACCGACGGCCGGCTGGACTGGCACAGCTTCGAGCTGGGCGCTGCCGCCAACGCGCCGGCAGCCAAGAGGGAAGCCTTCAACATCACGCCCAAGCGCCCGCCCCTGCCGACCGCCGCGCGTTACCCCGGCATGCCAGCCGACCGCTACTTTGGCGTCACCATGCCGATCCCGCAGGCCGGCTGGAACATGTTCGAGATGAGCCTGCAGGCCAACGCGCCGGTTCAACGCATGCCCGACGCGCTCTATTTGTGCCCCGCGCTGGACACCCTGCAAGGCCCGCCGCTGGAGCATGTTGTGTTGATGCGCGACGAGATGGCCAACATGGTCTGGGGCATCGAAAAACGTGTGCAGGGCAGCTCGGGCGAGCCGATCGACCGCAAATTTGAAAGCACGCGCCTGTCCACCAACCAGACGCTGCGCCCGGCGGCTGACGGCAGCCGGCCGCGCCCTGTTGTGAATCGGCCGCAGCAAGGTGACGGGCCGTAGTGAAGGCGCCAGCGGATTGAAGTTCGACGTGGTTTTGCGCGGCAAAGCCTGAAAGCAAATGCTATTTTTATTGCAGCTAACTACGCATATTTCACAAGGGCAAAACGCCTGTTTCAATGGGATTGAATCCCCGGCTGAATCCACGCCTGAATATCAAGGCGGCAGACTGCGATTGACATCCGCCAGCAGGCTTTCCACCACCTGCGGGGTCATCGGCCCCACAACATCCGCCTGGCCGATACGACGCCACTTGTAGGCTGAATTCCAGAGTTCAAATTGCGCCAGGGTTCCGTTGGCGTCCATCAATTGCACACGCAAGAGGGGCACGCCGGCCACGCCTTCAACCTGGACCGGCGGGTTGGTGGCGAGCAGGGCCAGCACACGGTCCACCAAGGATTGCACATCCGCCCTGGCCAACCTGGCGACGCGGCCAAGGTATGCCACTTCAGCCTGCGTCCAGTCAGCCGGGGCACTGATCGCCGCTGGTTCCGAACCCGCCTTGGCCCGATCAGCCAGCGGCGCGGCGCGGGGCATGGTGGCAGCGGCTCCAGCGGCCAGGGGTGCAGGCGCAGCAGCAGGTGCGGCTGCCACTTTGGCGGCTGGCGGCGCTGTAGCAACGGCCGGCGCTGGCGCTTGCGCAGGAGCGGCAGAAGGCTCCGCCTTTTTCTGCAGCGACGCAATTTCGCCGACCGCCCTGTCAGGGCTGGCATTGCCCGCCCCCGGCGCCGTCAGCTTGTCGGCCGCACGGCTTTCATTGCGCGCCCCAGGCGAGGGCATGGGCTCAACATTGGACCGTGGCGGCAACTGCATTGGCTCCAAAATTTTTGCCGTTGAGGCAGCCGGCGAATCGGGCACAGTTTTGGGCGCAGCACGGACGCGAGGCGCTGTGGGCGCAACGGCTTGCACATCGCCAGTACTTTGCCCCTGGCCTGCGGGTGTTGGGCCTGGCGGCACAGGTAGCTTTTGCGCCACCACGGGCCCTTCGTCCGGCCGCGCGTCCGGCACCTCGCGTTCAAACCAGATCAGCGTGATGATGGACCCCAGCAGCACCGTGGCGAACGCCGCATTCCACGGGCCGCCCCGACCGCCCGTCTGCGCCCACAACGATCGCCACCACGGCATTTGGGGAGCATTTGTGCCATTTGCCCTCGTCGGTATTGAATTTTCAGCTATTTTTAATATAGCAACCCGTGTTGCTTCGCCAGGCAGATCCTGCGCGTCCGGCGCATGGGCCAGGGCCTTGTGCAGGCGGGCGTCGCGCAAGTCCGGTTTGGGTTCGGTCACTGGAGTACCTTCGTGCTGGGCACTGCGGCGCGAGCTTGCTTGGAGCGGTCCGGCGCGGCGCTCATGCAGCCTCCCAGGGCGACAGGTAGGCCTGCATGCAGCCGCGCAGCTTTTGCAGCGCGTACCGCAGGCGGCTTTTGGCCGTCTCAAAACCCAGGCCAAGCGCGTGGGCCAGTTCCTCCACGCTGCTGCCATCCTCGTGGTGCAGCAAAAAAACAGCACGCTGCAAGGCTGGCAATTGGTCCAGGCACTACAGCAGTTGCTGGCCTGCCGCGCGCCAATGCGCAAGGTCTTCGGCACTGGGATGCGTCATGTCAAGCGTGGCCTGCAACCAGTCGAGGTCACCGCTCCCCGCCTCCCCAACATCATCGTTTGGGGCACCCCCCATGCTGACTTCGCGCCCGCTCACACGCACGCGGTCCATGGCCAGGTTGTGCGCCACTGTGTAGGCCCAGGTTTTCCAGCGGCCCCGCTCGGGCGCAAAACTGTCGCGATGGCTGATGATGCGCAGCCAGCAGTCCTGAAACACCTCGTCCGCCTGCGCCGCCAATCTGAAACCCAGCACGCGCCGCACGAAGCGGAACAGGCCGCCTTCATGGCGCGCATAAAGCACGTTGAACGCGGTGCCATCGCCAGCGGTGTAGGCTTGCATGAGTTGTTCGTCGGACGCCTCAGTTGGGGGCTTCAAGGGCATGACAGAATTGTCGCGCGACTTGGCTGACTACTAATACGGCTGGCAACGCCATGCGGGGTCAAATGGCCCGACCGGCGGCGGCCTATTGCTTCGAAAACCCCGGCATCGCAAAACCCGCTTCGCGCAGTTGGGTGAGCAGTGTCTGGGCAACACCCTCGTCCAGCGCAGTCAGTGGCGGGCGCACAGTTTTCCACTCGGGTTGCCCTGAGAATTCCGCCGCCACACGTTTCATCGCGGGGATCATCGGCAGGGCCTGGAAAATTTTGCGGATCACGTCGGCCTTGGCCTGCAGCACTGCGCCCTCGGGGGTGCCCCCGTGTTGTGTGTAGGCGGCGTACACCGCGTGGATGCCGGCCGGGTTCATGTTGGCGGTGGCGCTGATGCAGCCCACGCCGCCAATGGCCAAGGCCTGGGTCAGCGGCAATTCGCTGCCGGGGAACACGTCGAAACCGTCCTTGGCAAAGTTGTCGATCATGGCCTTGGTGTTGTCCCACACGCCGGATGAATCCTTCACGCCGACCACCGTGTCGGGGTAGCGCTTGCGCAGCATGGCGATCAGGTTCAGCGTGATCGGCACCTGCGACACCGCAGGGATGTGGTAAAGGTAGACTTTCAGATTGGCATTGCCGACGCGCTCGATCACCTCGGAATAATAGGCGTACACGCCTTCGTCCGAGACACCCTTGAAGTAGAACGGCGGCAGCATCAGGCAGCCTGAAGCGCCGTTGTCTGCCGCGTGTTTGGTCAATGTGACGGCGTCGGTGAGAGAACACGCGCCGGTGCCGGGCATCATGCGTGCAGCCGGGATGCCAGCCGCCAGCAGCGCGTCGGTCAGGGTCAGGCGTTCACTGACCGAGAGGGAGGCCGCCTCGGAGTTGGTGCCAAAAATCGCCAGGCCAACTTTGTTGCTGATCAGCCATTGGCAGTGTGCGATGTAGCGCTTGACGTCAGGTTCCAGGCGCGAATTGAAGGGCGTGAGCACGGGGGATAAAACGCCGTTGATGCGGGTTGACATGGGGGAGGGTCCTGGTAGAAGCGGATGGGGCGGATGTGCTGCGGGCGGCCACCATGATAAACAATCGAAACAATAGGGGTAACTACTCAGCCCCCTTGAGGCGCTAGGCGACAATCTACAGCAATGCAAACCCCATCAAGCCTGAACCAGTTGAGCCATGCCGAAAAGGATGCGCTGATTTTGATGCTGCAGGGGCAGATCACGGTGTTGCAAGAGGC
>JANMVT010000060.1:0-7149 GCA_031392945.1 Rhodoferax sp. | reverse complement strand
GGCCAACCTGCGCCAGTGGCAGGCCCTGCTTTTTGAAGTCGTGGAATTGGTATTCAACCGAGTGCCCGGCCAGCCACAAACGGGCCTTTTTGACTGTGTCGCAGTTGGGGATGCCGTACATGGTCAAGGGCTGGATTTTCATGGCCTCGATCATGCCGGAAAGCACGCCGCCATCCATGCCGGATCGTGTGCCGCCCACAGCGCGGGCAATTGGCTCCTGCCAGCCGTCGGCGACAATTCGGGCCTGCATGAAAAACCATCCACCCGAACCCCAAACCCTGGCCGACTGGCTGGGCTTCTGCGAGCAGCTGCACCCCAAGGCGATAGACATGGGGCTGGAACGCGTCAAGGCCGTGGCAGATCGCATGGGGCTGCGGCTGAACTGCCCGGTGATCACGGTGGCGGGCACCAATGGCAAGGGTTCGACCTGCGCCATGCTCGAATCGATTTTGCTGCAAGCCGGCTACAGGACCGGTGTCTACACCTCGCCGCATCTGGTGCGTTTTGAGGAGCGGCTGCGGCTGCGGGGCGAGCCTGTGAACGCTGCTGAATTGATAGCTGGATTCACAAGCGTGGCGAGGGCCAGAGCCCAAAAAGTCCCGGAAATCTCGCTCACGTACTTCGAATTTTCTACCTTGGCGATCCTGGACGTGATGGCGCGCTCGAATCTGGATGTGGCCATTCTGGAAGTCGGTTTGGGCGGCCGGCTCGATGCCGTCAACATCATCGACGCGGACTGCGCCGTCATCACCAGCATTGATCTGGACCACACAGAATTGCTGGGCGCGACCCGCGAAGCCATCGGTTTCGAGAAAGCCGGTATCATGCGCACCGGGCGTCCCGTCATCGTGAGCGACCCGGCGCCGCCGCAAAGCGTGCTGGACCGGGCCAAGGAGATCGACGCCGAGCTGTGGCGCTTTGGCCATGACTTCAATCTCCAGGGCGACAAGCAGCAGTGGGGCTGGGCCGCGAGTTCGGCCAAGGGCGGCCGGCGCTACAGCGGCCTGGCCTACCCGGCCTTGCGCGGCGCCAACCAACTGGTCAACGCGGCGGGGGTGCTGGCGGCCTTGACGGCCCTGCGCGACAGGTTGCCGGTGACGGCCCAGGCGGTGCGCAACGGCCTGGCCTTTGTCGAGCTGCCGGGGCGGTTTCAGATCATTCCGGGCCAGCCGGCCCTGGTGCTGGACGTGGCGCACAACCCGCACGCGGTGGCGGCGCTGGCGGCGAACCTGGACGCCATGGGTTTCTTTCCCACCACCCATGCCGTGTTCGGCGCCATGGCGGACAAGGATGTGGCGGCGATTTTGGCCAGGTTGGGCCCGCTGGTCGATAAATGGTATTTCTGCGATTTGCCGACGCCCCGGGCTGAATCGGCGGCCAATCTGCAGGCCCGATGGCAAGCGCAGAACACCCGCAAAGACGCCAGCGCCGCCTGCTTCGACAGCCCCGCGCTGGCCCTGCAAGCGGCCGTGGGCGCAGCAGACCCCGCTGATAGAATCGTGGTCTTTGGATCGTTCTTCACGGTCGGCGGCGTATTGCAACACGGCCTGCCGAGCCTGATGGCCAAACATCTGAACTCCTGAACGTTTAAATCATGGCCTTATTCAAGTTCCGCAAGGGCGGCGAAGAACACGCAGCCCCGCCAAAGCCGCCTGAAAGCATCGAGGCCATGCGAAAGCGCGCTCTGTACCGACTGGTCGGCTCGGCGGTGCTGGTGTTGGCGGGCGTGATTGGTTTCCCGATGTTGTTTGACAGCCAGCCTCGGCCGATCGCAGTGGACATCCCGGTTGAAATCCCCGACAAGAACAAAACCCGGCCACTGACCGTCCCCGTCGCGCCCGCAGCGGCCATCATGACGGAGGCGCCGACTGCCCCGCCCGTAGCGGCGGCGGTTGCGCCGCAGGCCGCGCCCGAATTTAAGACGGCGGCGCCCAAAGAACCTGTGGCCACGCCAAAATTGGAAGAAAAAGAGGCTGTAGCCCTCGTAAAACAAGCACAGTTAGCTCCTAAAACAGTAGCTCCGTCGGAGCCCAAGGCAGCCGAAAAACAAAGCGACGGCGCCAAAGCCCTGGCCTTGCTGGAGGGCAAGGCGGCTGAAAAACCGGTGGCCGGCGGCGAAGGGCGGTTTGTGGTGCAGGTGGGCGCTTTTTCCGACGCGGCGCGCGCCAAAGAGGCGCGGACCAAGGTCGAGCGCGCCGGGCTGAAAACCTACACGCAGGTTGTGGAAACCAAGGAGGGTTCGCGCACGCGCGTGCGGGTCGGGCCCTTTGCTGACAAGGCCGAGGCGGAACACGCGGCCCAGAAAATCAAGACGCTGGATTTGCCGGCCCACATCCTGAGCCTGTGATTGATTTGAGCAGATGGCGGCACTGGATTGGGCATTTCTGGCGGTATTGCTGCTGTCCCTGCTGATTGGGGCCTGGCGCGGCCTGGTGTATGAGCTTTTGTCATTGGCGTCGTGGGCGGCAGCTTTTGTTTTGGCGCAATGGTTCGCGGCCGATGTGGCGCAGAAACTGCCGATGGCCGGCGCGGGTGAGGGCGTGCGTTACGCCGCCGGTTTTGGCGTGACCTTTGTCGGCGCGGTCTTTGCCGGTGGCTTGATCGCCGCCTTGATCAAAAAGCTGATTTCCGCCGTCGGCCTGGCGCCGGTGGACCGGGTGCTGGGTGCGGCCTTTGGCGGCGTGCGTGGTCTGGTGGTATTGCTGGCCATCACCGTGGTGGTGGCCATGACGCCTTTGAAGTCAAGCCGTTGGTGGACCGAGTCGGTCGGGGCTGGTGCTTTGAGCGCGGCGCTCAAAGGCCTGAAGCCGGTCCTGCCACAGGAATTTGGAAAGTATTTGGGGTAATCGAAACTATGTGTGGACATTTATGTGCGGAATAGTCGGCGTTGTCAGCAACGCACCGGTGAACCAGTTGATCTATGACGCGCTGCTGCTGTTGCAGCACCGGGGCCAGGACGCGGCGGGCATCGTCACCCAGCAGGAGCGCAAGTTCTTCATGCACAAGGCCAAGGGCCTGGTGAAGGACGTGTTTCGCACCCGCAACATGCGCGCCCTGCCGGGCAATTGCGGCCTGGGCCAGGTGCGTTACCCGACAGCGGGCAACGCCTACAGCGAGGAGGAGGCGCAGCCGTTTTACGTCAACGCGCCGTTTGGCATCGTGCTGGTGCACAACGGCAATCTGACCAATGCCCACGCCCTGAAGAACGAGCTGTTCAGCGCCGACCACCGCCACATCAACACCGAGAGCGACTCCGAGGTCTTGCTCAATGTGCTGGCGCATGAAATCGAATACACCACGCGCGGTTTGCCATTGAAGCCCGCCGACATCTTTGCTGCCGTGCGCAATGTGCACAAACGCATCAAGGGCTCGTACGCGGTGATCGCGCTGATCGCCGGGCACGGCGTGCTGGCGTTTCGCGACCCGTTTGGCATTCGTCCGCTGTGCATGGGGCGCAGTTCCGACGCCTCGAACACGGTGATGCTGGCCAGCGAATCCGTTGCATTGGAAGGCACGTCGCACACCTTCGAGCGCAACATCGAGCCGGGCGAGGCCGTGTTCATCGACCTGCAAGGCAAGGTTCACGCGGAACAATGCGCCGACGCGCCAGTCCACAACCCCTGCATTTTTGAGTTTGTCTACCTGGCGCGGCCTGATTCGGTGATGGATGGTATCTCGGTCTACCAGGCGCGTTTGAACCTGGGCGAGGCGTTGGCCAAACGCCTGATCTCTACCGTGCCGCCCAACGAGATTGACGTCGTCATTCCCATCCCCGAATCCAGCCGCCCGAGTGCTGCGCAGCTGGCGCAACTGCTGGGCCTGCCGTACCGTGAAGGCTTTGTGAAAAACCGCTACGTGGGGCGCACCTTCATCATGCCGGGTCAGTCGGTGCGCAAGAAATCGGTGCGGCAAAAGCTCAACGCCATCGCCAGCGAATTCAAGGGCCGCAACGTGCTGCTGGTGGACGACTCCATCGTGCGCGGCACCACCAGCCAGGAGATCGTGCAAATGGCACGTGACGCGGGCGCGCGCAAGGTCTATCTGGCCAGCGCCGCGCCGCCGGTGCGTTACCCCAACGTGTACGGCATTGACATGCCGACCAGCGCCGAACTTGTGGCGCACAACCGCAGCGTGGAAGAGATCCGCCAGATCATTGGCTGCGACGCGCTGATCTACCAGGATGTGGACGGCATGAAGAACGCCATCGGCAAGCTCAGCAACAAGATCAAGGGCTTTGACGCCTCGTGTTTTGACGGGGTTTATGTCACCGGGGACATCACGGCCGATGACATCACGCGGCTCAATGAAAATCGCGTTGGCGCAGAAGAAAACGAAGACGATACCTCGCGGCTGGCATTGCCCAACCACGCCGAATGAGTGCTGAATCACCATGAGCACCGCAAAAACAAGAACGCGCTTTGCGCCGTCGCCGACTGGGTTCATCCACCTGGGCAACATCCGCTCGGCGCTCTACCCTTGGGCGTTCGCCCGCGCCACCGGTGGCGACTTCATTTTGCGCATCGAAGACACTGACGAAAACCGTTCAACGCAGGCGGCCGTCGACGTCATCATCGAAGGCATGTCCTGGCTGGGTCTGGATTACGACGAAGGCCCTTTCTACCAGATGCAACGCATCGACCGCTACAAGGCCGTGTTGGCGGAATTGCTGGCGGCCGGCCACGTCTACCCCTGCTACATGAGCATCGCTGAGCTGGATGCGCTGCGCGAGCGCCAGACCGAGGCCAAGGAAAAACCCCGTTACGACGGCACCTGGCGCCCAGAACCCGGCAAGACCTTGCCGCCCGTGCCCGATGGGGTGCAACCGGTCTTGCGTTTCAAGAACCCACAGACGGGCTCCGTGATGTGGGAGGACAAGGTCAAAGGCCGCATCGAGATCAGCAACAACGAACTCGACGATTTGGTCATCGCCCGGCCTGCCCCGTTGGGCCAAGTGGGCACCCCCACCTACAATTTTTGTGTGGTGGTGGACGATATCGACATGGACATCACCCACGTCATCCGTGGCGACGACCACGTGAACAACACGCCGCGCCAGATCAATATTTTCAGGGCGATGGGCGTGGCGCCGCCGGTGTACGCCCATTTGCCCACCGTGCTCAACGAGCAGGGCGAAAAAATGAGCAAGCGCAATGGGGCCAAGCCCGTGACGCAATACGCGGTGGAGGGCTATTTGCCCGACGCCATGGTGAATTACCTGGCCCGGCTGGGCTGGAGCCATGGGGACGATGAGATATTCAGCCGTGCGCAATTTTTGCAGTGGTTCAACCTGGATCATTTGGGCAAGAGCGCAGCGCAGTTTGACGAAGCCAAGCTGCGCTGGGTGAATGCCCAGCATTTGAAAGCCATGCCCGTAGAGGCGCTGACGCCATTGGTTGCTGCACAATTGCGCAAACTCGGCATCAATGCCGACGAGCGCCTGGCAGGCATTTGCGCCTTGTTCAGGGATCGATGCGACACGACGGTGGCGTTGGCGGTGTGGGCCAAGGCGTTTTATGCCGACATCAGCGTCAAACCGGAAGAATTTGCCCAGTATGTGGCTGAACCCGTCAAGCCGGCCTTGAAGCTGTTGCGTGAAAAACTGGCCGCCTGCGAATGGGACAGGGCGTCGATCGCCGCCGCGATCAAGGAAACCCTTGCGGCCACCGGCTTGAAGATGCCGCAACTGGCGATGGCCGTGCGGGTCCTGCTCCTGGGCACGGCCCAAACACCCTCATTGGACGCGGTGATTGTCTTGTTTGAGCGATCAAAAGCGCTGAGCCGCCTGGCCAATAGCGTCCCTATTTTAAGGAAACGGTGATTTTCAGGCTATAATTCAAGGCTCAGAAAATGAAGATGTTCAAAAGGCGTCGGATTTTTTGAATTTCAATTGAAGCCGCGCTCAAATGCGGAAGTCTGCGAAATTCAGCGGAAAATTGAGGGGGTATAGCTCAGCTGGGAGAGCGCTTGCATGGCATGCAAGAGGTCAGCAGTTCGATCCTGCTTACCTCCACCAAAATTTCGCGCGAATGAGCGGGGGTGGCCGACGTAAAGTTTGCGGCATCAAGTTTGAAGTGACAAGTCCAAGGTTTTGACCCCATCGTCTAGAGGCCTAGGACACTACCCTTTCACGGTAGGTACCGGGGTTCGAATCCCCGTGGGGTCGCCAGTTTTGCAGTGCAAATTTGACTTGATTTGCGCCTCTGCAAGCCTGGTGTTGAGAAAGAGTCAGTTATCAGGAGTGGTAGTTCAGTTGGTTAGAATACCGGCCTGTCACGCCGGGGGTCGCGGGTTCGAGTCCCGTCCACTCCGCCAAACCTTCAAAAGGCCCGAGAAATCGGGCCTTTTGTCTTTTAGGCCTCTCCCGAGGTGAGCCATTGCAGTGGGCCATTCATGGACCACCAAAATGCGCATTCCAGCCTACATTCGTCGCTCTCGCCACGGTATTTTCTATTTTCGCGTCGTCATTCCGATGGCCCTGCGCTCCAGGTGGAGTGGACGGTCAGAGATCAAGATGTCGCTCAAAACTCGGGATCAGCGCCAGGCGCTCATTCACGCCCGAGATCTGGCAATCTCGGCCCACAAAAGTTTCGAGTACGCTTATAGGGATATGAGCGCAAAACCCTTCGATCCCAACGACCAGAGCACTTGGCCAACAGCCAAGGACGACATCCACAAGTTTGAGAAGACCATCGAGACGGTCCATCCGAGTGGGCATGTTGATCGCGTGCATTACAAGGTTGATTTGCGCAAGCGCCTGGGGGATCACCTGCGGGGCAGTAGTGATAATGTGTTACTTTATACCCACCTCGCAGACGGTGCCGCGCGGGTGCGATTTCGCCTGATCAGCGAAGGATGGCGCTGGACGGAGCGGGAACTGTATCGGGTGTTTTGCGAAACCTTCGGCACGCCGCCGCTGTGCAATCGCATGAGCCCGTGAGAGTTAGAGAGCGGTAATTGGGGCCCACCGGGGTCTGGCGCAAAATGTGAAAAAGAATTAACAAGGATTGGTGTTGATTTCCATCCAAAGTTGACCCCCTTTTTTCACCGAAAGTTAACCCCACCAATTGCAGTTTAAAGCCCTGCTCAAGAGGCTGTGGATAAGTCTAGGTCAGTAGAAGGTTCTGGTGACATTTCTCCTTTGTTGGTTGT
>JANMVT010000046.1:0-26316 GCA_031392945.1 Rhodoferax sp. | reverse complement strand
GGATGCTTTCCGCGGCGGCGAGGGCTTCCTTGGGATTGTTTCGGAGGGCGAGCTGGCCCTTGGCGAGGAGCGGCGCGTTGCCGGCGCCTCCGACGAGCTTGCGGAAGAGGCCGGCCTTTTCCTGCGGCTTCTGCATCTGGGTGGCGCGGAGAAGCTGGCGGGCCTCGAAAAAACCCGGTTCCAGTTCGAGCACGCCATTCAGACCATCGCGTCCAGCGTCGCATCCATAAACCCCACGCGTGCCGCAGCCAATATCGCTGCCGCCGAGGAGAAGCTCAACCAGCTCCACGCCAAGATTTCTCATGTGGACCGGACTGTCGCGGCCTACGCGAGCAAGCACATGCAGAAGTGCCAGTTCCAAGGCCATGAAGTGATGCCTGAGGAGATGGCCAAATTGGTGCTACAGGACGCAGACACGCACCAGTGGCTCGATGACGAGCCGCCGGCTGGCAAGAATGGCTCGGTCCCGTTTGACGATGCTGCGGTCAACTCGCTGAGGCATGCCCGGATGCGGGTAGGCGCGGACCTTGGATACCTGGGCTGCTCGCTGCCAGCGCCAGACACCTTCCCGGTTTGGGCGGACATGCTGGGCCTGCACCGCGACCTCATCAAGGCGAAGTCTATTGATGCCAGTGTGAGCCAGGGCGATATCCTCGCTCTGGTTGATTCTCGGTTGGAGACCTTCGAGAAGGCGCAGGCGCTCGTGAAGTTCCTGGAGGACCGCATGGCGCTCAAGGCCAAGCTGGCCGGCTCGCGCCAGCCCTGGCTGGACACTCTCGCTAAACGGTTTGCCGACATGCAGACTGGCGACCCTGTGTTACAAGCACTGCTGGCTGTTATTGCAGACGTGCGCAGGCTTGAACGCCAACGGCGAGAACTCTTGGCCAAGGCCGTGGATGTCCCGGTCGACGCTGAGATCAACGAGAACTTCACCGAAGCATTGGCGCGGCTCGTTGCCGGCAAGAGCGCATTTTCGCTCCCCTTCGGCAGGGGGGATGCTCGCAGGCTAGTTGCTGCAGCCACCGTCACCGGCGGTTCGCCAGCTTCCAAGGGCGACTGGCAGCTCGTGCAAGAGACGCTCGTCTGGCGCACCGAGGCCCGAAAGGTCCTGGCTCTCTGGAACTCGCTCTCAGTTGAGTTCGGCATGCCGGCGCCGGACGCCGGCATTGAAGCCGGCTTCAAGAACGTCGCGCAGTGGCAATCCGGCATCGAGGATGCGAGGCAACTGACATTTGGCTTTGACGCGAAGCTCCACTTCCGCCTTGAGGAGGTGTTCGGCAAGCGTACCGCCGACCGGATGTGGGACGGTGGTGAAGCTTTCGTAGCCGGCGCCTACTCCAGCCTGCAGGCGCATGTTGACAAGGGCCGCCTGGCCTACGCAATGAAGCGAGTCCAAGAGCTGGTTCGCAAGCTCGAAGGACACCGTGGCGGCATCGTCGAACAACTGCGCAGCTTTCTGACCGAGGCGCTCGGCCGGCCTGCGGCAGACGAGGCAGAACATCAGGCAGCATGGCTGGCACTGCAAACAGAACTCTCGCGACTAACGGCATCACTCCCTTCACTCCAGGAAGTCGCCCGCGTGACCGCCGCAATCGAAGCGGCTGGCGCTACGAAATGGGCCAAACGTCTACGCACCCAACAAGCCTCAGTTGACATGGACGCCATCACGCCGGCGAACTGGCTGGACGCATGGAACTGGCGACAAGCCGTCATGTTCCTTGACGCCATCGACGGCCATCACAAAGTGCGCGAGCTGTTCGAAGAGCGCAAGGCGTTGACAACGGCGTTGGCTCGCACCTATCAGGAGCTAGTCGCTGAGAAGACATGGCTGGGCGTGTTCCACAACTCCCCCGACTCGGTGCGTCAGGCACTGCAGGCCTACCTGAACGCCGTGCAAGCGATGGGCGCCGGCACTGGAGTGCGCGCAGTTCGTCACCGCAAGAGCGCGCGCGACGCGATGGTGCGGGCGTACCAGGCGGTGCCTTGCTGGGTGCTGCCGCAGTGGCGCGTCTCTGAAACCATCCCACCCGACGTTGGGTTGTTCGACCTTGTAGTCATCGACGAGGCGTCGCAGTCCGATATCTGGGCGCTTCCGGCCTTGCTGCGCGGCAAGAAGGTTCTTGTGGTCGGCGATCACAAGCAGGTGTCTCCATCGGCCGTAGGCACCGCCGAAGAGAAAATCAAGGAGCTCGTCAGCCGGTTCCTAACCAACCAACCGCACGGTTCCGAGATGACGCCGGACAAGTCCGTCTACGACTTGGCTCGGGTTGTCTTTGCCGGCAATTCCGTGATGCTCAAGGAGCACTTTCGCTGCGTGCCTGCGATCATCGAGTTCTCGAACCGAGAGTTCTATCAAGGGGATATCCGACCGCTGCGAGTGCCCAAAGCCAACGAGCGCCTGGACCCGCCGTTGATTGACGTGTTCGTAAAAGGCGGGTATCGCAAGGGCGACGTGAACGACCCCGAGGCGAAGGCCATCGTCGATGAAATCGAGAGCATCTTGGCAGACCCGCTGTTCGAGGGGCGAAGCATCGGCGTCGTGACTTTGCTCGGCACTTCTCAAGCGGCGCTCATCCATGAGATGGTGAGCGAGCGGATTTCACCCGTCGACGTCGTTGCCCGCAAGATTGCGATTGGCCCGCCGCCGGTGTTCCAGGGCCGCGAACGCGACATCATGTTAGTGTCGATGGTCCTCGGTGCTGGCGACCGTGCGGCCGCGAACCGTGCCGACATGCACCAACGCTTCAACGTGGCGCTATCCCGTGCCCGCGACCGCATGTACCTGTTCCGCTCTGTCGGTGAAACTGAGTTCAAGGAAGATTCGCTCAACGGCAAGGTCATCAGCCACTTCAAGCAGCCATTTCATCAAGACGTCAGGAGAGTTCAGGCCTTGCGCGAGAAGTGTGAGTCGGGCTTCGAATTCGAGATGTTCGACGAACTGGTCAAGCGAGGATTCCGCGTAGAGCCGCAGGTCCCCTGCGGCGGCTACCGAATCGACTTCGTCGTTGAAGGCAACGAAGGACGCCGCCTGGCTGTCGAGTGCGATGGCGACCGCTTCCACGGCCCGGGTCAGTGGCAGGACGACATGGTGCGCCAGCGAGTGCTCGAGCGGGCAGGCTGGACGTTTTGGCGCTGCTTCGCGTCGAGCTTCGTCCGTCGGCGTGAGGCAGTTGTGGCGGACCTCATGCAAACGCTGCAGAAGCTCGGTATCGAGCCCCTGGGCGCCGAGTCGGTCGACAACACCGTGTGGGTCCACTACAAGGAGGTTGACCCCTACGGCGTGGAAGAAAACAAAGAGCAGGAAGTCGCGTAACCATGTCACGTCCCTTGATGCAGCACGGGGTGGGACAGCTTGAAGAGATGTTCGCCAAAGGGAAGTCCGACCCGAAGGTGCTCAAGCATCTTGAGCTTGAACTCCAATACCGGCAAGTCCCAAGGGCGGTTGCACTGCTGGCTGAAGTGCAATCAGCAATGTACGGCGGTACGCCTGCAACACCCGCAGTTGCATCGCCCGCTCATCAAACCGTAAGGGCCGTAAGGGCACCGGCTATGGCGCCAGTGCAACCGAGCTTATGGGAGCGGCCACCGTCGGCACTCCACGTCGCGATACCTTTTGCCACACAGCCTCGGCCACTGGCGCCTGCGATCAGCCCGCCAGTGGCGAGGCCGCAGTCATCGCCACTGCCACCATGCGACTTGAGGAAGCATGCAAAGTCCTGAAGACCACGCCAGGTGCGGCGTGGGAATCCATTGAACAAATGCGGCGCTTGACGGTGCAGCAGTCACATCCGTCTCTACTGAAGCAACTTAATGATGAGGGGCGTGCTCAAGCGCTGATCGGTGCCAGACGTGTAAATGCCGCCTACGCGGTCATACAAGCGGCAAGGTGCAGGTCCACCTGAGCCTCTTTACCGCACTCCCCTCAACGACCCGGACCTCAAGGCCGTTGATGTCAATAGGCCCATTTCAGTACTGCTCCTGTCCCAATGGTCCCTGCAATCGACCCGCCAGATTCTCGCCATCGTGGTCGACCGCTTGTGATCCAATTTAGACGACCACCTCGCAACAGCTAGTGCGTCGGGAATTCCAATTTCTTTCAAATTTCGGCTAGTTTTGCTAGTTATTAAATAGCTATACATGCATACCCCACGAGGGTTACAGCCCAAAAATACCCCCAACCTCACTCCGAACTCTGCTGCAGCGCCCACATCGCCGCATACCGCCCGTTGGCCGCCAGCAGTTGCGCGTGGTTGCCGCGTTCGATGATGCGTCCGGCATCCATCACCAGAATCTCGTGCGCGTCCACCACGGTGGACAGGCGGTGCGCGATCACCAGGGTGAAAGATACCTGCCCGATCATGGTGTTGCGGGAAACGCTTTGTGACATGGGCTGTGCGGGTCAAAGAAAACCAATGGGCCGTTTGGCTTTGCGCGTTTTGTCTTCTGAGATGAGTTGTTTGATGGCATCGAACACCTGTGAGAACTGCTCGTCGTAGCGAGTTTCCATGGCCTCAATGCGGCGGGCCAAATCGCGGTTGGAGTCCATCAGGCGGCGCAATTGCACAAACGTGCGCATGATGGCAATGTTGACCTCGACTGCACGTTGGGAGCGCAGTACGCTGGAGAGCATGGCGACGCCTTGCTCTGTGAAGGCGTAAGGAATTGCGCGACGGCCGCCGTGTGCGCTTGCGGTCACAACTTGTGACCGGGTGGCCCCAAGCTTCTTAACCTTGGCAGAGGCGACAAGTGAACTTGAGATGCCAATTTGGCATTTCAAGTCTTCCCACTCATCCGGGGTCAGTTGCAGCATGAAGTCGGCGGGAAACCGCTCGACGTTGCGCTTGACTGCACGGTTCAACGCACCGGTTTCTACGCCGTAGAGCATGGCCAGATCGGCATCGAGCAATACCTTTTCGCCACGGACAAGAAAGACGAGTTTGGCAATATTTTCTGGTTGAGGGACGATTTGCGTCATGGGTGGGTGGGTTTTGATCGGGGCAAAGATCAGGATGATAGACCGCTACCGGCCCACAGCATACGCCGCTCGACGATTCCAAATTCACTTCAAATTCAAGCTAAATTAGCTATCTATATAGTAGCTATCTGTTCATACGCTACGAGGGTCAACGGCAGTTTTTCATCCTAATCTCACTCCGAACTCTGCTGCAGCGCCCACATCGCCGCATACCGCCCGTTGGCCGCCAGCAGTTGCGCGTGGTTGCCGCGCTCGATGATGCGGCCGGTGTCCATCACCAGAATCTCGTGCGCGTCCACCACGGTGGACAGGCGGTGCGCTATCACCAGGGTGGTCTTGTTCTGCGCCACGCTTTGCAGCTCGGCCTGGATGGCGCGTTCGTTGGCGCTGTCCAGCGCGCTGGTGGCTTCGTCGAAGATCAGGATCGGCGGGTTCTTCAGCAGGGTGCGGGCGATGGCCACGCGCTGTTTTTCGCCGCCCGACAATTTCAGGCCGCGCTCGCCCACCATGGTGGCGTAACCCAGTGGCGTGGCACTGATGAAGCTGTGGATGTGGGCGGACGCTGCGGCCTCTTCCACCTGCGCACGCGTGGCGCCGGGCTGGCCATAGGCGATGTTGTATTCGACCGTGTCGTTGAAGAGCACCGTATCCTGCGGCACGATGCCGATGGACTGGCGCACGCTGGTTTGCGTGACCTGCTTGATGTCCTGGCCCGCGATCAGGATGCGGCCCTGCTGCACGTCGTAAAACCTGAACAAGAGCCGCGCCAGGGTGGATTTGCCCGAGCCGGACGGCCCAACCACAGCAACGGTTTTGCCCGAGGGGATCTCGAAGCTGATGTTGTGCAGGATCGGCCGGCCTGAGTTGGGTTTGGCCGCCGTGCCGACGTCGTAGGCAAAGCTTACGTTGTCGAACGTCACCGTCGATGATTGGCTGACGTCAAGCGCCTGCGCACCCGGCAGGTCGTCGATCTCGCGCTCGCGCTCCATCAGCGTGAACATCTTTTCGAGGTCGGTCAGGCTCTGCTTGATTTCACGGTAGATCACACCCAGAAAGTTCAGGGGGATATAGAGCTGGATCATGAAGGCGTTGACCATCACCAGGTCGCCCAGGGTCATGCGGCCATCGGCCACGCCCTGGGTGGCGCGCCACAACATGGCAACCAGGGCGGTGGCGATGATGAGCTGCTGGCCGGTGTTGAGCATGGACAGCGTGGTCTGGCTCTTGACGGCAGCGCGCCGGTATTTTTCCAGGCTGCTGTCGTAGCGTTTGGCCTCGAAGTCCTCGTTGTTGAAGTATTTGACCGTCTCGTAATTCAGCAACGAGTCAATCGCTCGGCTGTGGGCGGTCGAATCCAGTTCGTTCATCTTCTTGCGGAACTGGGTGCGCCACTCGGTGATGGACACCGTGAAGCTGATGTAAAACACCAGGGCGATGATGGTGATGATGGCAAACCAGACATCAAACTTGACCGCCAGCAGGGTCAGCACCAGGGTCACCTCGATCAGGGTGGGGATGATGCTGTAGAGCGAATAACTGATGAGCGAATGCACGCCGCGTGTGCCGCGCTCGATGTCGCGCGTCATGCCGCCGGTCTGGCGCTCCAGGTGAAAGCGCAGGCTCATGGCATGCAGGTGCCTGAAGACCTCCAGCGAAATGGAACGCGCCGCGCCTTCCGTGGCCTTGGAGAACACCAATTCGCGCAGCTCGGTGAAGAGCGAGGTGGACAGGCGCAGGGCGCCGTAACCAATCAGCAATGCAACCGGCACCACAACCAGGGTTTTCAGGTCCACAGGGCCGGTGACCAGGCCGCCGTTGGGGCTCATCGCGTCGACCAGGTTTTTCAGCAGCAGGGGCACGCCCACATTAGCCAACTTGGCCCCTATCATGAAGGCCAGCGCCGCCACCACGCGCCATTTGTAGACCCAGAGGTAGGGGAACAGGCGCGACAGGGTGGCCCAGTCGGAGCGCGGGGCCGCTGGCGTGGCCTGCGTGTCAGAGGGAATTTGCGCCGGGTGGGAGGCAGCTATTTGACCGTGTGGGCGCATCGTGGAGAATCCTGCATGTCTATGGTGTCAGCAAACAGAGGATTGTGCCTATGTCCAGCAATTCAAGTGCAGACCACAGAGCGGGAGCCGAGGCCGCCGCCAGTTCCGGGGCGCGGGCCGATTCCGCCGACGTCCAGCTTCCGATTGACAAGGAGCTTGTGCTCAAGGTCATCCCCCTGCCCGGCGACTGCAACGCCAATGGCGACATTTTTGGCGGCTGGGTGATGGCGCAGGTCGATCTGGCCGGTTCCGTGGTGCCCGCGCGTTACACCCAGGGCCGCATGGCGACGGTGGCGGTCAACCAGTTCATCTTCAAGCAGCCGGTGCGGGTGGGCGATTTGCTGTCGTTCTTCAGCAGTGTCGAGCGCATCGGCCACACCTCGATCACGGTCAAGGTCGAGGTCTACGCCGAGCGCATCCGCTCGCAGCGCAAGTATGTGAAGGTGACCGAGGCCTCGCTGACCTATGTGGCGATTGACGAGGCCGGCCAGCCGCGCCCGTTGCCCAATCCGCAGGATTTGCATTCGCTAGTCTTTTAATAGCTTTATACGCATGGCCGGCGGGGGAAAATTGCCAATTTGACCAACAGGTCGGGTAGAAAGCCGCATTCAAGGCATGTCCTGGAGGCGACCGGGCACTGGGAACAACCCTATCAAGAAAGTCGCTGCTTCACGCTATAAACGGGCATCAAATTTTGACAGGACTTTGAGTGCAGGTTTTACAACTGGTGATCAGCGGCATCGCGCAGGGCTGCATTTATGGCTTGATCGCATTGGGCTTCGTCTTGATCTACAAGGCCACCGAGACGGTGACCTTCGCCCAGGGCGAGTTGATGATGCTGGGCGCTTTTGGCGGGCTGGCCGGCATGACCATGATGGGTTTTCCGTTCTGGCTGGCCATCATCAGTTCGATCGCCGCCATGGCGCTGTTTGGGGTCTTGCTGGAGCGTGTGGTGATCCGCCCGATCCTGGGCCAGCCGGCGTTTTCCATCGTGATGCTGACCATCGGCATAGGTTACGTGGCACGTGGCCTGATCACCATGATCCCGGGCATCGGCACCGAAACCCATACCCTGCCTGTGCCTTACAAAGACCAGATCTGGAAAGTCGGCGCCCTGGTGCTCAACGTCGAGCAGATGGCGGTGATTTTTGTCACCACGGTTTTGTGCGCCTTGCTGTTCGCCCTGTTTCGCTACAGCAAACTCGGCATCGCCATGCAGGCCTCATCGCAAAACCAGCTGGCGGCGTATTACATGGGCATTCCGGTCAAACGCCTCAACGGCATCGCCTGGGGGCTGGCGGCAGCGGTGGCGGCGGTGGCGGGCCTGCTGCTGGCGCCCATCACCTTTGTGCATGCCAATATGGGTTTTATCGGGCTCAAGGCTTTTCCGGCGGCGGTGGTGGGCGGCTTTGGCAGCCTGCCCGGCGCGATTGTCGGCGGCCTGATCATCGGCGTCATCGAGTCGCTGTCGGGCTTTTATCTGCCTGACGGCTTCAAGGACACGGCGGCCTATGTGATGGTGCTGGTCATGCTGATGGTCAAGCCCAACGGTCTGTTTGGCGAAAACCTGCGAAAGAAAGTCTGATGCGTTTTATCTTCAAGACGGATTACGCGCAGGACATCAAGCTGGCCAAACACGGTGGCCACGTGTTCTGGTACAGCCTGCTGCTGTTGGTGCTGGTCGTCGCGCCCTGGGTGTTTGCCGAATACTGGCTGGCCCAGCTCACCTTTGTGATGATTTACGCCATCGCCGGCCTGGGCCTGATGTTGCTGGCGGGTTTCACCGGCCTGTTCTCGCTGGGCCATGCCGCTTTCCTGGGCGTTGGCGCCTACACGCAGGCGGTGCTGACGGGGGCCGGTGTGCCTTTTCCGCTGGCGCTGGCGGGGGCAGCAGCCTTGTCGGCGGCGGTGGGTTTCATCGTCGGCCTGCCGGCATTGCGCGTCAAGGGCATTTACCTGGGCATGGCAACGCTGTCGTTTGGCTTCATCGTCGAAGAAGTGCTGGCGCGCTGGGAGTCGGTCACCGGCGGCAACGCCGGCAAACACATCAAGGCGCCCGACATGTTCGGCTGGACGCTGGACTCGGCCACCGAGTTCTATTTTCTCTGCCTGGTGATCACCGTCATCGCCACGCTGCTGATTCTCAACCTGCTGCGCTCGCCCACCGGCCGCGCCTTTGTCGCCATCCGCGACTCTGAGATTTCTGCGCAAAGCATGGGCATCAACCTGGCGTATTACAAGACCCTGTCGTTCGCCATATCCGCCGCATTGGCCGGTGTGGCGGGGGCACTGTATGCGCACAAGCTGCAATTTATTTCACCGGACCAGTTCAACATCCTGCAATCCATCGACATGCTTTTGATGATCGTGGTGGGCGGGTTGGGCTCGGTGCATGGCGCCTTCCTGGGAGCGATCTTCCTGATCACCCTGCCCCAGGTGATTGCGCTGGCCAAAGACTATTTGCCCGCCGCGATTGGCCAGGCGCCCGGTTTGCAGGGCCTGGTGTACGGCGTGGTGCTGGTGGCCTTTGTGCTGTTTGAACCGATGGGCATTTATGGCCGCTGGCTGAAGGTGCGCACCTATCTGCAGATGTTCCCGTTCTACCGCCAGGGCATGTTCAAGCGGCAGAAATCGTTCCAGAAGTCGGATAGGCTGAGATGAACGCAATTCCCATGACCGACATCCTGCTTTCCGCCAAAAACCTGAGCGTGCGCTTCGGCGGTGTGCTGGCCGTCAACAAGGTGAGTTTCGACGTCAAGCAGGGCGAGGTGTTCACCTTGATCGGCCCCAATGGTGCCGGCAAGACCACGGTGTTCAACCTGATCAGCCGCATCTACACGCCCACCACGGGCGAGATCATCTACCAGGGCGAACGGCTGACCGACCAGCCGCCGCACAAGATTGCGGCGCTGGGCATCGCCCGTACCTTCCAGAACATCGAGCTGTTTGAAAATGCCTCGGTGCTGCACAACCTGCTGATCGGCCGGCACACGCACCGCAAGTCCGGCCTGTGGCAAGACATGTTTTTCACGTCCACGACGCGTGAGGCCGAGCTCAAGGCACGCGAAAAGGCCGAACAGGTCATCGACCTGCTCGACCTGCAACACCACCGCGACTCCCATGTGGCGGGTCTGCCCTACGGCGTGCGCAAGGTGGTCGAGCTGGCCCGCGCCCTGTGCACCGAACCGAAGTTGCTGCTGCTCGACGAGCCTTCGAGCGGCCTGAATGTGGAAGAGACTGAGGACATGGCCTTCTGGATCGCCGACATCAAGAATGAACTTGGCATCACCGTGCTGATGGTGGAGCACGACATGAGCCTGGTGAGCAAGGTGTCCGACCGCGTGCTGGCCATGAACCAGGGCGAGGTACTGGCCGTGGGCACGCCGCGCGAAGTGCAAAACGACCCCGGCGTGATCGAGGCCTATCTGGGTTCGGTGGACGATGTGTCGTCACTCAGGAGGACGAGCAGCGACGGGCCGCTCCCAAGCGCGAGGGCCCCCTCGGGGGGCAGCGAAGCACACGAAGTGGCAAGTGTGGGGGCACTCCCATCATGAGCGCTGATTTCTCGGACAAACCCGTGGTGCTCAATTTGATGAATGTCGAGAGCGCCTACGGCCCAATCCGGGCCATACGCGGCGTCAGCCTGAAGGTGCGCCAGGGCGAAATCGCCACCGTGCTGGGCTCCAACGGCGCCGGCAAAACGACCATTCTCAAGACCATCTCGGGCATCATCGACCCGCGCAAGGGTTCCATTGAATTCAAGGGCCAGGACATCACGGCCAAAGATCCGGCGCACATCGTGCAGCAGGGGCTGAGCCATGTGCCCGAGGGCCGCGAGGTGTTTGCGCTCCTGAGCGTGCGCGACAACCTGGCCATGGGCGCCTACACGCGCAAGGACCGTGACGGCGTGGCCCGTGACATGGAAGCGGTATTTGGCTACTTTCCCATCTTGAAAGAGCGTGCCACGCAGGACGCGGGATTGTTGTCCGGCGGGCAGCAGCAAATGCTGTCGATCTCGCGCGCGCTCATGGCCAATCCCGAATTGATCCTGCTGGACGAGCCCAGCCTGGGCCTGTCGCCCAAACTCACCAAGGAGATCTTCGAGATCGTGGTGCGCATCAACCGCGAGCGCGGCACCACCATTTTGCTGGTCGAGCAAAACGCCAACATGGCGCTCAACGCCTCCGATTACGGCTATGTGCTGGAGAACGGCCGCATCGTGATGGAAGACACTTGCGCGCGCCTGCGCGAAAAAGACGACATCAAGGAATTCTTTCTCGGCATGAAAGAAGAGGGCCAGCGCGGCGAGCGGCGCTGGAAGAAGAAAAAGAACTGGCGGTAAACCAAATGAGCAACCTCTGGACGCTGACCCAATACGAAGTCAACAACGACATCCTGATGGCGGGCGAGACCCTGCCGGAGATGTTCTGGAACGCGGTGGCCAAACGCGGCCCCAAAGTCTGGATGCGCCAGAAGAAGCTCGGCGTCTGGAACAGTTGGACTTGGGACGAATCCGCCCTGGCTGTCAAGGAGATTGCGGGCGGTTTGCTGAGCCTGGGCCTGCAAGCCGGAGATTGCGCGTCGATCCTCTCCAACACCGTGATCGAGTGGGTCTTGTGCGACCTGGCCATCCTGAGCTGCGCAGGCGTCGCCAACGGCATCTACCCGACCGATGCCGCATCCCAGGTCGAATACCTGTGTGAGGATTCCGGCACGGCCATCCTGTTTGTCGAAGACGACGAGCAATTGGACAAGGCCCTGGAGGTTCGCGCCCAATTGCCAAAGCTGCGCAAAATTGTCGTGTTCGACATGGAGGGCCTGCGCGACATGGACGACCCCGGCGTGATTTCCCTCGACGCCTTGCGGGTGTTGGGCCGGGCCTTCGTCGCGCAACATGCGGGCGCGGTTGAGGCCCGCAGCCAATCCTGCCGACCCCAAGACCTGGCGATCCTGGTCTACACCTCGGGCACGACGGGCAAACCCAAAGGCGCCATGCAAAGCCACGGCGGCCTGGTCCACAGCGCCCGCCAGGCCAGCGTGGCAGTGCCCCAGTCGGAGCTGGACGAGCGCATGTGTTTTCTGCCCCTGTGCCACATCGCAGAACGCGTGATTGGGGAGTACACCTCGGTCTACAGCGGCTGCGTGCTCAATTTTGTCGAGAACCCCGAGACCATTCCCGAAAATGTGCGCGAGATTGCGCCAACATTCCTGTTTGCCGTGCCGCGTGTCTGGGAGAAGTTTTATTCCGGCGTGGTCATCGCGATCAAGGAGGCCTCGCCCGTGCAGCAAATGGCCTATGCCTGGTCGATTGGCGTTGGCACGCAAGTGGCTGATAAAGTTTTGGCGGGCCAGCCAGTCGATGCATTCCTGAAATTCAAATTCCAGCTGGCGCAGTGGCTGGCGCTGAACAATGTGCGCAAGATGATCGGCATCCACCGCGCCCGCGCCCTGCTTTCGGGCGCCGCGCCCATATCGCCTGAGCTGATCCGCTGGTATCTGGCGCTGGGCGTGCCCATGCTCGAGGGCTGGGCGCAGACCGAGTCGGGCGCTTTGGGCACCTTCACCACGGTGCAGCGCATGAAGCCAGGCACCATCGGCCCGGCCTCGGCCGGCATGGAAGTCAGGGTCGACGCGGCCACCGGCGAATTGCTGATCCGCGGCCCAAGCGTGTTCATGGGCTACCTGAACCAGCCCGAAAAAACCGCTGAAACGATTGACAAGGGCGGCTGGCTGCATACGGGTGACGTGGGATCGGTCGACGCCGATGGTTTTTTCAAGATCAGCGACCGCATGAAGGACATCATCATCACAGCCGGCGGCAAGAACATCACGCCGAGCGAGCTTGAGAACGAGCTGAAATTCTCTCCCTACATCACCGACGCCGTTGTGGTGGGGGACAAGCGCCCCTACTTGACGGTGATCGTGATGATCGACCAGGAGAACGTCGAGAAGTTCGCCCAGGACAACGACGTGCCTTTCTCCAACTATGCCAGCCTGACAAAATCGCAGGAAGTGCAGGACTTGATCCAGGCCGAGCTTGACCGCGTCAACAAAAAATTCGCCCGGGTGGAGCAGATCAAAAAATTCTTTTTACTCGACACCCAGTTGAGTGCCGAGGACGAGGAACTCACCCCCACCATGAAGCTCAAACGCAAACTGGTGGAAAAGAAATACACGCCGCAGATCGAGGCGATGTACCGTTAGACAGCCTCTGCAATCCACGTTGTACCATTCACTTCAAAGGAGACCCATGATGAAACTTCAACACGCAATCGCCCTGGCCGCAGTGGCCATGGGCGCCACTTTGGCGCAAGCCCAAAAAGCCCCGGCGCCGCAGGGTGTGAGTGCCACCGAAATCACCCTGGGTTCGATCCAGGACTTGTCCGGCCCCATCGCCGGTTTCGGCAAGCAGGCGCGCCTGGGCATGATGCTCGCCGTCGATGAAATCAACGAGCAGGGCGGTATCAATGGCCGCAAGCTCAAGCTGATTGTTGAAGACGCCGCCTATGACCCCAAAAAAGCAGTGTTGGCGGCGCAAAAGCTGGTAAACCAGGACAAGATTTTCATCATGCTGGGCCACATTGGCACGGCCCACAATCTGGCCGCCATGCCGGTGCAGTTTGAGAAGAACGTGATCAATTTTTTCCCGATCACGGCAGCACGCGAAATGTATGAGCCCTTCCACCGGCTCAAGTATTCCTTTGCGGCAACCTACTTTGACCAGATGCGCCTGGCCGTTCCCAAACTGGTCAAGGAAAAAAGTGCCAAAAAGGTCTGCACGATTTACCAGGACGACGACTTTGGCCTGGAAGTTTTGCGCGGCGCCGAGGCAGGACTCAAGACCATCAGCATGGAACTGGCCGAAAAAACCTCATACAAGCGCGGCGCAACCGACTTCTCGTCACAGGTGTCAAAAATGCAGGCCTCAGGTTGCGATTTGATCGTGATGGGCACCATCATCCGCGAAACCATTGGCACCATCGGCACGGCGCGTAAATCTGGCTACAACCCGACCTTCCTGGCGTCCAGCGCGGGCTACACCGACCTGATCCACAAACTCGGGGGCGCCGCCATGAACGGCCTGTACGCCACCATGACGGTGCAAAACCCGTATCTGGATGAGGCGTCCAAACCCATACAGTTCTGGGCGGCCAAATACAAGACCAAGTTCAACGAAGACCCGACGGTGTTCTCGGTTTACGGCTACACCATTGTTGACACCTTCGCCAAAGCCGCCAACAAGGCCGGCAAGAATCTGTCAACCGATACCTTCATCAAGGCCATGGACACCATGACCATTCCGTCAGACATGTTCGGCAGCGCACCTTCCAGCTTCTCGCCCACCAAACGCCTGGGCAGCGAAGCCTCCCGCCTGTCGCAGATCACCGACGGCAAGTGGAAGGTGATTTCCGATTACATCCAGTAAGCGTATCGAAGCAACGGCCAGCGATGGCCGGTTGATGCAAAAAGCTGCCCAAAGCCGCCCAAAGGCGGCTTTGGGCATGAGTTTTCCAATCAAATTGGGCTCCAGCCCTCGTCAATATTGCGCAGATAGCTACTATTTATATAGCTATTCAGGAAACTATGTAGGCGGCAGAACCGGTTGACAGCAGCTTGCCGTCTGCCGCAAAGAATTCCATGCGTGTGGTGGCGACACGTGAACCCAGGCGCATGACCTTGGCGGTGATGAAGAAGTGCTCGCCAATGCCCACACTCAGGTAGTCCACATGCAAATCGATGGTGGAAATTCTGCCAAAGCGGGGCATGAGTTGCTCCAGGGTTTCACCGCGGTGGCGAGACGCCATCGCGGCCATGATGGCGAAGCCGCCCGTCACGTCCATGGTCGCGCTGATGGCGCCGCCGTGCAGGCGGTGCGAGGGCCGGTGCCCGACCAGCTCCTGGCGCATGGGCAGGCGGGAAGTCACGAGCTCAGGCTCAAAGGCATGGAGTTTGAGGCCCATCAATTTGTTGAAGCTGGTGTCTTCCTCGAAATACCGTGTCTGCAACGCGACGAACCCGGCTTTGAATTTTCCGTCCGCGTCAAAGACGGTTTCACCCAAGTCTTTCATATCCGTCATATCCTTTCCTGCTCACTTGCCAGGACCTGATCCATACCGAAATCTGGCTTCACAATCCCAACTGGCGGCCCGCCAGTTCCTTCATGATTTCTTCTGCGCCGCCGCCAATCATCATGACTTTGACCTCGCGGTAGATGCGCTCGCTCTTGGTGCCGCGCATGAAGCCCATGCCACCCAGGATCTGCACCGCCTGGTCGGCACAAAACTGCATGGTTTGCGTCGCGTGGTTTTTCAGCATGCAGACCTCGGCGACCCAGCGCGCGGCCAGTTCACCGCCAGCATGCTCTTCTCCTGCGTCGGCGCGGCTCGTGAGTGCATGTGCCCAGGCCTGGGTGCTTGAAATGCGCATCTGCATATCGACCAATTTGTGGCGGATCACCTGGCGTTCAATCATGGCCTGGCCAAAGGTCTTGCGTTGGCGGGCCCAGTCCAGCGCCTCGTCAAAACAGGCTTGGGCAAAACCCAGTGCCAGCACCGACATGCCCAGGCGCTCGCCGTTGAAATTGCCCATGATCATCTTGAAGCCTGTGCCTTCAGCGCCAACCAGGTACTTTGCCGGCACACGAACATTGTCAAAACGGATGTGTGCCGTGTCGGAACAGAGCCAGCCCATCTTGTCCAGCCGGGAACGTGAGACGCCGGGCAAATGCATGGGGATGACGATGATGGAAATGCCCGCCGCACCCTTGCTGCCAGCGTCCCCGGTTCGCACCGCCGTGGTGACGAAATCGGCACGCATGCCCGATGTGATGAAGATTTTTTCGCCGTTGATGAGATAGTCTGCCCCATCGCCCGAACTGTCACGTATGGCAGTGGTCTTGATAGCCGCCACGTCCGAGCCGCCGCCGGGCTCGGTGATGGCCAGCGCAGAGATCTTTTTCCCGCTCAAGACCTGGGGCGCAATCTCGCGCTGCAGCTCTTTCGAACCATATCTGACGATGATGGGCAAACCGATGCTGTGCGAAAACAGGCTGGCATGCACGCCGCCGCTGGCGCCGTGCCGGGCCATGCCCAGCGACACGATGCTGCGCATGCGGTGGCTGGCAGGTGTGCCGCCGAATTCTTCTGGGTAACCGAGACCCAGCAAGCCAAGTTCAGCAGCGCGTTTGTAGAGCGCGCGGGGGAATTCACCGGCGGCGTCCCACTGTGTGACAAACGGCGCGATTTCGTCCTTGGCGAAGCGCTCAACCAGATCGGCCAGTGCTTCTTCGTCCGCCGCGTCAAACGAGCCTGTCATGCGCCCCTGGGGGGCCGTTTGGCAATGCCCATGGTTTTGGCCAGGATGCCCATCATGACCTCGTCGGCGCCGCCGCCAATCGAGGCCAGGCGGCCGTCGCGGAACATGCGCGCCACCCGGTTTTCCAGCGTGTAACCCATGCCGCCCCAGAACTGCAGGCAGGTGTCGGGCACTTGGCGCTTGAGGCGCCCGGCCTTGAGTTTGGCCATGGAGGCCAGCTCGGTCACGTCCTGCCCACCGACGTACAACTCGCAGGCGCGGTAGGTCAGCGCGCGCAGGGCTTCCACTTCGGTCTTGATCTCGGCCAGCTTGAACTGCACCCATTGCTGGTCGGCCAAGGTCGAGCCAAACAGTTTGCGCTCCTGCGCATAGTCAATCGTCCACTGGATGCAATTGGTCAGGCCCTGGATGGCGCCCGCAGCGGCGAACAGGCGCTCTTCCTGGAACTGCATCATCTGGTAGATGAAACCCTGGCCTTCGGCGCCAACGCGGTTGCGCTGCGGCACGCGAACTTCGTCAAAATAGATCAGGCCGGTGTCGCTGGAATTCATGCCAATCTTGCGGATCTTCCGGGCGACTTCAATGCCCTTGACGAGTTTGCGGTTGACGCCTTTGCCAGGGCCTTCACGCATCGGCACGATGACGAGGGTCTTGTTCTTGTGTTGGTTGCCGCCGGTGGCGCTGGCCGCGTCGCCGGTGTTGACCAGCATGCACATCCAGTCGGCCTGCAGGCTGTTGGTGATCCACATTTTTTGCCCGGTGATGACGTAGTCGTCGCCGTCCTTGCGGGCATAACTCTTGATGGACGCGACATCGCTGCCGGCACCGGGTTCACTCACGCCAATACAGGCCACCGCGTCGCCCGCGATGGCCGGGGCCAGAAACTCGCGCCGCAATTCATCGCTGCCAAAACGGGCCAGTGCGGGTGTGGCCATGTCGGTCTGCACACCGATGGCCATCGGCACACCGCCGCAATGCGTGTTCCCCAGCGCCTCTGCCATCGCCACACTGTAGGAATAGTCCAGGCCCATGCCGCCATACTCCACCGGTTTGGTCAGGCCCAGCAGGCCCAGGTCGCCCAGGCCCTTGAAGACCTCATGGGCCGGGAAGATCTCGTCGTCTTCCCATTGCTCTACATGGGGGTTGATTTTCTCGTCGATGAAACGCTTGAGGGTCTTCTGGATTTCGAGGTGTTCGTGGCTATAGTTCATGGTGGGTTTGTTTGTATTTATTGAAAAACCTTGGGCACAACGGCACGATGGAAACCGTCAAATGCCTTGACCGCCTCGCGCTGTTGGGACTCCGCACTGGCCGTGGTCATCTGCCAGCCCAGGCGCGATTGCGGCCTTGCGCCGTCGATGCGCATCGTGGTGCCTGAGATGAATGACGCACCGGGGCTTAGCAAAAACACAATGCCCGCTGCGGTTTCGGCCTCGGTGCCAAAACGCCCCAGGGGCACCAGCTTGCGTTTGGCGATCAGCGTCGCACCGACTTCGGGCGGGTAATGGTCCATGCCACTGGACGCGATATAGCCCGGCGCCACGGCATTGACTCGCACACCACTGTGCGCCCATTCCACCGCCGCCGTTTCGGTCAGGCTCACCATGCCGGCCCGCGCCGCGCCGCTGTGGCCCATGCCGGGCATTGAGCCCCAGATGTCGGCCACGATGTTGACGATGGCGCCACCGCGCGCCTGCATGGACTGCAAATAACACTCGCGGGCCATCAAAAACCCGCCGGTCAGATTGGTATTGACCACCGCCTCCCAGCCTTTCAGGCTGATGGCTTCCAGTGGCGTGACGTACTGGCCACCCGCGTTGTTGACCAAGCCGTCTATCTGCCCGTGTGCCGCGACGATGGACGCGATGGTCTGTTTGACCGCCTCTTCCTGGCGAATGTCGCAGGTGTGGAAATCGGCCTTGCCGCCATCGTCCTGAATTTCCTTCTGCACCGCTTGCAGCTTCTCAAGCTTGCGTCCGATCAGCACCACCTGGGCACCCAGGGCGCTCAATTCATGGGCCGTGCAACGCCCTATGCCCGAGCCACCGCCCGTTACCACTATCACTTTGCCGGCAAACAGCCCTATGGCAAATACGGATGAATACGCCATTGAATCTCCTCGATCTTCTGAATATTGATTTTGATGCAGTCTGCACCAGCGCCCTGTCAGTTCGGCTACACCTGAGCCAGGACTTTCGCACTCACGCTGACAGGCATGGACAGCAAAATCTGCCCCATGCCCTTGCCCAGGGGGTCATTGCGCAGGGACGCCATGCCGCCGCCATCCAGCGCCTGCTCACACACGAAGTTGAAAGCGTTGATGCCCGGCACGTCATGGCGCGTGACCTTGCCTTTGACAAAGTGGGCCAGGTAAGTGGCCACCGCCGCTTCCGTCAACTGGGCACGCAGCAGAGGCAGCAGGGCAGGCTTGCGGGCAATCACGCCGATGTTGGAGATGTCGCCCTTGTCGCCGCTGCGGGCATGGGCGATCCTGATCAAGGGGACCTGCACCAGGTCGGTTGGTGCCAACTCGCCGGTCACGTCATTTGCTTCATTATTAATAGCTATATATTCAATATCGGCGGGGACCAACGTTCCATTTGGCTGCACTATGTGCACCTCCACGCCGCCCATCGCCATTTTGGCCTGCACCCGGGTCTTGTCCAGCAAAAAGCCGAACTGTTTGATCGACGGCGCCGCAGACGGGCGCCCGCCGCCCGAACCGGTCGTCCCTGGCGACCACGAGGTGCCCGCCGGCGCCACCTCACGCGCCAGCAGGTCCAGCGCCTCCTTGCGCGGGTGCATGGCGGTCAGGCGCATGATGACCTCGCGCGCCGCCTGCGTTTGCGCATGCGGACCAAAACAGGACTCCGTGCCCAGCACTTCAATATTCGTTTTGGTATACGGCCCCAAACCCAGTTGGCCCAGCAGGTCCGAGGTGCGCTCCAGAATGGCTTCGCCGGTTCGCCGTGCCTTGGCGGCTGCGTCAAAACCAATGATGGTGAGTTGCGCCGACAGCTTGAAGCCGTCCATGTAGGTGGCGCAGACCTTGTAGGTGTCCGTGGGCGGGCGTCCCCGCGCCCCCGAAACCCGCACGCGGTGTTCTCCCGCCTGCTGCATCGTCACGTGCGTGAAGTCACACACCACATCGGGCAGGATATAACGCTGCGGGTCGCCAATCTCGTAGAGCATTTGCTCGGCAATCACGGCGGGGGTGACCAGGCCGCCAGTGCTGGCTGGCTTGGTGCTGACAAAACTGCCGTCGGCATGGCACTCGACGATAGGGTAACCAATGTGGGCCCAGTCGGGCACGTCTTGCCAGTCGGTGAACAGGCCGCCGGTGGCCTGGGCGCCGCATTCAATGATGTGCCCGGCCAGGCTGCCGGCGGCCAGCAGGTCATGGTCAGATGCGGCCCAGCCAAACTCGTGCATCAACACGCCCAGCGTCACGGCAGAGTCCACGCAGCGCCCGGTGATGACCACCTGGGCACCGGCGTCCAGCGCGGCCTTGATCGGCAAGGCACCCAGATAGGCATTGGCCGTCAGCACCTTGGGCGGCAGTGGCGCACCACTTTGCATTTCCTTCAACGCCGGTTGTGCGTCGCACAGTTGGGGCAACAGTGGCATCACGTCGTCGCCCGTCACCACGGCGATCCTCAACACCACTCCCTGCTCTGCCGCCAGCGCTGCCAGGGCCGTTGCGCAGCCCTGTGGATTCACCCCGCCCGCATTGCTGACCACGCGGATGCCCTTGCTGGCCACATCCTTGAGCACTGATTTCATCGCCACGGTGACAAAGTCCGTCGCATAACCCAGCTCGGGCTTTTTCAGGCGCGCGCCGGCCAGAATCGACATGGTCAGCTCGGCCAGGTAATCAAACACCAGGTAATCGATTTGCCCGCTGGCCACCAGCTGTGGCGCGCCCACGCTGCTGTCGCCCCAAAAGCCGCTGGCGCCGCCAATCTTCACCACCTTGTTGTCTGCGTGCATGTTGTCCCCGTTTTATGGCTGAAGGAGTGCCAGTATAGGCAGGGTGCCCGAGCAATTACGGCCTTCAGTTCTTTCGGCTAATATGGCAGCCTTATGCAGTCCCGCCAACTTCCCAGCTTTACGCGCCGCCATTTTGCATGGCTGCTGTGGCTGGTGCTGCTGTTGCCACTGGCGCAGACCGCTGCATCCTGGCACGTTCTTTCCCACGCCGCATCCAGCCAGACCGGGGACGACGGGGCCCAGGCCCTCGGGCAGGAACGCTGCGACCTGTGCCTGACTGCGGCCGCCGTGCTGGGCGGGGTGCCCCAGGTCACAACGTGCCCGCTGGCATTGGTCTGCAATACCCATCCAACTACGTTTTTTGTACCGCCTGGGCGCATCTTGCCCGCACCGGCGCGCGCCTATAACAGCCGCGCACCGCCCCACTTCCTGCACTGACCACACCGCGACGTCTGGGCTGCGCACTGCGCGCCCGGGCGTCTTTCACCGTCATTGCCAGGAGCATCCCACATGCACAAATTATGGTCGGCGGGCCTGTCGCTCGCCGTCATCACACAGATCGCTACGCCGCTGATGGCACAGGCGCAGACCGCGCCCGTCCCGGCTTCTGAAATCCAGTCGTTGCGCGAGGAACTTGCCGCCATGCGCGCCGCCTACGAGGCACGCCTACAGGCGCTGGAACAACGCCTGACGGCAGCCCAGCAGCAAATCACGGCCACTGCCACGACACCGGCTTCGGCGCCGCCGCCTGTAGCGCCTTCAACACCGGCGCAGGCCACTGCGGGGGCCAACGCCTTCAACCCGGCGCTTTCGCTGATCCTCTCTGGCGGCTACACCGGCACCACGCAAGACCCGGCCAGTTACAGCCTGAGCGGTTTCCAGTTGCCCGCCAGCGCACCGGCAGGGCCACGCAGCCGCGGTTTCAGCCTCGCCGAATCCGAGCTGGGCATCTCCGCCAGCATCGACCCCTGGCTCAAAGGCGCTGCCAGCATTTCCCTGCATGCGGACAACACCGTGTCGGTGGAAGAAGCCTTCATCCAGACCACCGCGCTGGGCAATGGCCTGACGCTCAAGGCCGGGCGCTTTTTCTCGGGCGTGGGTTACCTCAACCCGCAACACGCCCACACCTGGGACTTTGTCGACAACCCGCTGGCCTACCAGGCCATGCTGGGCACCCAGTACGGCGACGATGGCGTGCAATTGCACTGGCTGGCGCCGATGGACCACTACCTTGAACTCGGCCTGGAGCTGGGGCGCGGGCGCAGTTTTCCGGGCAGCGACACCAGCCGCAACGGCGCCGGCATGGCGGCCTTGACCCTGCACACCGGCGGCGACATCGGCGACAGCCACAACTGGCGCGCCGGGTTGTCGGTGCTGGACACGCAGGCCGACAGCCAGGCACTGACGGCCATCGATACCAACGGCAACCTGGTCAACAACCTGTTCAACGGCAACACCCGCGTCTACATTGCCGACGCCGTCTGGAAATGGGCCCCCAATGGCAACGCCACCCGTACCAGCTTCAAGTTGCAGGGCGAATACCTGCAGAGCAGGCGCAGTGGCAATTTGACTTATGACACCGCCAACGCCAATGTGACCGACGCCTACTCGGCCGTGCAATCGGGCTGGTATCTGCAGGGCGTTTACCAGTTCATGCCGCGCTGGCGCGTCGGCCTGCGCACCGAACGCCTGGACGCCGGCACGCCCAACTATGGCGCCAACACTGCGGCCCTGGCCGGCACGGCTTTCCAGCCCAGTAAAAACACGCTGATGCTGGACTACAACCCAAGCGAGTTCTCGCGCGTGCGCCTGCAACTTGCACAAGACCGGTCGACCGAAGGCCGGACCGACAACCAGCTCTACCTGATTTACCAGATGAGCCTTGGCGCACACGGCGCCCACAGTTATTGAACCGATTGCCAGGAGAAATCCATGACCCAAAACAAATCCACCGCCGGCCTAGGCTCTGCCGCCCTGGCCCTGGCCCTGATGCTGGCGCTGCTGTTACCCCTGCCTTCGCAGGCGGCGCTCAAGGTGTTTGCCTGTGAACCCGAATGGGGCGCACTGGCGCAGGAGCTGGGCGGCAGCCTGGTCGAAGTGACCGTGGCCACCAATGCCTTGCAGGACCCGCACCAGATCCAGGCCAAGCCCAGTTTGATTGCCCGCACGCGCAACGCCGACCTGGTGGCCTGCACCGGCGCCGAGCTTGAAATCGGCTGGTTGCCCATCTTGCTGCAACAGTCCGGCAATGCCCGCGTGCAAAGCGGGCAACCGGGCAATTTTGCGGCGGCTGATTACGTGCGCAAACTTGAAGTGCCACAACTGCTGGACCGCTCGCAGGGCGATGTGCACGCCGCCGGCAACCCGCATATCCAGACCGACCCGCGCAACATCGCGCTGGTGGCCACAGCCCTGGGCGCGCGCCTGGCACAGCTGGACGCCGCGCACGCCGCTGATTACAACGCACGCCTGGCTGACTTTTCAAAACGCTGGCAACAGGCCATGCAGCGCTGGAGTTCGCAGGCCGCCCCGCTCAAGGGCATTGAAGTGGTCTCGCAGCACAAGGCCTTTGTCTACCTGTACGACTGGCTGGGAATGAAAGAAGTTGCCGTGCTCGAAGCCAAACCCGGTGTTGAACCCTCCGCTTCACATTTGCAGACCGTGCTGGCTTCCTTGAAGAACGCAAAAGCCCGCATGACACTCTACGCCGCCTATCAGGATGCCAAACCGTCCGAATGGCTGAACAAAAATGCGGGCATACCCGCCGTCAAAATCCCATTCACCGTGGGCGGTACGGACGGCGCCAAAGACCTGTTTGCCCTGTTTGACGACACCGTGGCCCGCCTGCTGGCGGCTGCGGCCAGGCCATGAACTGGAGCGCACTGGACTGGACCATCCTCGGCCCGGCCTTCATTGCCGGCCTGCTGGTGCTGGCCACCCACGTGCCACTGGGCCAGCAGGTGCTGGACCGGGGCATTGTCTTCATCGACCTGGCCATTGCACAAATCGCGGGTCTGGGTGTGATCGCAGCCATGTCGTTTGGCCTGCCTGAAGGCGGCGCCGCCGTCCAGCTGGCTGCGGTTGTTGCGGCCTTGCTGGGCGCCTGGCTGCTGACCTGGACCGAGAGTCGCGCGCCGCAGCAGCAGGAAGCCCTGATCGGCGTGATGTTCATCCTGGCAGCCTGCGGCGGCATTTTGCTGCTGGCCGGCAATCCGCATGGCGGCGAGCACCTGAAGGAACTTCTGGTCGGGCAAATCCTGTGGGTCAACACCACCCAACTCATCTGGCTCGCCGGCATTTCGGCGCTGATCCTGCTGGCGCTGTGGCGGGCTTGGGTGCAGCGGCTCGGTCGCTTCGGTTTTTATGCCGTGTTTGCAGTGGCTGTGACGGCGTCGGTGCAACTCGTCGGGGTCTACCTGGTGTTTGCCAGCCTGATCATTCCGGCGCTGGCCACACGCGCGGCGGTTGGCCAGCGCCGCCATCTGATCGCTTATGGCATTGGCGCTCTGGGTTACGCTTTGGGCCTGGCCGCGTCGGCCCTGTTTGACCTGCCCTCAGGCGCGGTGATCGTCTGGGCGCTGGCGGCCTGCGCCCTGGCAGGGGCGGCCTTGCTGCCCGCGAGAGTTTGAATTTTCAATTCTGCAACGCTATTGTATTGATATCAAACTATCTATATTACACGATGGCTATAGCTCAATGCGCCGCCTGATCGCCCCACAACTGCTTGAGCCGTGCATCGCGGCCGCAGCTAGTGCGGTAGAACTTGTAGCGCACGGGGTTTTTCTTGTAATAGTCCTGGTGGTATTCCTCGGCCGGGTAAAAGGGCGTTGCCAGCAGGATCTCGGTCACGAGCGGCTCCTTGAAGGGTTTGGTTTTTTCCAGCGCGGCGCGTGAGGCCTGGGCCGTCGTCAACTGCCCGGCATCCTGCGCAAAAATGGCCGTGCGGTAGGGTGAGCCGTGGTCACAAAACTGCGCGTCCTTGACGGTCGGGTCAATTGTGCGCCAGTAGTGTTCGACCAGTTGCGCGTAGCTCACCTTGGTTGGGTCAAACACCACTTCCACAGCTTCGGCGTGGCCCGTGTTGTGGCTTGACACCTGTTCATAGGTGGGCTTGACGGTTTTGCCACCGGTGTACCCAGAGGTGGTGGAGATGACGCCCGGCACCTTGTCAAAGTCAGACTCCACACACCAGAAACAGCCACCGGCAAAGATGGCTTTGGCGGTGGCCGGGGCGGCATTTTGGGCACTGGCCTGCACACTGGCCAGCGCCACCAGTCCGAGCAGGGCCAAGGTGCGGACGGTATTCAGCAAACCATGGAAGTAGTTTTGAGTTTTCATACAGCACCTGCAAATTTGAGCGCAACACCATTGTTGCAAAAACGCTTGCCCGTGGGTTGGGGCCCGTCGTTAAAGACATGGCCTTGATGCCCTTCACAGCGGGCGCAATGGTATTCCGTGCGCGGGAAGATGAGCTTGTAGTCCGTCCTGGTTTGCACGGCGCCCGGCAATGAACTGGAAAAACTGGGCCAGCCGGTGCCGCTTTCATATTTTGAACTGGATGAAAACAGCGGCAGTTCGCACCCCGCGCAATGGAATACACCCACGCGTTTTTCAGCGTTGAGCGCGCTGGAGCCGGGGCGCTCGGTGCCTTCCTTGCGAAGCACCGCATACTGCGCCGGATCAAGCCGCTTTTGCCATTCGGCATCTGACAGGCGCAGGGGGGTGATGGCCGGGCTGGAAACAGCAGGCGCTGCGGCCATGGCGGTCATTGCATGAGCGCCCAGGCCAAGGCTGCCAAAAAAGGACAAAATATTGCGTCGTGTCATGGTAAAACCCCAAAAGTGATGGCCGATCCGCCGGGTATGTCAGCTTGGTCGGTCCATCCTCACAATTCTTTCATCATTCGCACTGATCCATGGTGACCGTTGAATTTGCCGCCAGTTTGCGCCGCCACGTCGATTGCGCGGCGCAGACCGTCGCGCCTGGCACCCTGCGCGAAGCCCTCGAAGCTGCCTTGAAAGCGGCTCCCGATCTGGCCCATTATGTGTTTGACGACCAGCGTGCGGTGCGCAAACATGTGGCTGTTTTCATCAACAAGCAGATGCTGCACGACCGCGTGCGTTTGAACCAGGTTCTTGTCGCCGGGGACCGCATTCTGGTCGTCCAGGCCTTGACCGGCGGATAAGTCGGGGCCGCCAATGGCCTGTTCAAGTCTGAAGACGGCGGCGCAAGCTGGGCGCTGAACACCCCAATGTGGGAACAGCCGGGCCGGAAAAACTGGTTTGGCGGTGGTTACGACCACGCCGGAATCCATTCGATTCTGGTGGACCCGCGCGACGCGCAACACCTCACGCTGGCCATCTCGTGTGGTGGCGTCTGGCAAACGCAGAATGGCGGCGCGAGCTGGAAACTCACGGCCCGCGGCATGAAGGCCGACTACCTGCCAGCCGACAGCGCCGACGATGAAAACACCCAGGACCCGCACTGCCTGGTGCAGTGTGCAGTGCGGCCCGATGTGCTGTGGGTGCAGCACCATTGCGGCATCTACCGCTCGGTGGACGGGGGTCGGCAATGGCATTCCGTCGTGGCGCCCGCACCTTCAGGCTTTGGATTTGCGGTGGCATGCGACCCCAACAACCCGCAGCGCGCCTGGTTCGTGCCGGCACAGGCCGACGCGTGCCGCATTCCCGTCGACGGGCAAATGGTGGTGACGCGCACGGACGATGGCGGCGCGAGCTTCGACGTGCTGGGCGCCGGCCTGCCGCAATCGCACGCCTACCACCTGGCGTACCGGCATGGTCTAGACGTCACGGCGGACGGCCAGACTCTGGCGCTTGCATCCACCACGGGTGGTTTGTGGGTCAGTGCGAGTGCGGGTGAGCGCTGGCAGTGTGTGTCGAATGATTTGCCGCCGGTGGCGGCGGTGAGATTCGTGGGGTGAGTCTGAGATTAGGGGCTCGCGTCGCAAGAAGTTGCGTATTTGTGAGC
>JANMVT010000045.1:0-14413 GCA_031392945.1 Rhodoferax sp. | reverse complement strand
CGATCTGATTCGTCGCTCCTTGCAAGGCGAGACTTTTGTACCAGTGGGTGAGGCTTTCGAAATTTGTTCATCACGCGCCCACGGTCACGTACAAGCCGTCGCCCTGGCCATGCAGCGTTTGGGCTTTGCTTCGCTGCTGGCCTCCAAACCCTGCCCTGAGCGCGACTTGGTGCAGGCCATGGTGGCCTCGCGCATCATCTGCCCCGCCACCAAGCTGGCCATCACGCGTCTATGCCACGCCAGCACGCTGGCCCAGGAGTTTGGTGCATCCGATGCCACCGAGGACGGCCTGTACGCCGCTATGGACTGGCTGCTTGCGGGCCAATCTTCACCAAGCACGACCCCGAAGACCCGGCTCCCACCCAGTTTGAGCGGGCTGCGGGCGAACTCAACATCGAGTGCATCCTGGCCTACTCGCCCCAGGCCAAGGGCCGTGTGGAGCGGGCGTTTCAGACGCTGCAAGACCGTCTGGTCAAGGTGCTGCGCCTGGCCAGGATCAGCACCCTTGATGCGGCCAACGTCTGGTTGCCCCAATATCTGGCCCAGCACAATGCCCGCTTTGGCCGCGTGCCCGCCAGCGCCCAGGACGCGCACCGGGCCTACGCGGGGGACGCACTGGCGCTTGCGCGCATCTGCGCCCATCACTACCAGCGTCGGCTCTCCAAAACGCTGACTTGCCAGTTCAAGGGCAAACTGCTGGTGGTGATCACCCGCCCAGAGCAGCCGCGCTACGCACTGCGGGCGCAACCGGTCAAGGTGATCGAGCATCTGGACGGCGCGCTTGAGTTGCTGTGGGGCGCTGAGGCGCTGCCCTTCAAGACGTTTGAGCGGCATCAACACCTGAGCGCCTCGCGCGTGGCCGACGACAAGCTGCTCAATGGCCGGGGCGATGCGGTGCTGCTCAGGGAGTCACTGCGCCTGCGCAAATTGCAGGCGCTGGTGGCCACTCAAAATGCCAAGCCGCACTCACGCTCGCCCCGGGTTGCGATCTGAGATCTTCAAAGTGAAGGCATCAAAGTTCACGGTCCGCGCTTGAACCCGCCCGCCGTGGATAACTGAGTTGTCCACACCACGAGGGTGTGGACAACCGGCGGGCACGCCGGTGCCTCAGTTACCCACCGCTCCCCGACTTTATGCCTACGGCCTGACGCGCTGGCGCTTGCCCGGTGCAGTGGCCTGCCCCTACCCTGCGGGCTTGCAGCCCGGTGGCCCCACCCCCGGACTTTCAAACTTCCAATTCCCAATCCCAAACCCCGGTTCAAGGGGACATCTGGAGCACACTCGCAGTCCCAACGGGGTCAGGTGCGCTTGTTGGGCACCGGCGCGCCTGTCAAACCATGTCCAGTGTACGAAATTGCCGCTCCATTGCTGACCAAGACAAAATCACCAAGTGACTGATATCGAGCACGAGGGTTTGATTTCGCTGCTTTTGCATTTGGCCGGCACCAGCGACTCAACAAGTATCACCGATTGCCAACTAAACAACCCAAGCAGGGTGTGGCGGTTGGGCCAGGCGCGTGGGACCTGAGCTGTCTTTTGCCGCGTTGACAGCCCTATGCAAAAAAAGTGTAGTCAGGCTGAAATTTGACCTCAGGCAAGGGGGCAAGTTCGGGGGTGACTTTTAATATCAACAACCAGCATTTATTGCCAAGGAGAAAGCATGTCATACAGATTTACGCGGATGACTGGTTTCAAGACCATTGCCAACATGATGGAAGCCATGCCGACCTGCATCAAAATTGTTGAGTACATCAACAAGGTCTGGAAAATGGAGGCGCACCTCATGGTTCCAATGATGGGAGGGCACCCCGGCCGTGTCCGGTTCGCCGTTCTTTGTGACGACCTGAATGCCTTGCAGGCAGCGCAATCCGCAGCGATGAAAGACAAGAAGTACCTCGCGCTGCTCGGGAAACTGGGGCCCCATGTGGATGGGAGCGTCACCCACGATCAGATGTGGAACATCATCGCCTGATTCGCTGAATTGACGTGTGCAGGCGGGTCGCATGCCACTTGCTTTGCCGCCCGCGACCGGGGCGTGGGGGCGGAGTCGCAGCGAAGAAACCTTCGCCCTTCGACAAGCTCAAGACAGGCCAAGCTCAGGCCGAACGGAGGAGGATCAACCCACCACAAACGGCGCATTCAAAAACCCCCTGAACCGTGCCCGCCCGCCGCGCACAGGTGAGGCGCTCAACTGGTAGTAGGGGAAGCGCTGCAAAAACTGCCCGATGGCAACGCGGCCTTCGAGCCGCGCCAGACTCAAACCGGCGCACTGATGAATGCCAAAACCAAAGGCGAGGTGTCGGTTGGGCGGCGCGCCGGCGCGTTCGTCACCCCGTGTCAGGTCCAGCACATCCGGGTTTTCAAACTGCGCCGGGTCGCGGTTGGCGGCGCCTATGCACAGGGTGAGCAGGGCGCCCTCGGGCAGGTCAACACCCGCCACTCGGCAAGCCTTGACGGCGCGGCGGTTGCTGAGCTGGTTGGATGACTCAAAACGCAGGAATTCATCGACTGCGAGAGACAAATCGGCCTCTATCTCTCGTGAAATATCAATAGTTTGATCTATTTTTGATAGCAATTTGCGTTTGGCATCAGGCCACTCCTGCAAAGCCACCAAGGCGTTGCCTATCAAGTTGGTGGTGGTTTCGTGCCCTGCGTTCAGGATGAATACGCAGTTTTGCAGCAGCTCGGATTCACTCAACCGTGAATCACCTTCGCCCTGGACTAGCTGCGTCAACACCTCATGCTGCGGGTCGCCGGGGTGTTCGCGCCGTTCGGTCACCAGGTGCTTCAGGTAGGCAGTGAACTCCGTCACCGCAGTGTTGCCCAGGGCCTCCTGCGCGGATGTCAGTTTCGGCTCCAGCGCGCCCAGTATCGCCAGCGACCAGCCGCGCAACGGGGCGCGGTCGGCGTGTGGCACTCCCAGCAGGTTGCCGATTACTTCAACCGGAATCGCGCTGGCGAAGTCTTCGATCAAATCGCCGCCGCCTTGTTGTTCAATGCGGCCGAGCAGGCTGTCCACCAGCTTGACCAGGCCGGCCTCCATGCCGTCAATGGCCCGGCGGGCCAGGGCGCCCATGATCAGCTTGCGCACCCGGCTGTGCAGGGGCGGGTCGTTGAACACCAGGCTGGTGGTGTGGTGTTTGAACAAGGCCGAGTCGGCCCCGTCGCCACCGAAGGGGCCGTGGTTGTATTTGGCGCCGAACTCGATTCTCTTGTCCGAGCTGAAAGTCTGCGCGTCGCGGTACACCGCCACCACGTCGGCATAACGTGTCAAGAAATACGAGCCATCGGGCATGTGCCTGACGGGCTCGCGCTCGCGCAAGGCCTGGTAGACCGGGTAGGGGTTGGCGTAAAAATCGGGCGGCAGATCACGCAGGTCAAAAGTGCTGGCGATTTGCTGCGCACGCGCGGGCGACATGGGCGGCGTTGCGACGAATGCCTGGGGCCGGTTCATGCGCTGGCCAACCCAGCCAGCAAACGCTGTTCGAACTCGTCCGCCGCCAGCGGGCTGGAACTCAAATAGCCTTGCCATTCGTCGCAACCCATGGCGGCCAGCGCCTCTTTCTGCTCGGTCGACTCCACTCCTTCGGCGACGACGTTCATCTTCATGCTGTGGGCCAGGGCAATGATGGCGCGCACAATGGTCGCATCGTTCTCATGGGTCAACATGTTGCCGACAAAAGACTGGTCGATCTTGATGGTGTCCAGCTTGAAGTAGCGCAGGTAGCTCAATGACGAATAACCGGTGCCGAAATCGTCGATGGCAATGCGCACTCCCAGGTCGGAGAGTTGACGGAGGATTTCAATGGTTTCATCGATGTTGCGCAGCAGCACGTTTTCGGTGATCTCGATTTCCAGGTGACGCGCTTCCAGCCCGCTGTCCCGCAGGGCGGCGCTGACGGTTTCGACCAGGTTGGCGTCGATCTGGACCACCGAAATATTGACCGCCAGGGACATGTCCACCTGCCAGCGGCGCTGCCATTTCACCAACTGGGCGCAGGCGTTGCGCAAGACCCAGTCGCCAATCGGGACGATCAAGCGGGTCTCTTCGGCAATCGGGATAAAACGTGACGGTGAGATCAGTCCCTGCTGGGGGTGGTGCCAGCGCAGCAGGGCCTCGACACCGGCCAGCTGGCCGGTGTGATAGCTGAATTTGGGCTGGTAATGCAGTTCGAACTGTCCCAGCGCCAGCGCCTCCCGCAATGTCCGCTCCAGGGTGGCCCGTTCGAGCACCTGGGCATTCATCGACGGCGAAAAATACTGGTAGCTGTGCCTGCCATTCTCCTTGGCCGCATACATGGCCAGGTCGGCATGGCGCAGCAGCCCGACTGCGTCGCTGGCGTCGCCGGGAAATACGCTGATGCCAATGCTGCATGAAATATTCAAGGCGTGCCCATCAACAAAATAGGGCGCAGCCAGGGCGTCAATGATCTTCTGCGCCACCTGTCCCGCGTCTTCGGGCTTGTGCATGCGCTCCAGCACCACCGCGAATTCGTCGCCGCCCAGGCGGGCGACGGTATCGCCCTTGCGGGTTGCGTCGCTGATGCGCTGGGCGGTGAGTTTCAGCATCTGGTCGCCCACGCCATGTCCCAGGGAGTCGTTGACAACTTTGAACCGGTCCAGATCGATGAACAGCAGTGCAAAGGCAGAATTGTTCTTGCGCTCGGCGGTGAGCATGCCATGGGCCAGGCGGTCCGCCAGCACGCGGCGGTTGGGCAGCAGGGTCAGGGGGTCGGTGGTGGCCAGGAGCTCGATACGTTCTTCAGCGCGTTTGCGCTCGGTGATGTCGGCATTGGTGCCGGTCATGCGCAGTGTTTTTTTCTCGGTGGTCTGCTGCACCACCTTGCCCAGGCTGGCGATCCAGAGCCATTCGCCGCTGTGGGTCTTGACGCGGTGTTCCACAGCGTAAAACTCCACCTCGCCCTTGAGCACCGATTGCCATCGTGCAAAGAGGAGTTCCTTGTCATCCGGGTGGACCAGGTCAAACAGCTCTGCGGCGGTCAGCACAGTTTCATGCGGCTCTTCTCCCAGCATGCGTGACCAGGCGCTGTCCAGGTACACCGTGCCCTCTTCCAGGTTCCAGTCCCAAAGGCACAGGTTGGATCCTTCCAGCGCGAGCGCAAGCCGCTCCTTGGCCAGCGAAATTTCAAGGTTGGCCTTGCTGCGTTCGGCATTCGCCGCTGCGCGTTCCGTCATTTGCGTGGTCAGAATGGCATGGGCTGTCTCCATGGCGAAAAGCCCCCGGGAGCGCCGTTGCAGCAGCCCGGTCATGACGGCGATGGCGGGCATTGCAAAGGCCCAGGCCAACACGCGCGTCAAGTTGTCGCCTGAATAGTGGAAGGGCTGGTCGGGAACAGAGAAAAAATAGGCGAGATAGGTCCAGGCGACTGCCGAACTGGCCAGGCCGGCCCCAACGCCGCTCTGGTACGCGGCAAACACCACGGCGATCAGCAGGAAAGCCGGCGGGTTGGGAATGTAGTAAAGATGGGTCGACAGGATCTCGAACAGCGCAACCGCCAGCAGCGTGACCGATATCCCCAGCCACCACCGGCGTTTTGCTTTCGGATCGAGCGTGCGCTCGCTCTGGTTCAGGGTGTCCTGCGCCCAGCCTGCCAGCTCGCCCAACAACGTACGGTCGGCATCGCTGAATTCGCGCGGTTTGGTGTCTATCAGGCAAAGCGTCCCGACAGCTTCGCCGCCCGGTGCGTGCAGCGGCATGCCGGCATAAAACCGGATCTTGGGATCGCCCAACACCAGGGGGTTATCGGCAAAACGCTGGTCCTGCGTGGCGTCTGCGACATGGAACACATCGGGTTGCAAAATGGTGTGCCCGCAGAAGGAGACCGCACGGGATGTTTCGCCGGCGCCCAGGCCGTGGCGTGACTTGAACCACTGGCGGTCCGCATCGATCATCGAAACCACTGAGATCGGGACATCAAAAAGCTGGGCAGCGACCCGCGTGATGCGGTCAAAACGCTCTTCGGGCGGGGTGTCGAGAATCCGCAGCGCGCGAAGCGCTTCAAGCCGGCGGGCCTCGTCCTTCGGGTTCGTTGGTTCAATCATGGAGGCGGCCCCCCCCAACGGCCTGTGCTGCAAAAGTGGTCGGCGCACTCGGTAATGGGGACTTCACCCGGTGGGCAAGCGTATGCGTCATTCTTCAGTATGGGATTAAAGCGCGAAATTCAGTCGCCTTGACGGCAAGGCGGCACAGCCATAAAGGTCTTTTCAGGGCGGGACATTTCAAGTCGTGCTGTTCAGAATATCCTTCAGCGCCGCCAGCGTGGCCTCCGGCGCTTCGGTCATTTGATGATGGCCCACGGGCACAAGCACCACCGTCACTATTTTGCCGGAAGTTCGGGCCTTTGCAATCAGGCTTTGCGCGGCTGACGCTTGTGTCATCTGGTCTTGCGCACCCAATAAAAACAGCACCGGGCAGCTGATCTGCGAAATGGCCGCCTCGCCATTGGCATAACTGTCGCAGGCCACGAAGCCACGGTGAAACAGGTTGACCGATGGGTTGCTGGCCAACACGCGCTGGTTCAGCGCCGTATTGCCGCCATGGACCCAGGTGCCTGGCCCCAGCGCCGAGGGGGGTGCGGCCAGCGTAGAGCGTGAAAACAGGTTGATCATCTGGATGCCTTTGGACGGGTCGTTCAGCGCCGCGTCCAGCAGCCCCTGTGAAACCTTCATCGGAAAGGCCGTGCCCACCAGCACCAGATGTGTGGCGCGGTCTTGCAGTTTTGCGGCGGCTTCCAGCGCGATCAGTGAACCCCAACTGTGGCCGACCAGCGCGGCCTGCCGGATGCCGGCCGCGTCGAGCAGGGCGACGATGAAGTCTGCCGCTGTCTCCACTGTGGCGGGCGCCTCACCCGCGCTGCGGCAGTGGCCGGGCAAGTCCACCGCCAGCACGTTCCAGCCGTGGTTGGCGAAGTAGCGGCTTTGCAAGATCCAGACGCTGTGGTCATGCAACACGCCGTGGATGAAGACCACGGTGGGTTTGTTGGCGTCATAAGTTTTGCCGCCGGTGTAGCAATAGGTCTTGAAACCGTTCACATTGAAGTCCATCACGCACCGGCCTTTTCGGCGGCTTTGAGGGCCCGCTTCAAATCGTCAATCAAGTCATCCGCATCCTCCAGCCCGATCGACAGGCGAATCGTGCCCTGGGTGATGCCACCGGCCGCCAGCGCCTCGTCGCTCATGCGGAAATGCGTGGTGCTGGCCGGGTGGATCACCAGGCTGCGGCAGTCGCCGACATTGGCCAGGTGGCTGAACACCTTGAGCGTTTCGACAAACTTCTTGCCCTGCTCGCGGTTGCCCTTGACGTCAAAACTGAAGACCGAACCGGCGCCGCGTGGCAGCAGTTTTTTTGCCAGCGCATGGCTGGGGTGGGATTCAAGCAGCGGGTGGCCGACGCGCGCCACAAAGGGCTGGCTGGCCAGAAACGCCACCACCTTTTGCGTGTTCTGCATGTGCCGCTCCATGCGCAATGAAAGTGTCTCAATGCCCTGCAAGATCAGCCAGGCCGAATGCGGGCTCATGCAGGCGCCAAAGTCGCGCAGGCCTTCACGCCGCGCGCGCAGCAGGAAGGCGCCCACGGTGGACTCTTCGGTAAACACCATGTTGTGAAAGCCTTCGTAGGGCTGGGCCAACTCGGCAAATTTGCCGCTGGCTTCATTGGCACGAGCCCAGTCAAAACTGCCCGCATCGACCACTATGCCGCCAATCACCGTGCCGTGGCCACTCAAAAACTTGGTGGCCGAGTGGTAAACCAGGTCGGCGCCATGCTCAAACGGCTTCATCAGCCAGGGCGAGGTCAGGGTCGAGTCCACCAGCAGCGGCACACCGGCTTCATGGGCGATGGCCGAGATGGTGGGAATGTCCAGCACGTCCAGGCCGGGGTTGCCCACGGTTTCGCCAAAAAACAGTTTGGTGTTGGGCCGCACCGCAGCGCGCCAGCCGTCAATGTCGCCGGGTTTGACAAAGCTCGTGTCAATGCCAAAGCGGCGCATCGTGTAATGCAGCAGGTTTTGCGAGCCGCCATACAGGGCGGTGGACGCCACAATGTGCGAGCCCGCGCCCATCAATGTGGCGACGCACAGGTGCAAAGCCGCCTGGCCGCTGGCGGTGGTGATGGCGCCAATGCCGCCCTCGAGTGCCGCCACGCGCTGCTCCAGCACCGCATTGGTCGGGTTGCTGATGCGCGAATAGACGTGGCCCGCGCGCTCCAGGTTGAACAGGGACTGCGCGTGTTCGCTGGACTCGAACACAAACGAGGTCGTCAAATGGATGGGCACCGCGCGTGCGCCGGTGCTGGGGTCGGGCGCCGCGCCCGCGTGCAAGGCGAGCGTGTCAAAACCGGGGTCTGAATAGCCGGGCATACCGTCTCCAGGGTGCGATTCCGGCGCAGGGCTTGACCCGTGCGCGGGATCGGGGTTGAATGAGGCCTATTGTGGGCTAATATTTGTGGGCTATATTCAAGACACCATTCACCGCCAGCCTCTGAGGAGATCAACATGAAAGTCAGCGACATTTTGCGCGTCAAGGGCGGGACGCTGTACACCGCCACGCCTGAAGACCCCCTGGCCGAAGCCATGAACGTGATGGCCAGCAACGACATCGGCTCCCTGGTGGTGATGGCACAAGGCAAGGTGGTGGGCATGCTGACTTTTCGCGAGGTCATCAAGACCATCGTCAAAAACGGCGGCAATGTTGGCGCTACAACCGTCTGGAAGGCCATGGACGATGGCCCCCTGACCTGCACACCCGAGACCGAACTCGACGAGGTGCGCCGCATGATGCTGGAGCGCCATGCCCGCTACATGCCCGTCATCGACAAAAACATGCTGATGGGCGTGATCAGCTTTTACGACGTGGCCAAAGCGGTCGTGGACAGCCAGAACTTCGAAAACAAGATGCTCAAGGCCTATATTCGCGACTGGCCGGCCGGGGAAGAGGAAGACAAGGGCTGAGTCCGCGCCGGCGTCAAGTGGCTGTGCCCGCCCCGGTCTGGGATAATTGGCCCCATGAGCGGCAACACATTTGGCAATTTATTCGCAGTCACCAACTTCGGTGAATCCCACGGCCCGGCCATTGGCTGCGTGATCGACGGCTGCCCGCCCGGCATGGCCTTGAGCGAGGCCGACATCCAGGGCGACCTGGACCGCCGCCGGCCTGGCACCAGCCGCCACGTCACACAACGCAACGAGCCCGACGCGGTCGAGATTTTGAGCGGCGTGTACCAGGGCAAAACCACCGGCACCCCGATCTGCCTGCTGATCAAAAACACTGACCAGCGCAGCAAGGACTACGGCAACATCCTCGAAAGCTTTCGCCCCGGCCACGCCGACTACACCTACCTGCACAAATACGGCCTGCGCGACCCGCGTGGCGGCGGCCGCGCCAGCGCCCGCCTGACCGCGCCCATGGTGGCGGCAGGCGCTGTCGCCAAAAAGTGGCTGTTCGAAAAATACGGCACCCGGTTCAGGGGCTGCATGCAGCAGATGGGCGACCAGGCCATCGCGTTCGAATCCTGGGATCACGTGCCGCGCAACCCTTTCTTCGCACCGGTGGCCAACGTGCAGGCGCTCGAAAACTACATGGACGCGTTGCGCAAGGCCGGCGACTCCTGCGGCGCGCGCATCCGCGTCAGTGCCTCCAACGTCCCGGTGGGCCTGGGCGAGCCGTTGTTTGACAAGCTCGACGCCGACATCGCCTGGGCCATGATGGGTGTCAACGCGGTCAAGGGCGTCGAGATCGGCGCCGGCTTTGCCAGCGTTACCCAGCGCGGCACGACGCATGGCGACTCCCCCGCGCCGGGCGGATTCAAGTCCAACAATGCCGGCGGCGTGTTGGGCGGCATCAGTTCAGGCCAGGACCTGGAAGTGTCCATCGCCATCAAGCCGACCAGCTCCATCGTCACGCCGCGCGAGACGATCGACGTCACGGGCAAGCCAGTCGAAGTCGTCACCAAGGGCCGCCATGACCCGTGTGTGGGCATCCGCGCCACGCCGATCCTCGAAGCCATGCTGGCCCTGGTCGTGATGGAGCACGCCCTGCGCCAGCGTGCCCAGTGTGGCGACGTGGTGGTGGCCACGCCCGATGTGGAAGCGGCGCGCCGGCTTGGCTAATTGGAAGCCCTCCTCATCTCGACCGGCGTCGTGGCCCTGGCGGAAATCGGCGACAAGACCCAACTGCTGGCCTTCATCCTGGCAGCGCGCTTCAAAAAGCCCTTGCCGATCATCGCCGGCATCCTCTGCGCGACCCTGATCAACCACGGCCTGGCGGGGGCTTTGGGGGCATGGATCACCACCGTTGTCAACCCCGGTGCCATGCGCTGGGTGCTGGGGCTGTCCTTCATCGGCATGGCGATCTGGACCCTGATCCCGGACAAGATCGAGGAAGAAGAAACCCAGGCCGCCAAACGCCTGGGTGTGTTTGGCGCAACCTTCATCACCTTCTTTCTGGCGGAAATGGGCGACAAAACCCAGATCGCGACGGTTGCCCTGGCGGCCCACTACGCGGCGCCTGTGGCCGTGGTGGCCGGCACCACACTGGGCATGCTGGTCGCCGACGTGCCGGCGGTGTTCATCGGCAACAAGTTCGCGGCCAAAATCCCCATGAGGCTGGTGCACTCCATCGCCGCCGGCATCTTCGCCGTGATGGGCCTGCTCACCTTGGTGCAGGTAGAAAAGCTGTTTCGGTAGTGCTATATAAATAGAAGCTAACTACGTATATTCCACGAGGGAAACGGCACATTTCCCTCCCAAGATGGTGTAAATGCGGGTTCGGGGCGCCGCTACGCCGATGCGCTGCGCCGTATCGCCGCGTAAACCGCGCGCACTGTGCCGCGGTCGAGCTCCTTGGCGCGCTCGCTCAACTGGGCATAAGGCGCCATCAATTCCTCGCCATCCTCGGCCTTGCGCGACGTGAAGCCCTGGGCGCGCTTGGTTTCGATCCAGGCGGCGTGGACTTCGGCCGACACGGCTTCGATGTCGGGCAACTGGGGAAGTTTGGACGGTGCGGATGGCAAGGACATGATGGCCCCTTTCGTGGCGCTATTTTCGCCCCGAAATCGCCCGCTGCGTTAAAGTGGGGGTTCTTCAGGAGGTGTTCGATGGACAGTCTGGATCCCGTGGTGTTGGCGCGCATCCAGTTCGCGGCCAACATGAGTTTTCACATTCTGTTTCCCACCATCAGCATCGCGATGGGCTGGGTGCTGCTGTTTTTCAAAACCCGCTTCGCCGCCACCGCCCAGGCGCACTGGATGGACGCCTACCAGTTCTGGGTGAAGATTTTTGCGCTTACCTTCGCGCTGGGCGTGGTCAGCGGCATCACCATGAGTTTCCAGTTCGGCACCAACTGGCCGGGCTTCATGACCACGGTCGGCAACATCGCCGGGCCGCTCCTGGCCTATGAGGTGCTGACGGCGTTTTTTCTGGAGGCGACCATGCTCGGCATCATGCTGTTCGGCCGCGGCCGCGTGAGCGAGCGGGTGCACACGCTGGCAACGTTTCTGGTGGCGGCGGGCACCACGGCGTCGGCCTTCTGGATTCTGGCGCTGAACTCCTGGATGCACACGCCAACCGGCTTCGAGATGGTCAACGGCCAGGCCCATGTGACAAGCTGGGTGGCGGTCATCTTCAACCCGTCTTTTCCCTACCGCATGACCCACATGCTGATCGCTTCGGGCCTCACCGTGGCGTTTTTGCTGTCCGGCATCAGCGCTTACCGCTGGTTGAAGAAGGACCATGGCGCGGACGTTCTGGCATCGCTCAAAACCGGCATTTACGTGGCCGCGTTTCTGATCCCGGTGCAGATTTTTGTCGGCGACCTGCATGGCCTGAACACGCTGCACCACCAGCCCGCCAAGATCGCTGCGATGGAGGGCATTTGGGAGACGCAGCAGGGCGCTGCGGCCGTGTTGTTCGCCTGGCCGGACGCGGCCACACAATCCAACAAATTCGAGATCGCCATCCCCAAACTGGCCTCGTTCTACCTCACGCACGACTGGAACGGCGAAGTCAAAGGCATCAAATCATTCGGCGACCAGCACCCGCCCGTGGCGCCGGTGTTCTGGGCCTTTCGCATCATGGTCGGCGTCGGGCTGTTGATGCTGGCGGTGAGCTGGTTCAGCGCGTTCCAAATGCGCCGGCAAGGGGCTCTTCCCGACTGGCTGGCCCGTGTGCTGGTGGCCATGACTTTCGCCGGCTGGGTGGCCCTGATCGCCGGCTGGTACGTCACCGAAATCGGCCGCCAGCCCTGGCTGGTCTATGGTATTTTGACGGCGGCGCAGGCGGCTTCCAAGGTGGCGGCAAGCAATATCGCCAGCACCCTGGTGTTGTACCTCACGCTGTATGCGGTGCTGCTGTTCGCCTATGTGCGTGTGGTGTTCCATCTGGCCGAAAAAGCGACCGACAAAGGCGAAACGGTGACCCAAGGCGGGGCTTATGGCCCGGTGCAAACCCTGTCGGGGGTGCAACATGTCTGATGCCACGACCGATTTGGGCAATCTGGCCAATCTGATTCCGGACTTGACCCAAGTCGCCGGCTGGCTGCCCCTGGTGTTCGCCGGGGTGATGGCGCTGGCCATGCTGGCCTACGTGATTCTGGACGGCTACGACCTGGGGGTCGGCGTGTTGCTGGGCCAAGCCGACGACGAGGCGCAAAAAGACACAATGATCGCCAGCATCGGCCCATTCTGGGACGCCAATGAGACCTGGCTGGTGCTGGGCGTGGGCGTGTTGCTGGTGGCTTTCCCCCTGGCGCATGGCGTGATTCTGGGCGCGTTGTATCTGCCCGTGGCCTTGATGCTGGTCGGCTTGACCCTGCGCGGCGTGGCCTTTGACTTTCGGGTCAAGGCCCGCGCCGACCACAAGCCGCTGTGGGATCGCGTCTTTTTTGGCGGCTCGCTCCTGGCAGGCTGGTCGCAGGGTTTCATGCTGGGCGGTTTGATCACCGGTTTCAAGTCCGACTGGCTGGGTTATGCCTTCGGCACGGTCATCGGTTTTGGCCTGGTGGCGGCGTATTGCCTGCTGGGCGCGGGCTGGCTGATCATGAAAACCGAAGGCGCCTTGCAGCTCAAAGCCGTGGCCTGGGCGCGCGCCAGCTGGTGGTTCGCGGCAGCCGGGGTGGGCGCGATATCGCTGATGACGCCCCTGGTCAGCGCCCGCATTTTTGACAAATGGTTCAGCTTTCCGAATCTGGTGATGTTGTTCCCGATCCCCGCGATGACCCTGGTGCTGTTTTTGGTGATTGCGCGCAGCCTGAAGCGCCTGCCCACGCGCCTGGGCCAGGGCAACCAGTATGGCGCCGCCGTGCCTTTCGCCGGCACGGTGGGCATATTTCTGCTGGCGTTTTACGGCCTGGCCTACAGCCTGTTCCCCTGGCTGGTGGCCGAACGCATCACCATCTGGCAGGCCGCCAGCGCGCCCGAGGCGCTATTGGTCATCTTCTACGGCGTGGTTGTGGTGCTGCCGGTGATCGTTATCTACACCGTCTACGCCTACCGGGTGTTTTGGGGCAAATCCACCGCGTTGAAGTACTAAATTGGCAGTTAGCCCTCGTGGGATATGTGCAAAGAGCTATTTTAAATATAGCAAATGACGGAATCTGTTTGATCCGGCGAGGCCCGGCCCCGCGGCAACATTCAAATCAAATTGCGCATCGCCCTGGCAGTCTCTTCCAATACCGGCAACACCCGCTTGGCGGCGTTGTCGGCGCTCTCCTGGCCCATGGGCATGGTGACGTTGAGGGCGCCGACCAGGTTGCCGTGCAGGTCGATCAGGGGCACGGCGATGCCGCGCATGCCGAGTTCAAGCTGCTGCTCGGACACGCACCAGCGCTGCGTGCGGATGCGCGCCATCTCGCCGCGCAAAACCTGGGCGTCGGTGACGGTGTGGGTGGTGTAGGGTTTGAGCGGCTGGGTGGCCAGCCACTGGTCAAGCCAGGCCGGCTCGCTCAGGGCCAGCAGTAACAGCCCTGAGGCGGTGACTTGGGCCTGCACCCGCGCGCCGACCACATAGCCGGTGTTCATATAGCGGTTGAAGCCGTTGCGGGCGATGTAGACGATGTCGTTGCCGTCGAGAACGCCCACGTAAGCCGTTTCGGATGTGCCGGCGGTCACGCGCTGCAAAAACGGCTGGACGATGCGCGGCAGGCGGGCGGATTCGAGGTAACACTGGCCCAGGCGCAACACGCTGGGGGTGAGCCAGAACATTTTGCCGTCAGTGGCGACAAAACCCAGGCTGGCCAGGGTCAACAGGTGGCGGCGCGCGGCGGTGCGTGTCAGGCCGGTGCGCTGGCCGGCCTGGGCGGCGGTGAGCCGGGGGTTGCTGTAGTCAAATGTCTCGATGATGGCCAGGCCATTTTGCAAACCGGCAATCCAGTCGCGCCGGGCCAGGCTGGCAGTTGCGGC
>JANMVT010000026.1:0-4310 GCA_031392945.1 Rhodoferax sp. | reverse complement strand
TCAGCGGCGCGCTGACCGACGCCCAATTGGCCGAGTTGCTTGCCGTCGCCAAGAAATGCCCCGTACATAAGTTGATGACCACCGTCACCACAGAGATTGACACCGAGATGGAGCGCATCCTGTGAGCGGGCTGCTTCAACTCACTGGTCACGACAAAGATTTGGGCGGTGGCTTTGTGGTGCGGCGACTGCTTCCGGATGCAAAGCGGCCGGCCGTCGGTCCATTTTTGTTTTTCGATCACTTCGGACCTGTCACGGTTGAGCCAGGGGCGAGTCACGACGTGCGGCCGCATCCGCATATCGGACTGGCAACGGTGACCTATCTGTTCGAGGGCGCCATCATGCACCGCGACAGCCTGGGTGTGGAGCAGCGGATCGAGCCTGGCGCTGTGAACTGGATGACCTCAGGGCGGGGCATTGTGCATTCGGAACGTGGCCCCGGGGACTTGCGCGACAAGGCTTATGTCAATCACGGCTTGCAGTTGTGGGCTGCACTGCCGCTGGCCAGCGAAGAAATTGAGCCTGCGTTTTTTCACACGCCTGCGGCGGACATTCCGGTCGTGATGACCGGAGGCGCAGAGGTGCGGGTACTGGTGGGTGAGGCCTTCGGAAAGACATCGCCGGTAAAAACGTTCTCGAAAACGATTTATCTCGACGTGGTTCTGGCCCGTGCAGGCCGATTGGAGTTGCCGCCGCTGGCCGAAGAACTGGCGATTCACGTGGTCAATGGGGAGGTCGCTGTTGATGGTGAAACCGTACCCGCGAGAACGCTGGCGGTTCTAGTGCGCGGTACAACAACCGTGGTGACCAGCACGGCGCCGACACGACTGGTCGTGATCGGTGGCGAACCCCTGGATGCGCACCGCTATATGTGGTGGAACTTTGTGTCTAGTCGCAAGGAGCGAATCGTGCAGGCAAGTGAAGAATGGCTGTCCCAAAGCATGGGCCACGTGCCGGGGGAAACAGAATTTGTCCCGCTGCCAGAGCGCCGGTTTGTCGCCACCTGAAAGCCGTTTGCGTGTGATCACACATCCCGCGCCAGGCGAACCCCGCTGAATTGCCACTGCGCATCCGGCGGAAAAAAATTGCGGTAGCTGGCGCGCATGTGGCTGCGCGGCGTAGCGCAAGAGCCGCCCCTGAGCACGAACTGGTTGCACATGAACTTGCCGTTGTACTCACCGACCAGGCCTTCCCATGGCTGGTAGCTTGGGTAGGGGTTGTAGTTTGATTGCGTCCACTCCCAGACATCACCCAGCATTTGCGCTGGCGCATCTTCGCCCGTGCCGCTCAGCGGAAGCGGGTGATAGGCGGCATGCTCGACAAAGTTGCCGGACAGCTCGCCGGTGTTGTTGCTCTGGGGCAGTGCCCGCGCGGCCAGCTCCCATTCGAATTCTGTGGGCAGGCGCGCACCGGCCCAGCGCGCCAGTGCGTCGGCTTCGAAAAAATTGAGGTGGCAGGCTGGCGTGTTGGGGTCAATGTCAACCATGCCCTGCAAGGTGAAATTGCCGTAGCCAGAACATGCATCGGTGCTTTCGCTGCTACGTTTCCAGTAGAAGGGCATTTCATGCTGACCGGCCTGCACCCAGTCCCAACCCATCGACAACCACACTTCGGGTCGCTGGTAGCCGCCATCGGCCATGAACGCCATCAGGTCGCCATTGGTGACCAGCCGGTTGGCCAGTTCAAACGGCTCAATAAAAACCTGGTGCCGGGGCGTTTCGTTGTCAAAACTGAATTGACCGTCCAGCGCTGCGTCGAAGCCGTGTTCAACCAAACCGCCCGCGTAGGCGTGCCAGCGCTGTGGCTCGGGTCGCGTGCGCGTGAGCGGCCAGCGCCTGGCATATGCGGGCGCCAGCGGATTGGATGACAGGGCGTGCTTGATATCGGTGAGGATCAATTCCTGGTGTTGCTGTTCATGGTGCAGGCCCAACTCGATCAGCTGCGCCAATTCAAGGTCAGAGCGGCCCTGCTGGCTGTCAAGCAGCCTCAGTACCCGGTCATCGACCTGCTGGCGATACCTGAAAATTTGGTCTAGTGACGGTCGGCTGATCAATCCGCGTTTGGGTCGTGGATATCGGTCGCCGATGCTCGTGTAATAGCTGTTGAAGAGAACACGAAAACTGGCATCAAACGGTTCGAAATTGCGCTCGTATTTTTCCAGAATGAAGGTTTCAAAAAACCAGGTCAGATGCGCCAGATGCCATTTGGTCGGACTCGCGTCGGGCATCGACTGCAGCTGGCAATCTTCAGCGCTCAAAGGCGCAGCCAGTGCTTCAGTTTGCGCACGGATTCTTGAAAAGCGCCTGGCCATGTCGTGTACCTGTAGCGGCGCTTCTTGAAACTGGTTGGATGGGTGCATGAATGACAGTGTTCCTGATTAGTGCAACAGACATTTGTTCGAGCAATCTGCATTTAATTTATAGGGTTTCATGGAGGGTGGCCAGGGTTTGTCAGACGACACGCCAATTTCGACTCAGGCGGGGCTAACCCCGTCCTAAAATGATGGTTATGTTTGTTCATTTACGTATTCACACCGAGTTTTCAGTCGTAGACGGCACCAACCGCATCAATGAGATCGTGCCCGCCGCAGCCGCTGACCAGCAGCCCGCGCTGGCCATCACGGATCTGGGTAATCTGTTTGGCACCATCAAGTTTTACAAGGAAGCGCGTGGTGCCGGCGTCAAGCCGCTGATTGGCGCTGATGTCTGGGTGCAGGTGCCTGGTAAAGACGTTGGCGCGCCCGCGGCGCGGCTGTTGTTGCTGGTGCAAAACCACCGCGGTTATCTCAATCTGTCAGAACTGCTGACACGCGCGTGGACAAAAAATGTATTGCGCGACCAAGCCATCATCAAGCTCGAATGGCTGGAAGAATTGAACGAAGGTTTGATCGCGCTCTCGGGCGCGCAAGGCGGCGCGGTAGGTCAGGCGCTGGCGCAGGGCGACAGCGCGCGGGCCGTTGAATGCGCGCTTCATTTTGCGGGCTTGTTCGCCCACCGTTTTTATCTGGAGCTCCAGCGCGCCGACAGGCCCGATGACGAGCGCCATGTGAGCGCTGCGGTGCAGCTGGCGGCCCGCTTGAAACTGCCCGTGGTGGCAACGCACCCGGTGCAGTTTTTGACCTACGACGACTATGAGGCGCATGAGGCGCGCGTCTGTATTTCCGAAGGTGAAATTCTGGGCAACGCGCGGCGTGTGCGCAAGTTCACGCGCGAGCAATATTTTAAATCTGCAGCGCAGATGAACGCGCTGTTTGCCGACGTGCCGTCGGCGCTGGCCAACACACTGGAAATTGCCAAACGCTGCAACTTGAAGCTGGAACTTGGCAAGCCGATGCTGCCTGATTACCCCACACCACCGGTCGATGGCGTGCAGCTGCCGATTGACGCGTATTTCCGGCACGCCTCGTTTGAGGGGCTGGAGGCGCGGCTCAAACATCTGTATCCGCAAGACGCGCTGCGCGAACAAAAACGCCCGGAGTATGCCGACCGGCTGGAGTTCGAGATCAATACGATCCTGAAAATGGGTTTTCCCGGCTACTTTTTGATCGTGGGCGACTTCATCAACTGGGCCAAAAACAATGGCTGCCCGGTCGGACCCGGCCGGGGTTCGGGCGCGGGTTCATTGGTGGCCTATTCGCTAAACATCACCGACCTGGACCCGCTTCAGTACAACTTGCTGTTTGAGCGGTTTTTGAACCCGGAGCGGGTGTCCATGCCCGACTTTGATATTGACTTTTGCCAGGCCAATCGCGACCGCGTCATTGATTACGTCAAAGACAAATACGGGCATGAGGCGGTGAGTCAAATCGTCACCTTCGGCACTATGGCCGCGCGGGCGGCGATTCGTGACGTGGGCCGGGTGCTGGATTTTCCTTATGGCTTTTGCGACGGTATTTCAAAACTGATTCCGAACAAGCCCGGCCAGGCCGTCACGCTGCAGTTACTGCCCGCCGAGCGCAACAAAAATGACAAGCTGGTCTATGCGCTGGAGGCGGAACCGGTGCTGGCCGAGCGCGAGCGCAAAGAGGAAGATGTCCACACCCTGCTTGAGCTTGCACGCAAGCTCGAAGGCCTGACGCGCAACGTCGGCATGCATGCGGGCGGCGTGCTGATTGCGCCCGGCAAGCTGACTGACTTTTGCCCGCTGTATCTGCAGCCGGGCAGCAGTTCAGCCGTCAGCCAGTTCGACAAAAACGATGTCGAGGCGATTGGTCTGGTCAAGTTCGACTTTCTGGGGCTGGCGACGCTCACCATTCTGGAGATTGCGCGGAAGTTCATCATGGCGCGCCATCCGGCGCAGAAAGACTTCAAG
>JANMVT010000264.1:0-17886 GCA_031392945.1 Rhodoferax sp. | reverse complement strand
CCAGCGTAGCCTGCTTAAACGAATGCCGACGTAGGACAAGACCGCGACTCTCTCCCCGGCTCAGCGCGGGGAACCGGCGATGAACGGTGGGCTGAAGCGCAAGCCAGCCATCATCACTTCGTCTTGTAGCCAGCGGTTACCTCGTTCTTATGCGCTGCGAAGGCGGCTAGGACCTCTCCTTTCTCACGTGCCTGCCATCACCCACCGCAAAAGCGCTCGGGCACAATGCTGCCCATGCTGATCCACCCCCAAATCAACCCCGTCGCCCTGCAACTCGGCCCCCTGGCTGTGCACTGGTACGGCCTGACTTACCTGGCCGCGTTCGGGCTGTTCATGTTTTTAGGCCTGCGCCGCCTGCACCACCCGCCCTTTGCGGCGATTCAGGGCGAGGGCGCATGGGCGCGCAAGGACGTGGAAGACATCCTGTTTTTGGGCGTTTTGGGTGTGATTCTGGGCGGGCGCATCGGGTATTGCCTGTTTTACAAACCCGGCTACTACGCCACCCACCCACTGGAGATTTTTGCCGTGTGGCAAGGCGGCATGAGTTTTCATGGCGGCATGTTGGGCGTGATTGGTTCGATGGTCTGGTTCGCGGTCTCGCGCAAACGGCCGTTCTGGCAGGTGGCGGATTTTGTCGCGCCCTGTGTGCCCACGGGCCTGGCGGCGGGGCGGGTCGGCAACTTCATCAATGGCGAGTTGTGGGGTCGGCTGAGTGATCCCGGCTTGCCCTGGGGCATGGTGTTCCGGGGCGCGGGCGATGCGCCGCGCCACCCGTCGCAGGTCTACCAGTTTTTGATGGAAGGCCTGTTGCTGTTCGTGTTGCTGTGGTTGTACGCGCGCAAAGAGCACAGGCAGGGCCAGGTCGCCGCGATGTTTTTGCTGGGTTATGGCGTGTTCAGGTTCATTGCCGAGTTCTTTCGCGAGCCGGATGCCCACCTGGGCCTGCTGTCCTTAGGGCTGAGCATGGGGCAGTGGTTGTGTGTGCCGATGATTGTGGGCGGTATGGGGCTTTGGTTGTGGGCGGAAAAACGGGACCCAATCGGGCGCTAGCGCAAAGGTGAAATCTGTGTTGCGCCAATGCCGTGTCCTCATGCTGGCCCTGGTTTGCAGTGCCGGAGGCGCGCCGTTGATGGCCCAGCCGGTCAGCAAAAACATCGCGCTGCCGGATGTGTCGCAAGCTGTTGAATTGCGCGTAGCCTACGCCGACAACCCGCGTTTCGCACCCTTGGCGGATGATCAGATTGAGGCTGTTTTGGCGCAGTCTATTGCAGCGGTCAGGCAGCATTTTGGGATCGCCCTAAGTTACAGCCCGGTGAAGCGGGTGCCAATCGCTGCGCTCTTTTCAGGCATTCCTGCGCGTGCAGCCGACACGGCGGAAAAGACGCGCATCGACCCCACTGACGACACATTGACCCAAATCCGGCTGGCGCGTGACTTGCTCAAAAGCATGCGCGCGGACGGTGACATTCGAGCGCAAAAACGCTTCGCCCTGCCGCATCTGCTCACACCGTCCAATGCATCGGGCGACATGGCCTTCGCCCGCGCCCTGGTGGCCACACAGCACCAATTGCTCAAGACTTGGCGCGACGCGCCCGCGCTGGACGGCAAGCCGGCGCTGGGGCCGGACCGCTACAACGAATACAGCTATTGGATCGCCCTGGGTGCCAGTGACATGCCGTTGGAAGTCATCATCACCAACCAGCCCATCGCCAGCGCCGAGTTGGGCGACAACAGCGTGCACAGCGCCCTGCGCGGCGGCGTCAGCAACGGCATTACCTCGGAAAACCGCAGCGGGCGCTTCCAGATGTACTCGGTGCTCAGCAGTTTTCCGTTTCTGGACCCGTCCGGTCAGGCCCTGCGCCTGCGCGGGGGTGGCCAGAGCAGCATAGACGAGGCCAACCGCCAGATGGGCCTGCTGCTGGCGCATGAGATCGGCCACCAGCTCCTGCACCTGGGCCACCCCTTCAACAACCCGCATTGTGTGATGACGCCGCCCGTGCGCCTGGAATTCGCCAAGTGGGCCCAAGGGCTGGCCGCGGACAAGTGCCCCTTGAAAAGCAGCAAGGCCAACACGCCGGGTGCCATCAAGTTCGCCCTGCCTGAGATTCTTTTCAAGTAAGCCTTGCGGTTGGCAACCCGCCAAACTTGAAAGCCGGGGTCAACATTGTTAGCTGAAAATAATTGCCAAAGTTTATATTATTATTCATAATTACGCAAAATAACTGGTAATTTTAACTATGCGCCTGATCCAAAACTCCCTGCATGACGACGTCGCAGCCACCCTGCGCGACCGCATTTTTTCGGGCGAGTTGGCCCCGGGCAGTTTTCTCGATGAGGTGGGCCTGTGTGAAAACCTGAGCATCTCGCGTACGCCGTTGCGCGAAGCGCTCAAGGTGCTGACCGCCGAGGGCCTGGTCCGCCATGAACCCCGGCGCGGCTGCTTCGTGAACCAGGTGACCGAGCAGGATCTGGATGAAATTTTTCCGGTGATCGCGCTGCTCGAAGGCCGCTGTGCTTTTGAAGCTGCGCGCAACGCCACCAGCACTGACCTGGCCGTGCTGGAAACCCTTCACGCAAGGCTGAACAGCCACGCCAAGGCGCGCCGCATCAGCGACTACTACGCTGCCAACTTCGCCATCCACGAGGCCATCATCACGCTGGCCAACAACCGCTGGCTGTCCCAGGTGATTGGCGATTTGCGCAAGATACTTAAACTGGCGCGCCTGCAGCAGTTGTACGCGCCGGGCCGCCTTGACCAGAGCCTGGCTGAACACATGGCCGTGTTTGCCGCGCTGAAGGCACGCGACAGCGAGGGGGCCGACGCCGCCATGCGCACCCACCTGACGCGCCAGCGTGAATCGCTGCGCGACCTGGCCCGCCTGCACATCAGCAAGGTGCAGGCATGAACTCCACCACGACCTGGATCACGAACAAGGTCTCCAGGCTGCTGCCCCACGCCAGCGCCCGCGAAAACCACGCTGTGGACCCAACTGAAGTTTCCGGAAAGAAACCAGTGCCAGCCCTCGTTGATACTCAACAGTTAGCTATTCAAAAAATAGCTCCTGTAGACTCGGCTGGAAGCAGCAAGCCAGCGTCAGCCAGCCCTGGCAAACCTGCCATGCGATCAACGCGCGAACGCCTGTCGGGCAGCTTGCGGCACCCTGACGAAGCGCTGTCCCCACGGCTGCTGCGCCGCAGCCTTGAAGAACTGCGCGCCATTGTGGACCCGCAGGTGAGCGAGGTTGAGGGTGGCCGCAGGGCGCAGGCGGTAGCGCGATGGTATGGCGCCGCCCCGCTGGACCAGCGGCGCGACGTGTGGCTGCTGATGAGCGAGCAGTTTGTGGCTGACCCCCAGGTCGTGAAGGCGGCGCAAGCCCAATTCGCGGCGGTTGCGGGCACCGCAGATGAAGCCGCTGCCGAAGTCCATTTCCGGCGCGCCACGGTCTCGCCCCGGCGTCGCCTGCTGCAACGCTTCAGCGTGTTCCCCGAGGGCATCCGTTTTCTGGTGGATCTGCGCGCCGACATGTTGCCCCACCTCAAGGCGGACCGGCGTCTGCAGGCCCTGGATGTCGAGATGGAGTACATGTTCTCCACCTGGTTTGACGTGGGTTTTCTCGACCTGCGGCGCATTAGCTGGGACTCGCCTGCGTCCCTGATCGAAAAGCTGATCAAGTACGAGGCGGTGCACGACATCAAGAGCTGGGCCGACGTCAAAAACCGCCTCGACTCCGACCGCCGCTGTTATGGTTTTTTCCATCCACGCCTGCCCGACGAACCCCTGATTTTTGTCGAGGTGGCCTTGATGGACGACATGTCTGACAGCATCACTCCTTTGCTGGATGAGTCTGCCGCTGCGGCGGATCTCAAGAAGGCTACTGCGGCCATTTTTTATTCGATCAGCAACACCCAGGCCGGCCTGCGGGGCGTGAGTTTTGGCGACTCCCTGATCAAGCGGGTGGTCGAGCTGCTCAAAGTTGAGTTCCCCAAGCTGAAAGTCTTTGCAACACTCTCGCCCATCCCCGGTTTTCGCGCCTGGCTCGGCAAAAATGCCAAGGCCCTGCTGGAACGGCTGGACGACAAACACCGGGCTCAGTTGGGGCGTGCGCTGGGGTTCGAGCCGCCCAGTCCGGAGCACCTGCTGAGCGCCGCAGACAAAGCGCTGGCGCTGGACGAGAAGTCCCCGGCGCGCAAAATGCTGTTGCAGTGCGCCGCCCATTACCTTGGCACGGAAATGCAGGGCGGAAAACCACTGGACCCGGTGGCCCGCTTTCACCTGAACAATGGGGCTCGCGTCGAGCGGCTGAACTGGGCGGCTGACCCGTCAGCCAAGGGCCTGAAGCAGTCGTGTGGCCTGATGGTGAACTATTTGTACGACCTCAAGCGGCTGGACCGGCATCGGGCGCTGCTGACGCAGGGCAAAATTGCGGTTTCGCCCCGCATTGAAGATTTGCAGTTTTAAAGTGGAATTTTTAATTACAACAGGAGACTCCGATGATCGATAGCAAATTTCAAGCCAGCGCGGTTCGACGACGCAACGTGTTGCGCCTGGCCATGGCAGCAGCCACCGCGTCGGGCATGGGCCTGTCCACCCAGTCGTGGACCCAATCGGCCTGGCCCGCCAAGCCGGTGACGCTGGTCGTGCCCTTTCCGGCAGGCGGCGGCACCGACGCATTTGCGCGGCCGCTGTCGGCGCAGTTTTCCAAACAGACCGGCAAGACCCTGGTGATCGACAACAAGGGCGGCGCGGGCGGCACCTTGGGCGCAGGCATTGCCGCCAAAGCTGCTCCTGACGGCTACACGCTGTTCATGGGCGCGGTGCACCACACCATCGCGCCCAGCATGTACCCCAAGCTGGACTACGACATCGAGAAAGACTTCATCCCGCTGGCCCTGGTTGCCAATGTGCCCCAGGTGCTGGTGGTGAACCCGAAAAAATTGCCCGTCAGGGACTTCAAGGAGTTTTTGGAGTTTGTGCGGAAAAACCCGGCCAAATTGAATTACGGCTCGGCCGGGGGCGGCACCTCGCACCATCTGGCGGGCGAACTGTTCAAGCAGCAGACCAAGACTTTCATCACCCACATCCCGTACCGGGGCGCGGGGCCGGCTTTGCAGGGCCTGATCGCGGGTGACGTGGAGATGATGTTCGACGGCCTGGGCTCGTCGGCCAACCATATCAAAGGCGGGCGCATCAAGGCGCTGATGGTCTCTGGCGCCAAGCGCAACGCGGCATTCCCCGACGTGCCCTGCGCCGCCGAGCTGGGTCTGCCGGACTACACCGTGACCACCTGGTATGGCATTTGGGCGCCCAAGGGCACGCCCGCCGACGTGCAGGCGCGCGCGGTCGAAGAGATCAACAAAGCTGGCCATTCCGACGAAGCCAAAACGGTCTGGGCGCAGCAGGGCGCGGAGTTTGGCGCTTTGTCGCCGCAGCAATTTGGCGCGTTTGTCAGCGCCGAGGTGAAGCGCTGGGCAGCGGTCGTGAAGGCCTCGGGCGCCAAATTGGACTAGTTTCCAACAAAACGAGGCGATTTCCCTCGTCTCATATGGATAGTTTGATATTAAAATAATAGCAAATTGATTGACGCCAAAACGCGCCGATCCCCGCAAAGATGAACCCAAAACCCGCTCCAGCAAACACTCACCGTATGGCTCACCCCAAGGCTCACCCCAAGGGCAGGCAAAACGCCAACCTGTTCGCCGCGTTGCGCGACGCGTTTCCCGAAGATCTCGACGCGACCGCGATAGAAACAGTGGACGCGTCGGGCAGCGGCCTGTTCTACTCATGGCGCGACTTGGAGCGTGCCACGGCGATGATGGCCAACTTGCTGGCCTCGCTGGGTTTGCCGACAGGCGCGCGCATCGCCGTGCAGGTCGAAAAGTCGGTGGAAGCGGCCATGCTTTATCTGGCGACGCTGCGGGCCGGTTATGTGTTTTTGCCGCTGAACACCGCCTACCAAAGCGCGGAGATCGAGTATTTCATCGGCAACGCCGAGCCGGCCGTGGTGGTGTGCAGCCCGGCCAACTTTGGCTGGGTCAGCAAGATCGCCTTCAAGGCCGGCACCCAAAGCGTCTTCACCCTGGGCGACGACCGCACCGGCTCGCTGCTGGCCCGCGCCGCGCGTTGCCCTGACAAACACGACATCGCCTTCAGGCAGGCCGACGACCTGGCCGCCATTTTGTACACCAGCGGCACCACCGGGCGCAGCAAGGGCGCGATGTTGACACACGGCAACATGCTGAGCAACGCGCGGGTGCTCAAAGACTACTGGGACTGGAAGCCGGGTGACGTGCTGATCCACGCCCTGCCGATCTTCCACGTGCACGGCCTGTTTGTCGCCCTGCATGGCGCCCTGATCAACGGCAGCAAGATGATCTGGCTCGGCAAGTTCGACCCCAAACTGGTGCTGCAAAAAATGCCGCAGGCAACTGTGTTCATGGGGGTGCCAACGCTTTATGTGCGCCTGCTGGCTGAAGGCGGCCTGACCCGCGACGCCGTCCGAAACATGCGGCTCTTTGTCGCAGGCTCGGCGCCCCTGTTGGTCGAGACTTTCACCGCCTGGCAGGAACGCACCGGACATACCATTCTGGAGCGTTATGGCATGAGCGAGACGGCCATGCTCACGTCCAACCCGTATAGCCAGGACGCGCGTTTTCCGCATCCGCAGGATGCTTCCAAGTCGGGTCAATCCGAGCGCCGTGGCGGCACCGTGGGTTTCCCGCTGCCGGGCGTGAGCCTGCGGGTGCAGGATGACGATGGCAAAGCCATGGCCACCGGTGAAATTGGCGGGATTCAGGTCAAAGGCCCGAATATTTTCAAGGGTTACTGGCGCATGCCCGAAAAAACCGCTGAAGAGTTCACGCTGGACGGTTATTTCAAAACCGGCGACATCGGCAAGATCGACGAACGCGGCTACGTGAAGATCGTGGGGCGCAGCAAAGATTTGATCATCAGCGGCGGCTACAACGTCTACCCGGCCGAGATTGAGGGCTATATCAACGACATGCCCGGTGTGGCCGAGAGCGCCCTGATCGGCGTGCCGCACCCTGATTTTGGCGAGGTCGGCGTGGCGGTGGTGGTGGCCAAACCGGGCGTCAACCTGCGGCCGGAGCAGATCATCGCCGACCTGAAGGCCCGGCTTGCCAACTTCAAAATCCCAAAACGCTGCGTGGTGGTTGATGAACTGCCGCGCAACACCATGGGCAAGGTGCAAAAAAACCTGCTGCGCGCGCTGCATCAATAGCTACAAAAACTGTAGCTTCCTGCGCATATTCCACGAGGGCTACCAGCCAGTTTTCCTCTCAAACTTAGCGCAAAACCAGCACCGGGATATGTGAATGCGTCAGCACATGCTGGGTCTCGCTGCCCAGGAGCAGGCGCTTGACGCCCTTGCGCCCGTGGGACGCCATCACGATCAAATCGCATTTGTGTTTTTTGGCGGTTGTGATGATGGCCTCGGCCACCAGATCCGACTTGCCGGTGACGGCCTTGACCACCACGCCTTTGGCCAGCCCGGCTTTCTTGACGGCATCCACAATGGCCTGGCCGTCGGCCATCCACTGCGACTCGGCACGGGCCACTTCAGTCACCTGGATCGCCATGCCGCCCTCAAAATAACTCATGGGGTATCGCGGCACGACTTTGAGGGCCACCAGCTCGGCGCCACACAGTTGCGCCAGACTGATGGCGCTGCTGACAGCCTTTTTGGACAGGGTTGATCCGTCGGTTGCGACAAGAATGCGTTGGTACATGCCGAGCTCCTTTTTTTAACTTAGAGGCCTTGAGATTATGCGCTTGAGGTGCACACTGCCTTGATCCATGTCAAGCAATTGACATCGGCTTGGCGCTAGCCTCAGGGGTCATGCAAACCGCCTTGGGCGCCGCCGCGCCGATCCCGCTTTTCAATCCACTCACCGGTTTGGACGACCCGCCTATCCCGCGTATGTGGCGCAGCCGGGGGATTTGGCTGGCTGGCCTTGGCATGGCGACGCAACGGGCAATGGGGCGTGCGCATCGCGGGGCCGGCCTTGGCCGGCAGTTCATTTTGGGACTTGTGGACGGATTCGCGCGGGATGCCGCGCCCTGGTGCGCCGCCGCACCGTAGTAAATTCGGCGCCGAACGACTATCATCCAGGGCAAACCTCTGGACGATTCCGAATGGCCGCAACCCATGTCCGCTGACAACGTTTCATCGCCTGGCGACATCGGGCAAATGCGCCTTTTGCTGGGTCAAACCCGCGCTGAGCTCGACGCCTGCCGTGCCGAACTGGCGGCCTGCAAGCGCCAGTTGCAGGACATGGGCGAGGTGCTGCTGGAACAGAACGCCAGCGACGCGCTGACCGGCCTTGGCAACCGCCGCGCCTTCAACCGCGTGATGGGCCAGCAGACGGCGCGCACGGCGCGCTCGCAGTCGCCCCTGGCGCTGGCTTTCATCGACATCGACCATTTCAAAATTTTCAATCTGGAGCTTGGCCGCGCCTCGGGCGACGCGGCCCTGCAAAAAATCGCCCAGGCCCTGCAATCCCACGCCAGGGCCTACGACTATGTGCTGCGCTTTGACGACAGGAAACTCGCCATCGTCCTGCCCGACACCCCAGGCGAGGCGGCCCGCAGCGTGGCCGAGCGGGTGCGAAACGCGGTAGAAAACCTGGCCTGGCCCCACCGGCCTTTGACCGTCAGCATTGGCGTCGCGACCACCAGCACGGCATCGGGTGGCAAAACCATCATCGAGCGCGCCGACAACGCCTTGCTGCAGGCCAAACGGCGCGGACGGAATTGTGTTGTGGTGTTGGAGGATCCGAGTTGAGCAGTTGCACGCTGAAAGTTTGTTCAGGGCGGGGATAATTGGCCGGTATGCCGGCCAACTCCCACAAACCTGCGAACCCCTGGAAACTCTCCGTCGCGCCGATGATGGACTGGACTGACCGGCATTGCCGCTATTTCCACCGTTTGTTGACCAAAAACGCGCTGCTTTACTCCGAGATGGTGACCACCGGGGCGCTGCTGCATGGCGACATCCCCCGGCATCTGGACTTCAACGCTGAAGAACACCCAATCGCCCTGCAACTCGGCGGCAGCGAGCCGTTTGACTTGGCCCGATGCGCCAAGCTGGGTGAGCAATGGGGTTACAACCAGATCAACCTGAACTGCGGCTGCCCGAGCGAGCGGGTGCAGCGCGGCTCCTTCGGCGCGTGTCTGATGGCCGAGCCGGCGCTGGTGGCGGAATGCGTCAAGGCGATGGTGGATGTGGTGGACGCGGCCAACACCCCGGTCACCGTCAAACACCGCATCGGCATTGGCAAAACCGAAAACACGCCCGAAAGTTATGCCTTTGTGCGCGATTTTGTCGGCACAGTGAGTGAGGCCGGATGCCGGACCTTCATCGTGCATGCGCGCAACGCCTGGCTCAAGGGCCTGAGCCCCAAGGCCAACCGCGAAGTGCCGCCGCTGCGCTACGAAATCGTGCACCGGCTCAAACAGGATTTTCCGAATTTGACGATATGCGTCAATGGCGGCATCACCAGCACGCTGCAAATTCAAGAGCAGCTGGAACACGTGGACGGCGTGATGCTGGGCCGCGAGGCCTACCACAACCCCTGGACGCTGGCCGAGTGGGACGCGCGCTTTTTCAACGCGCCGAACGCGCCGAACGTGACCAATGCGGCCCATGCGCCCCAGCAGTCCGCCACCCGCGGGCAAATCGAGTCCCAAATGTGCGACTACATGGCCCGGGAGGCCGCCCTGCATGGCACGCCTTGGCCGTCCATCGCGCGCCACATGCTGGGCCTGCGCCACGGCCTGGCCGGGTCGCGCCGATGGCGCCAGGTGTGGAGCGACCACAAATTGAAGGCCCTCGGGCCCCACGCGGTGATGGCCCTGGCGCACCTGCCCGCGCCCGACCGCGCGCAGGTCGCCGCGCCTGACGAAGCCGCAATTGAAGCTGCCGCTGAAGCCACCGGTTAAATACTACTGAATATATAGCTAACTATCTATATACGACGAGGGAAATCGAGACGTTTCATTGGAAACCCCAGGGAAAACCGGTTTTCAGGGCAATCGCAGCCTGGGTGACAAGCCGGGGATCGCGCCAAGTGCTACATTCAACCCTCTCTTTTCATCGCCGTTTTTCAGCGAATTTCAGTGAATACCAGGACACATACCATGTACAACTTCAGCAATTTCTACATCGATGGCGCCTGGGTTGCGCCCTTGAAAGCCAACCCCATGCAGGTCATCAACCCGGCGACCGAACAGGCCGTGGGCGCCATCTCGATTGGCTCCGCCGCAGACGCCGACCTCGCGGTCAAAGCCGCACGCAAGGCCTTTGGAAGTTATTCACTGATGCCCGTGGCGCAACGCGGTGAACTGCTGCAATCCATCATCGCGGTTTACAAAAAGCGCATGGACGATGTGGCCATGGCGATCTCCCAGGAAATGGGCGCGCCATTGGAGAAACTCGCCAAACGCGCGCAGGCGCCGGCTGGCCTGGGCCACTTCATTGTGGCAGCCAAGGTGCTGGCCGACTTTCCCTTTGAACGCATGCAAAAGACAACGCGCATCGTGCGTGAGCCCGTCGGCGTGTGCGCGCTGATCACCCCCTGGAACTGGCCCATGAACCAGATGACCTGCAAGATCGCCCCGGCGCTGGCCACCGGCTGCACGATGGTGCTGAAACCGTCCGAGCTGGCCCCCTTGAGCGCCCACGTGCTGGCCGAAATCCTGCATGAGGCGGGTGTGCCCCCAGGCGTGTTCAACCTGGTCGATGGCGACGGCCCCGGCGTGGGTGCTGCACTGTCGGTGCATCCGGAAGTTGACATGGTGTCTTTCACCGGCTCCACCCGCGCAGGCATTGCCGTGCAGGTGGCAGCGGCCCAGACCATCAAGAAAGTGGCGTTGGAGTTGGGCGGCAAGTCTGCCAACATCATCACCGATGACGCGGACCTGACTGCTGCCGTCAAACACGGCGTGATGACCATGATGACCAACACCGGCCAGAGTTGCAACGCGCCTTCGCGCATGCTGGTGCCTGCAGGCAAACTTGCCGAGGCCGAAGCGATTGCCGCCGCCGTGGTCAGCAAGATCATGGTCGGTGACCCGGCCAACGCTGACACCAGCATGGGCCCGGTGGCCAATGGCGCGCAGTTTGGCCGCGTGCAGGCCATGATCGAGCGCGGCGTCGCCGAAGGCGCCAAGGTGGTCGCAGGCGGTGTGGGGCGCCCGGCAGGCCTGACAGCGGGCTACTACGTCAAACCGACCATCTTCAGCAACGTCAACAACCAGATGGATATCGCCCGCCAGGAGATCTTTGGCCCCGTGTTGTGCATGATCCCGTACAGCGGCGGCGTCGATGAAGCCGTCGCCATCGCCAATGACACGCCGTACGGCCTCTCGGGCTACGTCTACGCCGCCACCCCCGAGGCTGCAGGCAAGATCGCCGCACGCCTGCGCACCGGCAACGTCCACCTGAACGGCGCCGGTGGCGACAACGCAGCGCCCTTTGGCGGCTACAAGCAGTCAGGCAACGGGCGCGAGTGGGGCGCCTTGGGCTTTGAGGAGTTCCTTGAAACCAAGGCCGTCTTCAACCCGCCTGCACCGGTCGCTGCCGCCTGATTTTTCAGCGGCTGCGGTCTTTTAGCGCCCGCTCCACTTCGCGCTTGCCTTCACGGTCTTTGATGGTGTCGCGCTTGTCGTGCTCCGCCTTGCCCTTGGCCAGGGCGATTTCGCACTTGATTTTGCCGCCTTTCCAGTGCAGGTTCAGCGGCACAAGGGTATGGCCCTTTTGTTCGACTTTGCCAACCAGGCGCTTGATTTCTTCCTTGTGCATCAAGAGCTTTTTGGTGCGCACTTTGTCCGGGCTGATGTGGGTGGACGCGGTGCCCAATGGGGTGATCTGCAGGCCGATCAAAAACAGCTCGCCTTCGCGGATCACCACGTAACCGTCGGTCAGCTGGACTTTGCCCTCGCGCAGGGATTTGACCTCCCAGCCTTCGAGCACCAGGCCGGCCTCAAAACGCTCCTCAAAAAAGTAGTTGTAGGCGGCTTTTTTGTTGTCGGCGATGCGGGTGTTTTTGGGGCTTGCGGTGTCGGTTTTTTTGGCCATGTCTACAATCGTTGTGCCCCATTCTATGAAAACCGTCCGCAAGTCAGTCCTGATCTGGTACAGCCCCGCAGAAATGTACGCCCTGGTGGTGGCGGTGGCCGATTACCCAAAGTTTCTCCCCTGGTGCGACCACGCCAAAGTGCTTGAAACCGGCGCCAACGGCATGACGGCCGAGATTGGCATCACATTTGGCGGCATCACCCAGGTCTTCACTACCAAGAACGCCCATATTGACGCCGCCCAAGTCGCCATGCGCCTGGTCAAAGGGCCGTTCTCGAAGCTGGACGGACAGTGGGATTTTGTGCCCTTGGGCGACGGCAGCCAGCGCGCCTGCCGGGTCGAATTCACCTTGAACTACGGCTTTGACAATGCCACCCTGGCCAAGCTGGTCGGGCCGGTCTTTGACAAAATCGCCGGCAGCCTGGTGGACGCTTTCGTCAAGCGCGCCCAGCAGGTCTACGGGGATTGACAAGGCTCAATTCAGATTGGGGCCGCCTGCCATGAAAATCGACATCACCCTGGTTTATTCGCCCGCCGCGCGCAGGGTATGGGAGAAGAACCTGAGCCTGCGCGCTGGCAGCACCGTGGGCGAAGCCCTGGCGCAGAGCGGCCTGCAAGCGGATTTCCCTGACCTGGACTTTGCGATGTTGCCGATTGGCATTTGGGGCAAGGCCGCCGGTTTGAGCCAGCCCTTGCAGGCGCGCGAGCGGATTGAAATCTACCGCCCGCTCAAAGTCGACCCCAAAATGGCCCGGCGCGAGCGTTTTGCCAAACAGGGGGTCAAAAAATCAGGCTTGTTCGCCAAACGGCGCGATGGCGCCAAGGCGGGGTACTGAGGAATCAGGCTCAAGCGTCAGGCACAACTGGCGTCGATGATGTCCTGCACACGTTTGGTTTCAGAAGCGCGGGTGGAATCGTCAATGAATTCGCGTTCGCCCTTTTCGTTTGTGCGCCTGATGCGAACGCCTGAATCGAGCGTCGATTTTGCCTGCTTGGCGCGGGCGCAATTCTCCACCTTGGCCTTGCCCACTTTTTCTTCCTCGGCCTTGCGTTTGGCGGCCTCTGCGTCTGCGGCAAGCTTTTTCTTCTGCTCAAGCTCTTTGTCAACGCCGGGCAGCTTGGGCACATTGCCGGTACTCGCGGCCGAAGCCGCACCTGCCGCAGCTTCGGCGTTTGCAGCCTCGCCGCCTTCGGCAGATTTGCCTGCCACGGCCGGCATTGGCCGTCCGCCGGGGCGCTTGAGCACCTTTTTCTCAAGGATGTCGGCCGGCGGCGGGCGGTCGCTGTAGACCTTGCGCCCGTCCTTGTCCAGCCACTGCCACTGCGCCGACGCCGATGCCGCGATCAAACAGGCCAAGCCGGCCGCAGACCGCGCCCAATGCCTTCTCGAAAATACTGCCGAAAAGCTTCGAATCATGTTCATGTCCAGAGTTTAGCGCTGCCGCTTCAAAATTCCCAATCACCTGGCACGTTTTGACGGTTCCGCGCAACTTCGGCCTTGCCAAACAGGTTTTCGGCGCCGCAATTTCAAGCTGATACGTTCAGGCTGGCACCTACATAACGCGCGATTGTTGGCGCTGGTCTTGCGGGTAATTACCAGTGGCACGGGTACAATCGACTTTTTGGAGCTTCTGAACATGCGCCTACTCGGCAAAGCGCTCACCTTCGACGACGTGTTGTTGGTTCCCGCGTACTCCCAGATCCTGCCCAAGGACACCTCACTTTCCACCCGTTTCTCCCGCAATATCGCCCTGAACCTGCCTCTGGTGTCCGCCGCCATGGACACCGTCACCGAGTCGCGCCTGGCCATCGCCATCGCGCAAGAAGGCGGCATCGGCATCGTGCACAAAAACCTCACACCGCAAGAGCAGGCGGCGCAGGTCGCCAGGGTGAAGCGTTACGAATCGGGCGTGTTGCGCGACCCGGTCGTCATCACCCCGAGCTTCACCGTGCGCCAGGTGATTGATTTGTCGGAGCAACTGGGTGTTTCGGGCTTTCCGGTGTGTGATGGCGGCAAAGTTGTCGGCATTGTGACCGGGCGCGATCTGCGTTTTGAGACGCGGTATGACATCCCCGTGAGCCAGATCATGACCCCGCGTGAACGCCTGGTCACGGTGCCCGATGGCACCACACTGGCCGACGCCAAGGCGCTGTTGAACAAATTCAAGCTTGAGCGCCTGCTGGTGGTCAACGACGCGTTTGAGCTTAAAGGCCTGATAACGGTCAAGGACATCACCAAACAGACCAGTTTCCCCAACGCCGCCCGCGATTCGCATGGCAAATTGCGTGTGGGTGCGGCGGTGGGTGTGGGTGAGGGCACCGAGGAGCGCGTTGAGGCCCTGGTACGGGCGGGTGTGGACGCCATCGTGGTGGACACGGCCCATGGCCACAGCCATGGCGTGATTGAGCGGGTGCGCTGGGTTAAACGCAATTACCCGCAAGTCGACGTGGTTGGCGGGAACATCGCCACCGGCGCGGCCGCGCTGGCCCTGGTGGATGCGGGCGCCGACGCCGTCAAGGTCGGCATCGGCCCAGGCTCAATTTGCACCACCCGCATCGTCGCGGGTGTGGGTGTGCCGCAGATCATGGCGATCGACAGCGTCGCAACAGCCTTGCGTGGCACCGGCGTGCCCTTGATTGGCGACGGCGGCATCCGCTACAGCGGCGATATCGCCAAGGCCCTGGCGGCAGGGGCTTCCGCCGTCATGATGGGCGGGATGTTTGCCGGCACAGAAGAGGCGCCGGGCGAAGTGATATTGTTCCAGGGCCGCAGTTACAAAAGCTACCGTGGCATGGGCAGCATCGGCGCCATGCAGCAGGGCAGCGCAGACCGTTATTTTCAGGAAAGCACGACCGGCAACCCGAACGCCGACAAACTGGTGCCCGAAGGCATCGAAGGCCGCGTGCCCTACAAAGGTTCCATGGTGTCGATCATTTACCAAATGGCCGGCGGAGTGCGCGCCAGCATGGGCTATTGCGGCTGTCCGACGATTCTGGACATGCAGAACAAGGCTGAATTCGTCGAGATCACCTCGGCCGGAATCCGCGAAAGCCATGTACATGACGTGCAGATCACCAAAGAAGCGCCCAATTACCGCGCGGAATAAATGGCCCCCACGGTCGCCCACTTCGTGTGGCTCCCTGCCCCCCAAGGGGGCCGCATTTTGCCTTGGGGCGGCCCGGCGGCAAAACTTACCTCCACGGTCGCACACTGCGCGTGGCCCTCGCCAACTTGCAGGGGGCAACACCAGCAGCCCGGCATAGCCGGTTCTGCGGTGTTCCTGGCACGGGCAGTCTGGTCAATCTGAATCTCTCATGCATCAAAAAATCCTGATCCTCGATTTCGGCTCCCAAGTCACCCAACTGATCGCGCGGCGCATCCGCGAAGCGCATGTGTTTTGCGAAGTTCATTCGTGCGACGTCACCAGCGACTGGATTCGCGAGTACGCGCGGGACGGTGCGCTCAAAGGCATCATCCTGTCCGGCAGCCACGCCAGCGTGACCGAAGACACCACCGACCGCGCGCCGCAAATCGTGTTCGAACTGGGCCTGCCCGTGTTGGGCATCTGTTACGGCATGCAAACCATGGCGCAACAACTGGGCGGCCTGGTGCAGAGCGGTCACAAACGCGAATTTGGCCACGCCGATGTGCGCGCGCATGGCCACACGCAGTTGCTTGAGGGCATCCAGGATTACGCGACGCCCATGGGCCACGGCATGTTGCAGGTCTGGATGAGCCACGGCGACAAGGTCAGCGAATTGCCGCCCGGCTTCAAACTCATGGCCAGCACCGACAGCTGCCCCATCGCCGGCATGGCCGACGAAGAGCGGCGTTTTTACGGCCTGCAGTTCCATCCCGAAGTCACCCACACAAAGCGCGGCGCGGCGATTCTGGAGCGGTTTGTGCTCGATATTTGCGGCGCCAAGGCCGATTGGGTCATGCGCGACCACGTCGCCGAGGCGGTGGAGAAAATCCGCGCCCTGGTAGGGGATGAAGAGGTGATTCTGGGCTTGTCCGGCGGCGTTGATTCATCGGTCGCCGCCGCCTTGATCCACCGCGCCATCGGCGACCAGCTCACCTGCGTATTTGTCGACCACGGCCTGTTGCGCCTGAATGAGGGCGACATGGTGATGGACATGTTTGTCGGCAAATTGCACGCCAATGTGATCCGTGTCGATGCCGCCGACCAGTTCCTGGGCCACCTCAAGGGCGTGAACGACCCCGAGGCCAAGCGCAAGATCATCGGGCGCGAGTTTGTGGAAGTCTTCAGGGCAGAGGCGGCCAAACTCAAAGCCGGCGCGGGCGGGCACAAAGGAGCCAGATGGTTGGCCCAGGGCACCATCTACCCCGACGTGATCGAATCCGGCGCAGGCAAAAGCAAAAAAGCAGTCACGATCAAAAGCCACCACAATGTTGGCGGCCTGCCAGAGCAATTGGGCCTCAAATTGCTGGAGCCGCTGCGCGACCTGTTCAAGGACGAGGTGCGTGAACTGGGCGTGGCGCTCGGCCTGCCGCATGCCATGGTGTATCGCCACCCGTTTCCAGGCCCTGGCCTTGGCGTGCGCATCCTGGGCGAGGTGAAGAAGGACTACGCTGACCTGCTACGCCGCGCAGATGCCATCTTCATCGAAGAACTGCACAATTTCAAGGATGCAGACAGTGGCAAGACCTGGTACGAGCTCACCAGCCAGGCCTTCACCGTTTTCCTGCCCGTCAAAAGCGTGGGCGTGATGGGCGACGGCCGCACCTACGACTACGTGGTGGCTCTGCGCGCCGTGCAGACCAGCGATTTCATGACCGCCGACTGGGCCGAGCTGCCCTATGCGCTGCTGAAAAAAGTCTCCAGTCGCATCATCAATGAAGTTCGGGGCATCAATCGCGTGACGTACGACGTTTCGAGTAAGCCGCCTGCGACGATTGAGTGGGAGTGAGGGAAAATTTTGAACCAGAAGACGCAACGTCGGCAACGAACAACCCCGCGTTGAATGGAATACACGGTTTCGCTGGACACCATGGGCTTACTGTACCGATGGCCCTGCGCTGCGAAGTTTGGCCTGTAGCGAATCGGATCGATTCATCCCTCAAAAAGGGGATGAAGCTCCCGCCAAATGCTGTCAACCCAAAATTGAAATGTCACAGCAGCGCCAAGACCGTGCTGACCGACAGCGGCCCGGTTCGCATCGAGGTGCCGCGCGAGCGCGAAGGCACGTTTGAACCCCAGCCCCTCGGCAAGCATGAGCGGCGCCTGAGCGGCTTTGACGACAAGATCATCGCCATGTACGCCCGAGGCATGACAGTGCGCGAGATACAGGGCTTCATGGCCGAGATGTATGCCGTGGACGTCTCCCCAGACCTCATCAGCAGCGTCACCGATGCCGTCTTGGGCGAGGTGGCCGCCTGGCAGGCCCGCCCGCTGGAGGCGATGTGCCCGGTGGTCTACTTTGACGCCCTGCGCGTCAACCGCTGGGGATGCTGGCCGATGGCACACGCGACATTCTGGGCATCTGGATCGAAAACACCGAGGGTGCCAAGTTCTGGATGAAGGTCTTCAACGACATGAAGACCAGGGGCTGCAACGACGTGCTGATCGCAGTCACGTGGGCGCGTGATGAACAAATTTCGAAAGCCTCATCCACTGGTACAAAGGTCTCGCCTTGCAAGGAGCGACGAATCAGATCGATCACAGAGCCGGGCAAGTGGGACAAATTGCCCAGCGTACGCTTGCACACCTTGGTGCCCTCACGGTAGGATTCACGCAAGAGGATTGTTGGCGATGAATTCCGATTT
>JANMVT010000247.1:0-7296 GCA_031392945.1 Rhodoferax sp. | reverse complement strand
GTCAGGTTGGGCTGGTGTCTCTGTGCGCCGCCTGAACCCCCGCAGCGCCGCTGGCGCTCGTCTGGCGCAGCCTTGACGCACGGAGACGCCGGGGTCTGGGGGCCGCGCAGCGGACCGACAGAGCCACGTGCTGTTTGAGCGAAGCGAGTTCACGCGACGGCCCCGGCGTTGAGTACTGCAAATGGTCGCCCGAAGGGCCTGCGACAGTTGAGCGCCAGCGGCGCTGCGGGGGTTCAGGCGGCGCACAGAGACACCAGCCCAACCTGACATGAAAAAAGCCGATTTGACCAGAAATTACCAGTCAAATCGGCCCATAACCCTCGTGGGATATACGTAGTTAGCTACTATTTATATAGTGAAACAAACTAACGACAAAGCAAAAATCACAGCTTGAACGGCACCACCAGTTGCCGCTGCTCGCCCAGGCCTTCGATGCCCAGGGTCATCACGTCGCCTTTTTTCAGGAACTGGGGTGTGGGCTTTATGCCCAGGCCCACGCCGGGAGGCGTGCCGGTGCAGATCACGTCGCCGGGCATCAGGGTCATGAACTGGCTGACGTAACTGACGATCTTGGCGCAGCTGAAGATCATGGTCTTGGTGTTGCCGGTCTGCTTGCGCTCGCCGTTCACGTCCAGCCACATCGCCAGCTTTTGCGGGTTGGTGATTTCGTCGGTGGTCACAAGCCAGGGGCCGATGGGGCCGAAGGTGTCGCAACCTTTGCCCTTGTCCCACTGCGGGCCGCGCTCGATCTGGAACTCGCGCTCGCTCACGTCGTTGCACAGGGCGTAGCCTGCTACATAGTTGAGAGCATCCTTTTGCGACACGTAGCGGGCACGGGTGCCGATGACGATGCCGATTTCGATTTCCCAGTCGCCCTTGACCGAGCCTTTGGGCAACATCACGTTGTCGTTGGGGCCCTGGATGCAGTTGGTGGCCTTCATGAAAATGATCGGCTCTTTGGGGATGGGCATGCCGGATTCGGCTGCGTGGTCGCGGTAGTTCAGGCCGATGGCAACGTATTTGCCGACGTTGGCCACCGGGCAACCCATGCGCGGTGAACCTTTGACCAGGGGCAGCTTGTCGGTTTTGAGTTTGCGCAATTTGGCAAGCAGGGCCTCGCCAAGCTGGTCGCCGCTGAAGTCTTTGACGACGGCGCTCAGGTCGCGCAGTTTGCCGTCGGCATCGATGAGGCCGGGCCTTTCTTTGCCGGGGTTGCCGTAACGTACGAGTTTCATGGGTTGCCTTTCTGTCTGCTTTGTTGAGGTTGGAACAGCGAGAGTTTAGTAGGTTGACCGCCCGCCGGAAAGATCAAACACCGCACCGGTAGAAAACGAGCAGTCTTCCGTGCACAGCCAGGCCACCATGGACGCGATTTCTTCCACGGTGCCAAAACGCGCCATGGGGATTTTGCTGAGCATGAAATCAATGTGCTGCTGCGACATCTGGTCAAACATGGCGGTCTTGACCGCTGCGGGGGTGACGCAGTTGACGCGCACGCCAGTGTCAGCCAGTTCCTTGCCAAGCGATTTGGTCAGCGCAATCACGGCCGCCTTGCTGGCGCTGTAGGCGCTGGCATTGGGGTTGCCCTCTTTGCCGGCCACCGACGCAATGTTGACGATGCGCCCGTAGTTGCGATGGCGCATGTGCGGCACGACTTCGCGACAGCACAGGAACAGGCCGTTGACATTGATGGCCATGACCTGTTCCCAATCGGCCAGCGGGTAGTCCCAGACTTTGAGGTTGGGGCCGGTGATGCCGGCGCTGTTGACCAGGATGTCGATGTTGCCGTGTTTCAGGGTTTGCTGGACGGCCGATTGCACGCTGGCCTGGGCTGTTACGTCAACACCCACCGCCCTGGCAGCCGCGCCCAATGACGCCGTGGCAGCTTGCAGCGCCGCTTCATTGCGGTCCCACAAAGTCACTTGTCCGCCTGAGGCCAGCACGCGCTGGGCAATGGCAAAACCGATGCCCGAGGCACCGCCGGTGATGACCGCATGGCGGCCTTTCAGATCAAGCTGGTTCATATCGTCATGCCGCCGTCAATGGAAAAGATTTGGCCGGTGGCGAATTTCGATTCGTCGCTGGCGAGGAAGACAACGATGGGCGCGATCTCGTCGGCCTGGGCCATGCGGCCCATGGGTTGGCGCGCGACGAAGGCTTTGCGCGCCTCGACCGGGTCGTCAAAGGCGTTGATGCGCTCCCCCAGCGAGGGTGTGTCGACCGTGCCAGGCGCAATGCAGTTGCAGCGGATGCCCTGGCTGACGAAATCTGCCGCCACGGATTTGGTCAATCCGACCACGGCCGCCTTGCTGGCGCCATAGACAAAGCGGTTGGGCAAACCCTTCAGGCTGCTGCACACACTGGCCATGTTGATGAGGCTGCCGCCGCCGTTGGCCAACATCTTGGGCAACGCCGCCTGGATCATCCAGAACTGGGACCGCACGTTTAAGTGGAAGGCAAATTTCCAGTCGTCATCGCTGGCGTCCAGGATCGTGCCCGCGTGCACAAACCCGGCGCAATTGAAGATCGCGTCAAAGGCCTTGTGGCTCGCAATCAGGGTCTGGATGGCGGCCTTGTCCAGCACGTCGAGCTGTTGTGTGGTGACATTGGCCACCCCGGCGTAGGTCGCCAGTAGCTGGGCATTGACATCGGTCGCCAGCACTTGCGCGCCCTCGGCGGCCATGGCCAGCACGCTGGCGCGGCCAATGCCCTGGCCGGCGGCGGTGACCAGCACGGTTTTTCCTTGGAGTCTCATGGTGTTCCTTGTTTCATCGAAGAGCATTCATTTTCGGCATTCAACCTATCGTCCCCGCTCGTCCTGAGCTTGTCGAAGGGCCCTTCGACAGGCTCAGGGTGAACGGTCTGTCACTGGTCCATTTTCACATCTGCAATTTGGCGTTTTGCTATCACCGGCCAGTCCCATTCAATGCCCAGGCCCGGTGTATCGGGCGGGTAGGCATAACCGCCCTCGACCCGGATGCGGCTGGTGGTGATGTCGTCGAGTTGCGGAATGTATTCGACCCACGCCGCATTGGGCACACCCGCGCACAGGCTCACATGCAGCTCCATCAGGAAATGCGGGCACACCGGCACGTTGAAGCCTTCGGCCATGTGCGCGACCTTGACCCAGGGCGTGATGCCACCGATGCGCGCGACATCCGGCTGAACGATGGAGCACGCGCCCTGCTCCAGATACTCGCGGAACTGGCTCAGGTGGTACATCGATTCGCCCACGGCAATCGGGACGCTCGTGTGTTCACGCAGTTGCCTGTGGCCGGATACGTCTTCGGCCGGCAAGGGCTCTTCCAGCCAGGCCAGGTCCAGCGCTTCAAACTTGGCCGCGCGGCGCAGCACTTCAGGCCGGTTGAAGCCCTGGTTCGCATCGACCATGATCTCGAAGCCCGGGCCAACCGCCGCCCGCACCGCGCCCAGGCGGGCGATGTCTTCGCTCACATGGGCGCGCCCGACCTTGATCTTGGCGCCCTGGAAGCCTTGTTCTTTGGCGGCCAGGGTTTGATCGACCAATTCGTCCGCGCTCAAATGCAGCCAGCCGCCCTCCGTCGTGTAGACCGGCAGGCGGGCCTGCGCGCCGCCCAGCAGTTGCCACAGCGGCAGGTTCAGCTTACGCGCGCGCCAGTCCCACAATGCCGTGTCCACACAGGCCAGGGCCAGGCTGGTGATGGCCCCAACCGCCGTGGCGTGGGTATGGAAAAACAGGTCCTTCCAGATCGCTTCGATGTGCAGCGGATTGCGGCCAATCAGGCGTGGCGCCAGATGGTCCTTGAGCAAGGCCAGCACCGAGGAGCCGCCCGTGCCGATGGTGTAGGCATACCCCGTGCCTTCCAGGCCATCACTGCAACGCAGGGTGAGCAACAGCGTCTCTTGCGTCACAAACGACTGGATGGCGTCGGTGCGCAGCACTTTGGGCGGCAGGTTGACCTGGCGCAGGCGGACAGACTCAATCGTGAGGGGCAAGGTCATGGAGAACCAAAAGTTGGGCGCGGACAAGCCACATCGGGCAGGCTTGGCAGGGTTTTGCCCAATGCCAGGCCCCATAGCTTCATGGGATCATATTATGATTGAAATTCAACCCTTGGAGACCCTGATGACAACTTCCGTTCAAAAACGAAATACTATTAAAAAAGTAGCTGTCTTCGCCCTGTTGGCGGGGGCTACGGCCCTATTTGGCACTGCAAATGCGCAAACCAAGCTGAAATGGGCGCATGTGTACGAAACCTCCGAGCCCTACCACACCCAGTCGGTCTGGGCGGCTGAAGAAATCAAGAAGCGCAGCAACGGCAAATTCGACATCCAGGTGTTCCCGGCCTCCACCCTGGGCAAAGAGACCGACCTCAACCAGGGCCTGCAGCTGGGTACGGTGGACATGATCATCAGCGGCCCGTCATTCGCGGCCCGCAGCTACCCGCGTTTTGGCATTGCCTACTACCCCTTCATCTTCCGCGACGGCGAGCACCTGCTGGCCTACAGCCGCAGTGCCGTGTTCAAGGACATGGTGGATGAGTTCCGGACCAAGACCGGCATCCAGGTCACCGCTTACACCTACTATGGCGCGCGCCACACCACCGCGCAAAAAGCCTTCACGACCTGCGAGGGCATGAAGGGCCTGAAGATCCGTGTGCCCGACGTGCCGGCCTACACCGCCACCCCCAAGGCCTGCGGCGCCAACCCCACGCCGATCGCCTTTGCCGAGGTCTACCTGGCCCTGCAAAACGGCACGGTCGACGCGCAGGAAAACCCGCTAACCACCATCGAGGCCAAGAAATTTTATGAAGTGCAAAAAGCCATCATGCTGACCGGGCACATCGTCGATGGCCTGACGACCCAGGTGGCGCCGCATTTGTGGAACAAACTCAGCGACGCCGAAAAAACCATGTTCACCGAAGTCACCCGCGAGGCTGCGGCCCGGGCGTCCGCCGACATCAAGAAGCGCGAAGGGGAACTGGTGGATGAGTTCAAGAAAAAGGGCTTGCAGATTGTCAACGTGGACCGCAAGAGCTTCCAGGACGCCGTGCTGAAAAGCTCACCCCTGGAATCCATGGGCTTCACTCGCGCCGATTACGACAAAATCCAGGCCGCCAAATAAATGGCCGGCGCAGTCGACATAGACGCCCTGCCCCAGGTGATGGGGGACGACGGCGAGTTTCACGTCATCGATGAAGCTGTGGATCTGTCGGGCACGCCCATTGAAGCCTGGGCCGCGCTGGGCTTTTTCTGGCTGCTCGGCATCACCGTTTTTTACCAGTTCTTCACCCGGTATGTGTTGAACGACTCCGCCGCCTGGACCGAAGAGATTGCGCGGTACCTGCTGATCGGCACGGTGTTTGTCGGCGCGGCCATTGGTGTCGCCAAGAACAACCACATCCAGGTGGATTTTTTCTACCGCTACATGCCGGCCGCGATGTGCCGTGCGATGGCCGTGCTGGTGGACCTGTTGCGCATAGCGTTCTTCGGCATGGCCGTGGTCATGACCTGGCAGATGATGCAAAAACTCGGCAACTACAAGATGACCATCATCGACCTGCCCATGAACATTGTCTATACCGTGTGCATGCTGGGTTTTGCCGCCATGTTTGTGCGCTCGTTCTGGGTGTTGCGCGTCCACTGGAAACGCGGCTACAGCGTGCTGGAGCGCCCTGATTCCACCATGGAAGACCGCTAAAAAGTTTTGCACAACAAGTCCATGCTAAAAATCATCTTCCTCATCCTCATGTCGGGCGGCGTGCCGGTGGCCATTGCCATGGCGGGCTCGTCGCTCCTGTACATCCTGTGGACCGGCGACAACCCGCCTTTTGTGGTCATCCACCGCATGGTGAGCGGCATTGACAGCTTTCCGCTGCTGGCGGTGCCGTTTTTCATTCTGGCCGGCAACCTGATGAACAACGCCGGCATCACCAACCGCATCTACAACTACGCGCTGGCGCTGGTGGGCTGGCTCAAGGGCGGCCTGGGCCATGTCAACGTGATTGGTTCGGTGATTTTTGCCGGCATGAGCGGCACGGCGATTGCCGACGCGGCAGGTTTGGGCACCATCGAGATCAAGGCCATGAAAGACCATGGTTACGACACCGAATTTGCCGTGGGTGTAACGGCGGCGTCGGCCACGCTGGGTCCCATCATCCCGCCGAGTTTGCCCTTTGTGATCTACGGCATGATGGCCAACACCAGCGTCGGCGCCCTGTTTCTGGCGGGCATTCTGCCGGGGCTGTTGATGGCCGGGTTGATGATGTTGACGGTGGCCTATTTCGCCCACAAAAACGGCTGGGGCGCAGACGTCAAATTCGAGTGGCCCCGTGTCCTCAAGGCCCTGGCCGAGACCGCCGTGGTGATTGCCTGGCCACTTGTCTTGTGGGTGCTGATCACCAAGCTGGACATGCACCCGCAGGTCACCGTGTTCATCGGCCTGATTGCCCTGTTTGCCGCTGACAAGTATTTCAACTTTCAGGCGGTACTGCCCATCATGACGCCGGTGCTGCTGATTGGCGGCATGACCACCGGCATTTTCACGCCCACCGAAGGCGCGATTGCCGCCTGCGTCTGGGCCATGGTGCTGGGCCTGGCCTGGTACAAGACCCTGAGCTGGAGGATGTTCGTCAAGGTCTGCCTCGACACGGTCGAAACCACCAGCACCGTGCTGTTCATCGTCGCCGCCGCCAGCATCTTCGGCTGGATGCTGACCGCCACCGGCGTGACCACCGCCATCGCCGCCTGGGTGCTGGCCTTCACCAACTCGCCCTGGGTGTTTTTGCTGATCGCCAATTTGCTGATGCTGTTTGTGGGCTGCTTTCTGGAACCCACGGCCGCCATCACGATTCTGGTACCCATCCTGGTGCCGATCTGCCAGAAGCTGGGCATCGACCTGGTCCACTTTGGCCTGGTAATGGTGCTCAACCTGATGATTGGCCTGCTACACCCGCCCATGGGCATGGTGCTGTTTGTGCTGGCGCGCGTGGCCAAACTGTCAGTGGAGCGCACCACCATGGCCATCCTGCCCTGGCTCATTCCCCTGCTGGGCAGCCTGCTCATCATCACGTACTTTCCCAAGCTGGTGCTGTGGCTGCCGAGAATGGTTTACCAGTGAGCATGGTGCATTACTACTTCGCTTCCCCGGTGGGATCAGGCCGGCGTGGCACTCGGCTCCGCGGCTGTCCCCCGTGTCGGCCTAGGGCCGATTCCTCCTCCTTGACTTCGCTACGCCACCCACCCCAGCGGCTTCGGCAGTGACGCTCGTTGGACTTCGGCCGTTGAACGCTCACACTGCTTGCAGGATCAGGTCGG
>JANMVT010000220.1:0-17772 GCA_031392945.1 Rhodoferax sp. | reverse complement strand
CCGCACCCGCCGGGTGTGTGAGGCACCGGCGTTTTTCAAACCCATCGCGGGCGCGGCAGTGAAGTCCAAAGCGCTCATCGCGCCATTGTTACGGAAATTTACGATCCACGGTCAAATAGTCGCCGCGCGTCGTCCCCCATTTTGAGGACGATTTGGGCCGCCGCTGGCAAGTCATGGATCAGGCCTACCGCTTCGCCCACGGTGGCGTGGGCTTTTGAAAAGTCACCGGCGGCCAGGCCCGCGTCATAGACCGCACGGGCCGCGTCCGGCGCGGCGCGCAACGCGTCCTGGCGGTCTTCCCACTGGCGGTGCAAATCGTTGCGGATGGCCCGGAAGTCATAAGGCACGGGCCAGTTTTTGCGCCGCAAGATGTCAAAAACGGGGCTGCGCGCCGTGCCGTCGCCATTGGTCGCCACCGCCTGGGCTTTGGCTGCGGGTGCTGCCAGGCTCTCGGCGCTGGCCCACAAACGCGAACCGACCAAGGCGCCGTCGGCCCCCAGCAGGAGCGACGCGGCAAGCGTGCGGCCGTCGGCAATGCCGCCGGCGGCCAGCAGCAGGGTGTCGGGGGCGTGGCACCCAAGCCAGTCGGCCAGTTCGGGCACAAAACTCATGGTGGCGCGGCCATTGAGCGCATTCATGCCATGGCCGCCGGCCTCCGCGCCTTGCGCCACGATGATCTGGGCGCCCGCCTCCAGGGCCTGTGGCACTTGCGCCATTCGCTGCACCTGGCAGATCAGGCGCGCACCGGTGGCGGCGATGCGTTGTGCATAGGGGCGCGGGTCGCCAAACGACAACATCACGGCGGCGGGCGGCCGGGCTTGCGCGAGCACCCAATCCAGGGCAGAGGCGTCTTCGTCGAGCTTCCAGGTGATGAAGCCAATGCCAATGCGTGATGTGCAGGCGGCGTGGCTTTGCGCCTCTTTGGGCGATGCAGTGTTGGCGGGCGCGTCAAGGGTCGCTTCAAGGGTTATATCGGCCAGCGCCATGGCCAGCGTGTATTCGCGCCGGGTCCAGGCCAGTTCGCCATAACCGCCGCCCACCAGGCCCAAGGCCCCGGCCCGCGCGCAGGCGCTGGCCAGCAATCCGCCCGAGGCCAGCGCCATGGGGGCCAGGACGATGGGCGCGGACAGGCCGAACAGGCGGGTCAAACGGGTTTGCATGCCGCCATTTTGCCAAAAAAAAGCCACCGGGCCAAAAGGCCAGATGGCTTTGCAAAAGTCCCCTGAGGGACGTCGTTGGAAACTTGAAATCCTTTAGCGCGGGGCCAACCCGACAAAAACGCCGACCCCGTCCAACCTGATAGGGCACTGTGACAGCAGTGGAGCCTACTTTAAAGGCGAAGCGGCTTGCACGTCATCCCCCAAATGGGGGATAGACCGCGTTTTTGTGGGCAATTACTCACGGCTTTGCGCCCAAATTTGTTTCGTTTTGTAATTTGACCGGCAAATCGACCGGCAATCGGATCACAAAACAAGCGCCGCCCTGGGGGTTGTCTTCACAACTTGCCCGGCCGCCATGGCGCTCGGCGATGGACTTCCCCAGGGCCAGCCCCCGCCCCACGCCGCCGCCCTGCTCGGATGCGCCCGGCAGGCGGTAAAACGGCTCGAAAATGCGCGCGCGCAAGGCCGGCGGCACGCCGGGGCCGTGGTCGCGCACGGTGATGACGGCCAGACCATCTTGGCGGCGCAAACTCACCTGGATGCCGCCAGCCGCGTGACGGCGCGCGTTTTCCAGCAGGTTGCGCAGCGCCCGGCGCAGGAGTTTGGCGACGCCCTGCACAACCAGCTCGGGGTGGGCCGTTTGGAGGTCCATTGGGTCGCCCGATGTGGCGTCCATGTCCGCGCCAGCGCGGGCGCATTCTTCGGCCGCCAGGCCAATTAAATCGACCGCCTCCACGGTGCCCATGTCGGCCTCGCGCGCGTCAAGGCGGCTGGCCAGCAGAATCTCCTCGATCAATTGATCCAGCTCGGCGATGTTGCGCGAAATTTCGTCCTTGAGCAGGCTGTTGGTGTCCGCAACGGCCGTAGAATTTTTCGAAGTGCCGCCCCTAGAAAAATTAACCACCTCAAGGTTGAGTGTTTCGGCTCCCATCTCGCCTGCGCGAGATGGGAAAGCACGAAGTGCCGTTGCCTCTGGCATCGGCCTGTCCAGCGCAGTACGCGAAGCGACAAGCGTGGGGGCCACATTCGTGGGCGTCAGGAGTTCAAGCCCCATGCGGATGCGCGTCAGCGGCGAGCGCAATTCATGCGAGGCGTTGGCCAACAGCGATTTTTGCGATGCCAGCAGGGACTGTTGCGATGCAAGCAGCTTTTTCTGGTCCGTCAACAAAGCCTCGATTTGTCCGGCGGCGTGGTTGAAACGCGCCGCCAGAAACGCCACCTCGTCCTGCCCTTGCTCGGACAGGCGCGTCGTCAAATCGCCCGCGCCCCAGCGCTCGACGCCTTGCTGCACCGCCTCCAGCCGTTTGGTCAGGCGGCGCACGATGGGGAAGACGCCGGCCGCCACAGCCAGCGCGACCAGGCCCAGCATCCAGGCGAAGCTGAAGGGCAGGCGCATCGGGCCCGGTTCGCCCATGCGTCCGGACAGCCGCTCGGGGCGCGGCAATTGAATGAAGAGGGTGCTTCCGTCGACCATCGGCACCTGGAATTCCGGCCCCTGGCCCGGTACGCGGGTGGGCCGCACGCGGGCCTGGCCGACGATGTCGCCGCCCTGGTTGCGCAGCACGATCTCGCGCCCCGGGCGCTCGGCGCGCTCGCGTTCGCGCTCGGCGCGTTCGCGGTCTGCCTCGATGCGCCACAGGGCGCTGGCCAGCAATGCCAGCACGGCCACGGCAGCCACCACGGCCAGCCAGATGCGCAGGTACAGGCGCTGGTGCAACGGCGTACTCATGTTGTCAATGCGGCAAACGAAGTGGCAAGCGTGGAGAGGCAATTTTTCGACGGGCCGCCCCTAGAAAAATTAGCCCCCTCGGGGGGCAGCGACCCGCGAAGCGGCGGAGCGTGGGGGCCATATCTTCAGTCCTGCTGGCGGGCGAAGACGTAACCGACGCCGCGCACCGTCAAAATGCGCTTGGGGTTTTTCGCGTCCACCTCGATGGCGGCGCGGATGCGGCCCATGTGCACGTCGATGGAGCGGTCAAAGGCGTCGAGCTCGCGCCCGCGCACGGCTTCCATGATCTGGTCGCGCGTCAGCACGCGCCCCGCGCGCTCGGCCAGGGCGGCCAGCAGGTCGAACTGGTAAGACGTCAGCTCGCACAGCGCCGCGCCCACGGTGACGGTGCGGGCGTCGCGGTCGATCGCCAGCGAGCCAAAGCGAAGCTGCCTGGACTCGGGCGTGGCCGGCTCCTGACGCCGGCGCAACACAGCTCGCACCCGGGCCAGCAGCTCGCGCGGCTCAAACGGTTTGGGCAGATAGTCGTCAGCGCCGATCTCCAGGCCGATGATGCGGTCCATTGGATCGCCCTTGGCGGTGAGCATCAACACCGGCACCAGGGCCGGGGCGCCGGGCAGGGCGCGGATGCGGCGGCAGACCTCCAGGCCGTCAATGTCGGGCAGCATCAAATCAAGAATCACCAGCTCGGGCGCGGCCTCGCCCGGACCCTGCAGCAGCGCCAGACCGGCCGCGCCGTTGGGCGCGTGGGCGACCACGTAACCCGACTGGCCCAGATACTCGCCCACCATCTGCGCCAGGCGCAAATCGTCTTCAATCATCAACAGGCGTTGTGTCATCGTCGCGAGTCTAGCGCGGGCCGCCAAATTCACACCTGACGGGGTTTGAAGCGGCGGTAAAGTTAAGTAAACCCCAGCCTTCCCGCAAACCCGGTTTGCTATAATATTAAAAGCAAACTATTAATATATCACAAGGGAAAAACACCTGTTTCCTTGGAATCCTTGGGTTTTTCGCCGCGCGCGGCCAGCCACACCAGCAGCAACACCGGCAGACCCAGAAAAGCCGTCGCGGTGAAGAAGTGGGCGTAGCCGAAAGCATCGACATACCGGCCTGAATAACCGGCCAGAAACTTTGGGGCAAGCAGCATCATCGAGCTGAACAGCGCGTACTGCGTGGCCGAATAATTGACATTGGTCAGGCTGGACAAATAGGCGATGAAGGCGGCCGAGGCGATGCCGCTGGCCAGGTTGTCGGCCGAGATCACCCAGATCAAGGCCGTCAGGTCGTGGCCGCGCCCGCCCAGCCAGGCGAACAGCAGGTTGCTGGCGGCGCTCAAAACCGCGCCCAGCATCAGGATGCGCATCACGCCGAAACGCATCGACAACACGCCGCCGACAAAGGCGCCCGCCAGCGTCATGATGACGCCGAACACCTTGGTGACGGCGGCCACTTCGTCCTTGGTGTAACCCATGTCCACATAAAACGGATTGGCCATGATGCCCATCACGATGTCGCTGATGCGGTAAATGGCGATCAGCGCCAGGATCAGGGCGGCCTGCCACTGGTAGCGGCGGATGAAGTCGGCAAACGGGTCCACCAGGGCGCTCTTGAGCCACTGGGCGGCATTCCGGGCGGGCGGCAACACGCGCTGGGCTGGCTCGGGCGAAAACAGCACCGTAAGCATGCCCAGCAGCATGCTGGCGGCCATCACCAGGTAAGCGGTTTGCCAGGCGCTGTGCTGGTAGGGCGCAGGCGCTGCGGCCTGGCCCGCCTGGGCCAGCACCTGAACCAGCGGCACCACTTCAGCCCGCGCGGCAATCCACAACACACCGGCGCCGGCCCAGATCATCGCCAGACGGTAACCGGTCTGGTAGGCGGCGGCCAGGGCGGCCTGGCGCTCGATGCTGGCGGACTCAATCCGGAACGCGTCCAGCGCGATGTCTTGTGTGGCCGAGCCAAACGCCACCGACAGCGCGCCCCACACCACCGGCTGCAAAGCCACCTGGGGGTTGTTGAACGACATGGCCACCAGGCCGGCCATGATGGCGACTTGCGCCAGCAGCAGCCAGCTGCGCCGGCGTCCTAGCAGGCGCGTCAAAATGGGGACGGGCATGCGGTCCACCAGGGGCGCCCAGACCCATTTGAAGGCGTAGGCCAGGCCGACCCAGCTCAGGTAACCGATCGTGGTGCGGTCGATGCCGGCTTCGCGCAGCCAGAAACTCAAGGTGCCCAGCACCAGCAGCAAGGGCAAGCCGGCGGAAAATCCCAGCAGCAGCATGCGCACGGTGGCGGCCTCCAGATAGACTTTGAATGTCTCGCCCCAGGAGGGTTTTTTCAGCGGGACGGCAAGGGCGGGTGTCGGCATGCGGGAATAATACGCGCTGCCATCGGCTGCAAAGGGGTTCAAAAAGTGAAATTGAAAATCAAGACACATGGCCTGTTGAAAAACCGCCTGGCCAGTTGCGCTGCGGCGGCGCTCCTGATCGCCTGCGCGGCCGAGACGCCGACGGCGGACGCGCGCGAAGGCGTTGAGGTCGGCGGCACATCGGCCTTCGCCAAACTGGTGCCGGCCGAGGACGTGGAGCGCTCGGCGGGCCAGCAGTACCAGCAGATGTTGCAGGAGGCCAATGGCAAAAAAGCGCTGGGCCCCAGGGACAACCCGCAAGTCATCCGCCTGCGCGCCATTGCCGCCAAAATCATCCCGTTCACGCTGGAGTGGAACCCGTGCGCCAAAGACTGGAAGTGGGAGGTCAACCTGATCGGCTCGAACCAGATCAACGCCTTTTGCATGCCCGGCGGCAAGATCGCTTTTTACAACGGCATCCTGGACCAGCTCAAACTGACCGACGACGAGGCCGCCATGGTGATGGGCCACGAAATCGCCCACGCCCTGCGCGAACACGCCCGCAAACGCATGGGCAAAAGCGCGGCCACCAACATCGGCGCGGGGGTGTTGAGCCAATTGTTCGGTTTTGGGCAGGTCGGCCAGACCATCACCAACTACGGCGCGCAACTGCTCACGCTGGAGTTCAGCCGCGAGGACGAGTCGGAGGCCGACCTTGTCGGCATGGAACTGGCGGCGCGCGCCGGCTACGACCCGCGTGCCGGTGTCACGCTGTGGCAAAAAATGGCTGCTGCAAGCAAGGGTGCGCCCCCGCAATTCCTGTCAACCCACCCGTCGGGCACCACCCGCATTGCGGATATCCAGGCCAATTTGCCCAAGGTGCTGCCGCTGTACGAGCGGGCGCGGGTGAAATGACGGAAAAATAAACCGGCCAAAAGGGCGGAACGGCATAACTCGCCCGCCGGCGTCCTGCTAAGTGGGCTTTAGCACAGACCCCGTCCAGCGCGAGTACTTAAATCAGCTTGCTTGCGTGTGCTGAACAATCCTCGTCGAGGATGGGCAACGCGTTGGAGATGGACATGTATATAGGTGCCGGCGCTCTTTTGATCATCATTCTTCTTGTTATTTTTTTCCGGTAGGCCCCTTCCCGGCCCAGCAGGTCTCAACAATGCGGCGAGCCCCGGCAGGGGCCGCGCCCGCTGCAATTGACCGTAAACGCCGACGCCTTCTGCACGGCGGGTTCTGTGGCAATGGCGTTGTGCTCTGGTGTCCGGTCGATGCCAGCGCCAAACAGTTTCTTATTGGCTAAATATCGTACTCGACCGTGATCGGCGCGTGGTCCGAGAACTTCTCGGTTTTGTAGATCGCCTCGCGCCGGGCGAAGGCAGCCAGGGCCGGTGTGGCCAAGTGGTAGTCCAGGCGCCAACCTACGTTGTTGGCATAGGCTTGGCCGCGCGCGCTCCACCAGGTGTAGGCGGTGTCGGTGGCGTCGGGCTGGAGCCGGCGGTAGACGTCGACCAGGCCGGCTCCATCTGGCGCATTGGCCAACAACTTTGTCATCCAGGCGCGCTCTTCGGGCGTGAAGCCGGAATTTTTCTGGTTGCTCCTCCAGTTCTTCAGGTCAATCTCCTTGTGTGCGATGTTCACGTCACCGCACAGGATGAATTCGCGCGATTGTTTGAGCCCGGTCAGGTGCGGGTAAAACTCGCCCAAAAAGCGGAACTTGGCCTGTTGGCGCTCCTCGCCCGACGAGCCGCTGGGGAAATACGCGCTGATGATGGACATCTTGTTGCGCGGCGTGTCAAAACGCAATTCAACGCAACGGCCCTCGGCGTCAAATTCAGACGAGCCGTAACCGGTGATGACCTCGCTGGGCTCGTGGCGCGTGTACACGGCCACGCCCGCATACCCCTTTTTTTGCGCCAGGTGAAAATAGCCCTTGAGCCCGGCCAGATGCTGAAACGGGCCTTCCACGTGCTCGGCCTGGGCCTTGACCTCCTGCACGCAAATACAATCGGGCTGGTGCTGGGCCAGCCAGGGTTCCAGCCCCTTGCTGGTGGCCGAGCGGATACCGTTGAGGTTGAGGCTGGTTAATTTGAACAAATGACTCTCCAGGAATGATTGATGGGCGACACAGATCAGCAAACGGTTCAGGATAAAGAGCAGGATACTTTAGCCCAGGATTTCGTGCAGTTCGCGCTCGACTGTGGCGTGCTCAAGTTTGGCGAGTTCAAGACCAAGGCCGGGCGGATCAGCCCCTATTTTTTCAATGCCGGCCTGTTTGACGACGGCGCCAGGCTCGGGCGCCTGGCCCAGTTTTACGCCAAACGGTTGCTGTCCAGCGGCATCGAGTTCGACATGGTGTTTGGCCCTGCCTACAAGGGCATTCCGCTGGGCGCCGCCTTGGCTGTGGAGTTGGCGCGCCTGGGGCGCAACGTGCCTTTCGCCTACAACCGCAAAGAGGCCAAAGACCACGGCGAAGGCGGCAGCCTGGTTGGCGCGCCGCTTAAAGGCCGGGTGTTGATCGTGGACGATGTGATGTCGGCCGGCACGGCGGCGCGCGAGTCGATCGCCATCATCCGTGCGGCGGGCGCAACGCCCCATGCCGTCGCCATCGCGCTGGATCGCCAGGAGAAGGCGGTGGAGAATGGCCTCGATGTCAACCACAGCGCCGTGCAATACGTTCGGGAACAGTTGGGGCTGCAGGTTTGCGCCATTGCGACGCTGGACGATCTGATGCAGTATCTGGCGCAGCGAAACGGCGTTGAAATTGCTGCGGACCGCGAGCGTGTGCAGGCCTATCGCCAACGTTATGGAGTCGTCGGAAAGTCATGAAAATCAAAGCCATTGCCAATGTTGCGTTCTGCCTGCTGGCACTGGGCCTGGCTGCCCTGGGGCCGGCGCAGGCCCAAGAAGTCAAGCCCGGCATTTACAGTTGTGTTGACAACAAGGGCAGAAAACTCACCTCGGACCGGCCGATCCCCGAATGTTCTGATCGCGAGCAAAAACTTCTCAATCCCAGTGGAACCGTTCGTGCAAAAGTCGGCCCGACCCTGACCGCGCCCGAGCGCGCCGAAGTGGAAGCCCGCGAAAAACTGGAACTGGAAGAACGTGCCCGCCGCGACGAAGACAAGCGCCGCGACCGCGCCTTGCTGCAGCGTTACCCCAGCCGGGCAGTGCATGACGTGGAGCGCGCCGAAGCGCTCAAACAAATCGGCGTGGTGAGGGCGGCCGCCGCCAACCGCGTCGAAGAACTGCTGCGCCAGCGCGTCGCTCTGGACGCCGAGATGGAGTTCTACAAGAAGGACCCGGGCAAAGCGCCGTTTCCCCTGCGCCGGCAGCTCGACGAGCTGGGCAAAAACCTGGCCGTGCAAAAGCGCTTCATCGCCGACCAGGAGGGTGAAATCACCCGCGTGAATGTGCGTTTTGACGAAGAGCTGGGGCGCCTCCAGCAGTTGTGGGCGCTGAAGATGCCTGCGCCTGCGGCGGCCTCTCCCGCAGCGGGCAAGACCCGCTGAATCCGGTCGCTACGTGGGCGTGGATGGGGGCCAGAACACGGGCCCGCACCGATGCCCGAATCGGACCGCCTAATCGAGCTTTTTGCGCAGCAAATCGTTGACCTGCTGCGGGTTGGCCTTGCCCTGGCTGCCCTTCATGATCTGGCCGACCAGGGCGTTGAGCGCCTTGGCATTGCCGGATTTGTATTCGGCGACGTTTTTGGGGTTGGCGGCGAGGACTTGGTCTACGATTTTTTCGAGGGCGCTGGTGTCGTTGAGTTGTTTGAGGCCTTTGGCTTCGATGATCGAATCCACGGTCACGGCAGGTGTCAGTGTTCCAACCGACGAGGTCGTCGTATTGCCTGAGAGTTGGACGATCACATTGGTTGGCCAAAGCTCTTCCAGAACCAGTTTCGCCGCAATGTTGGAAATTGTTCCGTCATAAATGCGCGCAATCAAACTTGCAAATACTTCGGGCGCAATGAGTAACCTCAGGCGATCAAAATCGACGTCGCCAGACTTGAGCCTTCGTGCAATGTCGCCCATCATCCAGTTTGCAACTAATTTTGGTCGATGACAAAGCGAATTGGTCTCCTCAAAATACGACGCGGTGGCACGGCTTTGAGTCAATGCTGTCGCGTCGTAGTCAGAAAGCCCATAGTCGGCTACAAACCTCGCCGCCATCACCCGTGGCAACTCAGTCATCTCAGATCGAATCTGCTCAACCCAAGCATCCGCAATCACCAGCGGCGGCAAATCCGGGTCCGGAAAATAGCGGTAATCCGCCGCATCTTCCTTGGTCCGCATGGCCTTTGTTTCACCGGTGTCCGGATTGAACAAAACCGTGGCCTGCTGTATCGCCCGCCCATCCTCAATTTCGCCAATCTGCCAGCGCACTTCATAGTCGATGGCCTGCTGCATGAACTTGAAGCTGTTCAGGTTCTTGATCTCGCGCCGCGTGCCCAGTTCGGCGCCGGGTTTGCGCACTGACACGTTGGCGTCGCAGCGGAACGAGCCTTCTTGCATATTGCCGTCGCAAATGCCGATCCAGGTGACGATCTTGTGCAGTTCTTTGGCGTAGGCCACGGCCTCGGCGCTGCTGCGCATGTCGGGCTCGGTGACGATTTCCAGCAGGGGTGTGCCGGCGCGGTTCAGGTCGATGCCGCTTTGCCCCCCGCCGCCCAATGACGAGTCTTCATGCAGCGACTTGCCCGCGTCTTCTTCGAGGTGCGCGCGCACCAGCCGGACCGAACGCTTTTTATCGTCCAGGAAGAATTCAACGTCGCCGCCTTGCACCACAGGAATCTCAAACTGGCTGATCTGGTAACCCTTGGGCAGGTCCGGGTAGAAATAATTCTTGCGCGCAAACACGCTGCGCGGCGCAATGTGGGCGCCAATGGCCAAGCCGAACTGGATCGCACGTTCGACGGCGCCCTTGTTCATCACCGGCAGCGTGCCGGGCAAGGCCAGGTCCACCGCACAAGCCTGCGTGTTGGGTTCCGCGCCAAAAGCTGTCGATGCGCGGCTGAAGATCTTGCTTTGGGTTGAGAGTTGCGCGTGGGTCTCGAAGCCGATCACGACTTCGTAACCCAGCACCAGGGGGCCGGTGGGTATGGCGGTGGGCATCTTCAAATCAGTCATGTTCAAAACCCCGCCGGCTTCGCGTGATGGAAGCCGGTTGCCTGCTGGAACCGGTGCGCGGCGTTGAGCAGCCGGGCTTCCTGCAAATAGTTGCCAATCAACTGCAGGCCAACCGGCATGTGCCCGGCGCCAAAACCCGCCGGCAAACTCATGCCCGGCAGGCCCGCCAGCGAGGCGGGCAGGGTATAGATGTCGGCCAGGTAATTGGCAACGGGGTCGTCGGATTTTTCGCCGATTTTCCAGGCGACTGTGGGCGCCACCGGCCCGGCGATCAGGTCACATTGGGTGAAGGCGTTCTGGAAATCGTCGGCAATCATGCGGCGGATTTTTTGCGCTTGCAGATAATAGGCGTCGTAATAACCGTGGGACAGCACATAGGCGCCCACCATGATGCGGCGTTTGACCTCGTCGCCAAAACCCTCGGCGCGGGTTTTCTTGTACATGTCGGTCAGGTCGGTGTAGCGGGCAGCGCGGTGGCCGAACTTCACGCCATCGAAGCGGCTCAGGTTGCTGGATGCCTCGGCCGGGGCAATGATGTAGTACACGGGGATGGACAACTCGGTGCGCGGCAGCGAGACCGGCACCAGCTTGGCGCCGAGCGCCTCAAATTCTTTCAGCGCGGCGTCGACAGCGGCGCGCACGTCGTTGGCCAGCCCGTCGCCGAAAAATTCAGCCGGGATGCCGATGCGCAAACCGTCCAGCGAGGCGTTCAGCGAGCGCGTGAAATCTTCGGCGGGAATATCGAGCGAGGTCGAATCCCGGTCCAGGTCTGGTCCGCACATGGCGCTGAGCAACAAGGCGCAGTCTTCGGCCGTGCGCGCCATCGGGCCGGCCTGGTCCAGGCTGGAGGCGTAGGCGATCATGCCGTAACGCGAGGCGCGGCCATAGGTCGGCTTGATGCCGGTGATGCCGCAAAACGAGGCTGGCTGGCGGATCGAGCCTCCCGTGTCGGTGCCCGTGGCCGCCGGCGTGAGACGGGCCGCCACAGCCGCCGCGCTGCCGCCCGATGAGCCGCCGGGAATGCGCGTGCGGTCCCAGGGGTTTTTAACCGGTGTGGGCTGGTCGAAGCCGACCGGGGCCGTCGCCGAGTTTTCGTTGGAAGAACCCATCGCGAACTCGTCGCAATTTAGTTTTCCCAATGAAATGACCCCTTTGCCCTCTAGATTCGCCACTATTGTGCTATTAAATGGAGAGCGATAGCCTTTCAGCATTCGAGAGCCGGCGGTGGTTGCGAAATCGCGGGTGACAAAAATGTCTTTGTGCGCCAGTGGAACGCCGGTCAGTGACGCTGCGCCGCCCTGGGCCAGGCGCTGGTCCGCCGCTGCCGCCTGGCGCAAACTGACTTCTTCGTCGACCGCGACAAAACAGGCCAGCGATTCGTGGGCTTTTGCGCGGGCCAGGAAATGGCCGGCAACTTCGACTGCCGAGACTTGGCGCGCGGCCAGTTGCGCGGCCAGTTGGGCCACCGTCAGGTCGTGGATTTGAGTGGGTGGCTGGGTGGGGATTGAGGTCATTGGAGGCCTTGATTCACTCGATCACCTTGGGCACCAGGAACAGGCCGCGCTCGATGGCGGGCGCGTTTTGCTGGTTGGCCTCGCGGTTGTTCGGCTCGCTCACCACATCGTCGCGCAGGCGCAGCGCCATGTGTGGAATGTTGATCCGGTTGGCGTCGAAGGGATGCGTCAGGGGCGTGACGCCCCTGGTGTCCACCGCGCGCATTTTTTCAACCAGATCGAAAAAGCTGTTAATTTTTGTGAGCATGCGCTCACTCTCGTCTGGCTGCAATTCCAGGCGAGCCAGATTGGCGATGTTTGAAATATCGATGAAGGTCAGTGCCATGGCGGAAATCAGTTTGAAACGGGGTGTAATCCAGGCCCCGACAGGGCTGCGCGGCCAGCATTTGACCGGGTTATACACAGGGGATAGGGTATTATCCCGCCTTTGGCGCAACTTCGGCAAAACAGCGGATTTCAGCGCCCAATTTTCACTTTTGAACCGGCATTTTTGGCATCGACAGATCCAAGCATCTGTCATGCACGAGAGGATTTTTAATGTTTAGCGCATTTCGTCGGTACTTTTCCACCGACCTGGCGATTGACCTCGGCACGGCCAACACCCTGATTTTCGTCCGGGACAAGGGCATCGTATTGGACGAGCCTTCCGTCGTCGCGATCCGCCACGAAGGCGGCCCGCAAGGCAAAAAGACCATCCAGGCGGTCGGCAAAGAGGCCAAGGCCATGTTGGGCAAAGTGCCCGGCAACATCGAGGCGATCCGCCCAATGAAGGATGGCGTGATCGCCGACTTCACCGTCACCGAGCAAATGCTCAAGCAATTCATCAAAATGGTGCATCCGCGCGGCATCTTCAAACCCAGCCCGCGCATCATCATTTGTGTGCCCTGCGGTTCGACCCAGGTCGAGCGACGCGCGATTCGCGAATCGGCTTTGGGCGCGGGCGCCAGCGACGTGTACCTGATCGAAGAACCCATGGCCGCTGCGATTGGCGCAGGCCTGCCGGTCAGCGAGGCCAGCGGCTCGATGGTGGTGGACATTGGCGGCGGCACCACTGAAGTGGGCGTGATTTCGCTCGGCGGCATGGTCTACAAGGGCAGCGTGCGTGTGGGCGGCGACAAGTTCGACGAAGCCATCATCAACTACATCCGCCGCAACTACGGCATGCTGATTGGCGAGCCCACGGCCGAGGCCATCAAGAAGAACATCGGATCGGCCTTTCCGGGCTCGGAAGTCAAAGAGATGGAAGTGCGCGGGCGCAACCTCTCGGAAGGCGTGCCGCGCAGTTTCACGATCTCGTCCAACGAGATTCTGGAGGCCTTGACCGACCCGCTGAACAACATCGTCTCGGCCGTCAAGAACGCGCTCGAGCAAACCCCGCCCGAATTGGGCGCCGACATCGCCGACCGCGGCATGATGCTCACTGGCGGCGGCGCGCTCTTGCGTGACCTGGACCGCCTGCTGGCCGAAGAAACCGGCCTGCCGGTGCTGGTGGCCGAAGATCCGCTGACCTGCGTGGTGCGCGGCTGTGGCATTGCGCTGGAGCGCATGGACCGGCTGGGTTCCATCTTCACTTCGGAGTAGGACTGCCTGCGGGAGCACTAAGCGCCCATGCCACTCGGAACACTCGACAGAACGCCGCCGCCATTTTTCAGGCAAGGCCCGTCCGCGTTGTCCAAACTCACTGTGTTCAGCGCCTTGGCGCTGTTCCTGATGGTGGCTGACGTCCGCTTTAAAATTACCCAACCCCTGCGCCTGGTGGTGGCGACGGTGCTGCGCCCGGCGCAATGGGTGGCGATGCAGCCAATCCTGTGGGCCCAGGGCTCGGGCAAGTATTTTGAAGACCTGAAACGCTCCCAGCAGTCAGAAGCCCTGGCGCGCCAGAAGCTCGGCGAGCAGTCCCAACGCGCCAACCAGGTGGAGCAACTGACGCTGGAAAACAGCCGCCTGCGCAAGCTGCTGGCGTTGCGCGATCGCCTCACCACCACCTCGCAAGCGGCCCAGGTCCTGTACGACGCGGCCGACCCCTACACCCGCAAAATCATCATCGACAAAGGCCTGGCCGACGGCGTGGTGGCGGCTTCGCCGGTGCTCGACGAGTCGGGCGTGCTGGGCCAAGTGACGCGGGTGTACCCTTCGGTGAGCGAGGTCACCCTGATCACCGACCGCGACCAGGCCATTCCCGTGCTCAACGCCCGCACCGGCGCGCGCGGCATCGCGTTCGGCGACGCGGCGGCGCATTCCGCCGCCATCGAGTTGCGCTTCATGGCGGCCAATGCCGATGTGCAGGCCGGCGACATCCTGACCACCAGCGGCGTTGACGGGGTCTACCCGCCGGGTTTGCCCGTGGCCAAAGTGGCGCGCGTCGAGCGTCGCGTTGACAGCGCCTTCGCGCGCATTTTCTGCACGCCGCTGGCCATGGTCTCGGGCAGCGCCCATGTCATGGTGCTGGCGCCGGTCACCCAGCAAATCGCCGGGCGGCCCGCTGCGGACACGCCTTTGGCGACTGGCAAAAAGGCGGCCCGAAAATGATCATGCGCCCCGGCCAGCAACTGCTGCTGCCTGCCAATCCGCTGTTCATCTGGGGCAGCCTGATCATCGCCTTGTTGATCAACATGGCGCAAAACATGGGGCTGTGGGGCCGCGCCGCCTGGGTGCCCGATGTGCTGGCCCTGGTGCTGGTGTTCTGGAGTGTGCACCAGCCGCTGCGGGTTGGCATTGGTGTGGCCTTCCTCTTCGGCATTGGCATGGATGTGCACCAAAGCGCCTTGCTCGGCCAACATGCGCTGGCCTACACCGTGCTGAGTTTTTTCGCCATCGCCATCCACCGCCGCCTGTTGTGGTTCAGCGTGCCCTCGCAGGCGGTACAGGTGTTGCCGCTGTTCGCCGCCATGCACGCCATCGAGCTGTTGATCCGCCTGGCCAGCGGCGACCGCTTTCCGGGCTTCGAGATGCTGGCCGCGCCGCTGGTCGAGGCCCTGTTGTGGCCGGTGGTGAGTGTGATTTTGCTGGTGCCGCAACGCCGCGCGCCTAACCCTGACGCGAACCGGCCTTTATGACCCCCACGCCCGTCACTTCGTGTACTTCGCTGCCCCCCGAGGGGGCTGCCTTGCTTGGGGCGGCCCGGCGCGGCGGCGTCTGTCATGACTGAGCTGCGCAATGTCGAAGCCGATCTGGCGCGTTTTCGCGCGCGCATTTTTGTCGCCAGCCTGGCCGTGGTGCTGTGTTTCACGCTGCTGGCAAGCCGCCTGGCCTATTTGCAAATCGCGCGCCATGAAGACCTGAAAGAGCAGGCGGAAAACAACCGCACGGCGATAGTGCCGGTGGTGCCCAACCGGGGCCTGATCCTGGACCGCAACGGCATCGTGCTGGCAACCAACTATTCGGCCTACACGCTGGAGCTCACACCGGCCAAAGTGCCTGACCTCGAGCAGACCATCGACGCGCTGGCGAATGTGCTGGACATCACGCCGCGCGACCGCAAACGCTTCAAGAAGCTGATGGAGGAGTCGCGCAACTTTGAATCCCTGCCGATCCGCACCCGCCTGACCGATGAAGAAGTCGCCAAATTCGCGGCGCAGCGCTTCCGTTTTCCGGGCGTCGAGATCAAGGCCCGGCTGTTTCGCAACTACCCCTACGGCGAGCTAGCCAGCCACGTCATCGGCTACATCGGGCGAGTCAACCAGGCCGAGAAGAAGGCCATGGAGGACTGGCCCGACGAAGAGCAGACCAACTACAAGGGCACCGAGTACATCGGCAAGCTCGGCGTGGAGCAAAGCTTCGAGGCGCAACTGCACGGCATCACCGGCGTGGACTCGGTGGAGACGTCGGCGGCAGGGCGCGCCATGCGCAAGCTGGCCAGCAACCCGTCCACGCCGGGCAACACGGTCAAGCTGTCGATCGACATCAAGCTGCAAAAAATGGTGGAAGACCTGTTTGGCGAGCGCCGCGGCGCCCTGGTCGCGCTGGACCCCAAAACCGGCGAGATTCTGGCCTTTGTCAGCAAACCGACCTTCGACCCCAACCTGTTTGTCGAGGGCATTGATTCCGACAGCTGGCAGTCGCTCAACGAGTCGCCGGACAAACCGCTGTTGAACCGCGCCTTGCGCGGCAGTTACCCGCCGGGCTCCACCTACAAACCCTTCATGGCGCTGGCAGCGCTGGAAACCGGCAAACGCACGCCCGAGCAGACCATCAACGACCCTGGCTTCTTCATGTTCGGCGGGCACCGTTTCCGCGATGACAAAGAGGGCGGCCACGGCTCGGTCAACATGTACCGCTCCATCGTGCAGTCCTGCGACACCTACTACTACATGCTGGCCAACGACATGGGTGTTGACCTGATGCACGAACAGATGCAGCGCTTTGGCTTTGGCGAACTCACCGGCATCGACATCCATGGCGAGGTGCGCGGCCTGCTGCCGTCCACCGGCTGGAAACGCCGCGCCTACAAAAAGCCCGAGCAACAAAAATGGTATGCCGGCGAAACCATTTCGCTGGGCATCGGCCAGGGTTACAACAACTTCACCATGCTGCAACTGGCGTCAGCGACCGCCACACTGGCCAACAATGGCGTGAAGATGAAGCCCCACCTGGTCAAGGACGTCGTGGACGTGGTGACCCGCGCGCCAACCACCACCCTGCACCAGGCCATGGGTGTGGCCATCGCCAAACCGGCCAATATTGCCGTCGTCATCGCCGCCATGGTGGGTGTCAACATCGAGGGCACCTCGGCCCAGGCGTTCAAGGGCGCGCCCTACACCAGCGGCGGCAAGACCGGCACGGCCCAGGTGGTGCAGATCAAGGCCAATGAAAAATACGTGGCGTCCAAGTTGGACGAGCGCTTTCGCGACCATGCGCTGTTCACCGCCTTCGCTCCGGCCGAAAACCCGAGCATCGCGCTGGCCCTGATCGTGGAGAACGCCGGTTTCGGCGCAGCCAACTCGGCCCCCATCGCCCGGCGCGTGTTTGATTTTTGGCTCAAAGGCCAGTACCCGAGTGACGAAGACATCGCCGCCGTGCAAAAAGCGCAGGCGCCCGCGCCCATCGGCAAAGCGCTTCTGGTCGCCGACATGCCCTGGCCGCAAGGCGCCGGCGTGGCCGGCGCAGCGGCTGCGCCGGCCTCGGCCCAGCGCCTGCCCTGAACCGGCAAAGCCGCCGGGTTTCCAAAGAAACAGAGCGATTCCCCTCGTGGGTATTGAATAGTTTGATATTAAATATATAGCATACGGCGCGATTGCCGAAACCGAAAAAAAAAGGCGCCGGGGTGGCCGGCGCCTTTTCAGGGCATGTCTGCTTTGGACACGCAAATTTCGGTTTTGATAATTAGTGGCTGTCTCCTCGGCCTCTCTTCAGCGCGCGGCTTGTGGCCCGGTTGCGAGTGGGACGGACTTTACCGGCTGCGCTGCGCCAGCACATCAGGACTTACCCTTTTAGCGCATACCCGCAATTCGCGGCCGCCGCCACGGGTCCGATTTTGCCGGTTCAGCGGCCTTGGGCAGCCTCAAAAATCCACTGCGCCGCTTTCTCGGCGATCATCAGCGTGGGCGAATTGGTGTTGCCGCTGGTGATGGTTGGCATCACCCCGGCATCCACCACCCGCAGGCCGGCGACCAGGCCATTTTTGCCGCGCACGCGCAGGCGCGAATCCACCACGGTCATGGGGTCGTCCAGTCGGCCCATCTTGGTGGTGCCCACCGGGTGGAAGATGGTGGTGGCGATGTCGCCGGCCAGTTTGGCCAGTTCGGCGTCGGTCTGAAACTGCACCCCCGGCTTCCATTCCTGCGGCTGGTACTTGGACAGGGCCGGTTGCGCAACGATATTGCGTGTCACCCGCATTGAATCGGCCGCCACCTTGCGGTCCGCCTCGGTGCTGAGGTAGTTGGGGGCA
>JANMVT010000217.1:0-5501 GCA_031392945.1 Rhodoferax sp. | reverse complement strand
TGGCCTACTTGGTATTGCTGCGCGTAGAGATTGCCCGTTTCACCCGCATCGGGTTGACCCTGCATTTTTGCCCGCGAAGCTTGCGCCCCGAGGCAAAAAATGCATTCCACACCTTTTGCGACTCGTCTCTGTTGCTCTGATCCTCACCTTATAACTCTGGCTTGCGCCTCGGAATTTCAGTGGACAGCCGTTAGCTGCTACGCTGCCCTGTGCAGTCCGGACGTTCCTCCAGTGCCTGGTTTCCCAGATTGCACCAGCGGCAGTCTGGCGGGCTTCACACACAGATTATCGCTTGCGCCACAATAGGCGAATCATCTTTTTAAAGGAGCGACCCATGAAAGCCGAGAACATCCTCAACACCATTGGCAACACGCCCCACGTGCGCATCAACCGCCTGTTTGGCGCGGGCGCCAATGTGTACATCAAGTCCGAGCGCAGCAACCCCGGCGGCTCGATCAAGGACCGCATTGCGCTGTCCATGGTGGAAGACGCCGAGAAGTCCGGCGCGCTCAAACCCGGCGGCACCATCATCGAGCCGACCTCGGGCAACACCGGCATTGGCCTGGCCATGGTCGCCGCCGTCAAGGGTTACAAACTGGTTCTCGTGATGCCCGACAGCATGTCAATTGAGCGGCGCCGCCTGATGCTGGCGTACGGCGCATCTTTCGATTTGACCCCACGTGAAAAAGGCATGAAAGGCTCGATCGCCCGCGCCATGGAACTGGTCGCCGCCACGCCCAATTCCTGGATGCCGCAGCAGTTTGAAAACCCGGCCAACATCGACGTGCACGCGCGCACCACGGCGCTGGAAATCCTGGCGGATTTCCCGAATGGCGTGGATGCGCTGATCACAGGTGTAGGCACGGGCGGACATATCACCGGCTGTGCGCAGGTGCTCAAGGCCAAGTGGCCCAAGCTGAAGGTGTTTGCGGTTGAGCCGGCCGCATCCCCGGTGATCTCGGGCGGGGCGCCCTCGCCCCACCCGATCCAGGGCATAGGCGCGGGTTTCATCCCCAAAAACCTGAATGTGGAACTGCTGGATGGCGTGATCCAGGTCGATGCCGAACCGGCCCGCGAAATGGCGCGGCGTTGCGCCCGTGAAGAAGGCATTCTGGTCGGCATCTCCAGCGGCGCCACATTGGCGGCAATTGCGCAAAAGCTGCCTGACTTGCCCGCTGGCGCCACTGTGTTGGGCTTTAACTACGACACCGGGGAGCGGTATTTGTCGATTGAAGGTTTCCTGCCCGCTTGAAGTCAACCTGCCTATTTAACGCCTGGATGCCGCGCCAGGTAGTAGGACAGACTCTCCAATTCTTCCGGCTTGAGGCCTGACAGTGCTTCGTTCATCGCAGTGGTGTAGCCCAGGCGCTTGCCACTGCGGAATTCAGTCAAAACACGTACCAGGTAATCTTCGTGCTGACCTGCCAAGCGCGGCACTTGCTGCGCGCCCGCCAGGTCAACGCCATGGCAACTTACGCACTGGTGATTATTGGCCAAGCTTTTGCCAAGCGCCATCCTTGCTTCGTCGGGTGGTGTCCCGGTCGGTTGCGTGGCCTGCACCGGCAATTTACCGATTACCTCAGAATATCCCCGCAAATCGTCGTTACTGAAATCCTTTGCCAGCGCGTTCATGACATCACTGTCGCGCCTTCCGTTTTTGAACAAAAAGAGCTGGGTAATTGCATAAAAACTGTGCTGGCCCGCGAGCGAAGGCGCCAGGTTCGGGGCACCTTTGCCGTCAGCGCCGTGGCAGGCTGCGCATTGCTGTGCGTACCGTTGCGCATAGTCCACCACGGGTTTGGCTGCCGTGCCAATTGCCGGGGCCGTTGTATTGACTGATTTGGCAGCCGATGGCACGCCCGCAGTTGCAGCCACACCTGGTCGCTGCTGCGGCTGTGGCTTGGATTGCGTCTGCGCCGGAGCAGGCAAGCAGGTGAGTACCAGCAGGCCCACAAAAAAACTCCAAAACAGCCCCGCTGCCAAGGCAGACGGGGCTGTTGGGCTGAAGCTATGGCCCGTAAGAAACGTGATCACGTCTTGCCGTAACTCACGCGGTAAATGGCGCCGTTATGGTCATCGCTGATGAGCAAGCTTCCATCTTTCATAACCATGACGTCCGCTGGACGGCCCAAATAGCCATTGTTTTCAACCAGGCCCGTCAGAAACGTTTCAGTTTTGCTGATGCCGCCTTTGCCATCAGGCCATGCCACCATGATGTCAGCAGCGTATTTTTGAGTACGATTCCAAGGGCCATGACGAGCAATAAAGATGGCGCCTTGATATTTGGCAGGAAACATCTTGCCGTTATAGAAACGCATCCCCAGAGGCGCCGCATGAGCGCCGAGTTTCAACGCCGGCTGTGCGACGCCTTTGCAACTCTTTCCCCAGCCATATTGCGGATCGACAAAATCCCCCTGATGACAATATGGAAAACCGAAGTCGGGAATCTCTTTGGCGCTTTTGGCGACACGATTGAGGGTGTCGTTGGGCAGATCTTCAGACAGCCAGTCGCGCGAATTATTGGTGTACCAGAGTTCGCCTGTTTTGGGGTGGAAATCAAAACCGACCGTATTGCGCACACCCTTGGCCACTACTTCAAACCCACTGCCATCCAGGTTCATACGGTTGATGGTTGCAAATTCGGGCTTGACATCGCAAACATTGCAGTTGGCACCAATGGACACATACAGTTTGTTGTCCGGGCTAATCTTGATGAACTTCCATCCATGGGGCACGTCTCCAGGCAACTTGTCGTAAATGACCTTGCCCTTGCCGATATCGCCCAAGTTGGCCTCTATGTTTTCAAATACGGTAATGTCTTTAGGGGTAGCCAGATAAAGGTTGCCTTTGTGGTATTCAATGCCACTGGGCAAAAAGAGCTTTTCGGCCAGCGTCTTGACTTCCCGTTTGCCAGCCTGATTGGTGATGGCATACAGTTTGCCCGCCGCAAAAAGCGAACTGACAAAAACCGTCCCTTTGTCGCCTTCACGCATGCTGCGCGCATCCAGAATATCACTTGCAAAAACTTCCACCTTGAAGCCTGGCGGCAGCTTCATCTTGCTGAGAGGCAATTTGTCAGCCGGGGTTGCAACCGGAAAAGAAGGAACCGGTGCCATAGTGGCTGTGGCATCGCCTTTGGGACGGCCGATGGCCCAAAACGGTTCTTCCGCAGGCTTATCCTGAGCCCACCCCAAACCGGCCCAACCCAAGCCCAGAGAAACGGCCACAAGAGCCGCAGGCTTTTTTAAATGATTCAAGAAGCGCATTGCAATGTCTCCACATATATTCCGTCTTGACAGTGACGGATGGACTGGCGATCCGACTCCCCGTTTGGCTTCAAAATCAAATCGTAAGGCTTTGTACCATTCGGCAGCGCCATCGTCAAATCCGCACCATCACAAAAAAACAACTTGTGGGTTCTGCATGGGTTGATTGCCAGCATTCCTAGGGATGTCAATAAACGAAACTGCGCCATGCGCGCTACGTTAAGTGCTGTTTCGCTGGTGCGCGCTGACCCTGCAGGCTTGGCCAACGTCGGTTGACTTCGCCCGGTCTGGTTGACCAAGGGGCGCACAATAGTTGCAACCGGACGTGAACGCGAGTGGCATTTTTAGCTTGAGGGTTTCTTACCGATCTGAATGGCTGTTTGTACGTGCAGGTAAAATATGGGTTGTCTGCTTGATCACCACGAGCCCCGGAGCCACCTTGCATGATCCGCCTGTCCGAGCTCAAGTTTGCACTTGACCACACCACCCAAGACCTGACTACGCGCATTCTTCACACGTTGGGGCTGGCGCCTGCAGACGTAGTGAAGCAGCAGGTTTTTAAACGCAGTTATGACGCCCGCAAAAGCCATTTGCTGGTGGTTTACATCGTGGATGTGGCGCTGGCCGATGTCGCGACAGAAACAGCCGTACTGCAACGGCTGGCAGGCAAAACCCATATCGGCCCCAGCCCGAACATGGCATGCCACGCCGTAGGGCGTGCACCGGCCTCGCTGGCGTTGCGCCCGGTGGTGGTGGGTTTTGGGCCCTGCGGCATTTTTGCGGCGCTCCTGTTGGCCCAGATGGGATTCAGGCCCATCGTGCTGGAACGCGGCAAAAAAGTGCGCGAACGCACCAAGGACACCTGGGGCCTGTGGCGCAAAAATGTGCTCAATCCCGAATCGAATGTGCAGTTCGGCGAGGGCGGTGCGGGCACGTTTTCAGACGGCAAGCTTTACAGCCAGATCAAGGACCCGCGCCATCTGGGCCGCAAGGTGATGCAGGAGTTTGTCAAAGCCGGCGCGCCGCCCGAGATTTTGACCGTTGCCCGGCCCCACATCGGCACCTTCAAGCTGGTGAAAGTGGTCGAACACATGCGCGAGCAGATCATCGCGCTGGGCGGTGAAATTCGCTTTGAGCAGCGCGTGACGGATGTGCTGATTGAAGAGGCGTCTGACGGCAAACACATTCGCGGCCTCACGGTGCTGGACCAGACCACCGGCACCACGCACGAGCTGCGCGCTGATCAGGTGGTGCTGGCGCTCGGCCATAGCTCACGCGACACCTTTGCCATGCTGCATGCACGCGGTGTTTACGTGGAAGCCAAACCGTTTTCCATCGGCTTTCGGGTTGAGCACCCGCAAGGTCTGATCGACCGCGCACGCTGGGGCCGACATGCGGGGCATCCGCTGCTGGGCGCGGCTGACTACAAGCTGGTACACCACGCCAGCAATGGCCGCTCGGTTTACAGTTTCTGTATGTGTCCAGGCGGTACGGTGGTGGCCGCTACGTCAGAAGCGGGCCGCGTGGTGACCAACGGCATGAGCCAGTATTCGCGCAATGAACGCAATGCCAACGCCGGCATCGTGGTCGGCATCGACCCGCGCGACTACCCGGGTCATGCGCTGGCGGGGCTTGACTTGCAGCGCCAGCTGGAATCGCACGCCTATGTGCTCGGCGGCAGCAACTACCAGGCGCCCGGCCAGCTGGTGGGCGATTTTGTCGCGGGGCGCATGTCCACGACGCTCGGCAGCGTTGAGCCTTCGTACACGCCGGGTGTCACGCTGGGAGACCTGTCGTCAGCCCTGCCCGCCTACGCGATTGCAGCCATGCGCGAAGCCTTCCCCGCCTTTGGCCGCAAGATCAAGGGCTTCGACACGCACGACGCGGTGTTGACCGGCGTGGAGACGCGCACCTCGTCACCGATCAAGATGAGCCGGGGCGAAGACATGCAAAGCGTCAACGTGCGCGGTTTGTATCCCGCAGGTGAAGGTGCAAGTTACGCCGGCGGCATTTTGTCAGCAGGTGTGGATGGCATCAAGGTGGCCGAAGCGGTGGCGCGGCAGATGCTGACGATGACCTAAATAAATTTCGCCTGCATTCTTTTCGCGTTGATCAGCTGCTTCAAATAAATTGCAACAACTTATCCTCCCTGGGGGATACAGGTGATTCTGCTTTACCATGATGGAGTCAGCGCATGTCACTTGAAAATTTCGACGACTGATATTTTTTTTGGTT
>JANMVT010000211.1:0-9833 GCA_031392945.1 Rhodoferax sp. | reverse complement strand
ATGGCGCCCACATCGGCGGCGACTTCGGCCACTTCCAGGCCGGTGATGAAACGCAGCAGGTTGTGCGCATGCGTGCCAATGTCGCCCATGACCAGGGACGGGCCGCCGCGCGCCGGGTCTTCCTTCCATGCCTGCCGGCCCGGCCCGGCTTTGGCGCGCCCGCCTTGCACATATTCGACCTGGGCCATCCGGATGACGCCAAGCTGGCCGTCCTGCACCATGGCCTTGGCCTGACGCACCATGGGGTAGCCGGTGTAGTTGTGGGTCAGGCAAAACACCAGACCGCTCTGGCGGGCACGGTCGTGCAGGCTGTGGGCTTGCACAAGTGTGTTGGTCATGGGTTTGTCGCAAATCACATCGAAACCCGCGTCCAGGGCCGCCATCGCATAGTCAAAATGGCTGTCGTTGGGCGTCATGATGGCGACCACGTCGGGCCGGCCCTCGGACGGCGCCCGCCTGGCCTCGGCGCGGATCAGGGCGTCACCGCTGGCGTGGCAGCGCTCAGGCGCAAGGCCGATTTCAGCCCCGGCGCTGGCAGCGATGTCGGGCCGTGACGACAGGCACGCCGCCACCAGCTCATAACGGTCATCGATGCGGGCGGCCTGGCGGTGCATGGCGCCGATGAAGGAGCCAGGGCCGCCGCCGATCACGGCCAGGCGCAAACGCCGACCCAGCATGGAAATCACGGGATTCAAAGACATTTTGCGCGCGCCTTTCACTGTTTGTGTTCACCCTGACACGGTCAACCGTTCGCCTTCAACCTGGCGCCGCCAACCCTGTCCTGTGCCTCGCCACTGTACAGGCGGCAAGGCGGAAAATGGCGGTCGGCGACGCGCCAAATATAGTTCCAACGAATCAATCTAATCAAACCCTAGGGTAATCCCTCTACGCGCCCTACAATCCGTCTCCCTTAATAATAAGCACAACAAACGCTGGCACTTGCAGGGCATCCGCACCCGCAAACCTGATCGGCCGGAGACAAACATGCCAGAAACCAGCCTTAATTCCGCCCAAAAACAAGCCGAGCTGCGCCGTGCCGCGCTTGAATACCACGAATTCCCCACGCCGGGCAAGGTGGCCATCGCCGCCACCAAGCAGTTGCTCAACCAGCACGACCTGGCCCTGGCTTATTCACCGGGTGTTGCCGCGCCCTGCGAAGAAATCGTCAAAGACCCGAACAACGCGTACAAGTACACCGCGCGGGGCAATCTGGTGGCGGTCATCACCAACGGCACTGCGGTGCTGGGCCTGGGCGATATCGGCCCGTTGGCGGCCAAACCGGTGATGGAGGGCAAGGGCGTCCTGTTCAAAAAGTTCGCCGGCATCGACGTGTTCGACATCGAAATCAACGAGAAGCACGACCTGGACAAACTGGTGGACATCATTGCCGCGCTGGAGCCGACCTTTGGCGGCATCAACCTGGAAGACATCAAGGCGCCCGACTGTTTCTACGTCGAGCGCAAACTGCGCGAACGCATGAAGATCCCGGTCTTCCACGACGACCAGCACGGCACCGCCATCGTCGTCGGCGCCGCGATCCTGAACGGCATCAAGGTCACCGGCAAAGACATCAAAAAGGTCAAATTGGTGACTTCGGGCGCGGGCGCGGCGGCCCTGGCCTGCCTGGGGCTGCTGGTGAAGATCGGCATCCCGCGCGAAAACATTTTTGTCACCGATCTGGCCGGTGTGGTCTATGAGGGCCGCACCGAATTGATGGATGAGGACAAAATCCAGTTTGCGCAGAACACCCCGGCCCGCACCCTGGGTGAAATCATAGAGGGTGCCGACATTTTCCTGGGCCTGTCCGCCGGCGGTGTTCTGAAAAAAGATATGGTCGCCAAAATGGCCGCCAATCCGCTGATTCTGGCGCTGGCCAACCCCAACCCCGAGATTGATCCCGAAGACGTCAAGGCGGTGCGTGCAGACGCCATTGTCGCCACCGGCCGCACCGACTACCCAAACCAGGTCAACAACGTCCTTTGTTTCCCCTACATCTTCCGGGGTGCGCTGGACGCCGGCGCGTCCACCATCACGGTCGAGATGGAAATCGCTGCCGTGCACGCAATCGCCGAGCTGGCGCAGGCAGAGCAAAGCGAGGTGGTGGCGGCGGCTTATGCTGGCCAGCAACTGGCCTTCGGGCCGGAATACCTGATCCCCAAACCGTTTGACCCGCGCCTGATGATGAAGATCGCGCCGGCCGTGGCAAAGGCCGCCGCCGACAGCGGGGTGGCCTTGCGCCCGATCGCCGACATGCAGGCCTACAAAGAGCGCCTGCAGAGTTTCGTCTACGCCTCGGGCACGACCATGAAGCCGATCTTCAACGCAGCGCGCAAGGCGCTGAAAAAGCGCGTGGCTTATTGCGAGGGTGAAGAAGAGCGCGTGCTGCGCGCGGCCCAAATCGTGGTGGACGAGGTGTTGGCGCGGCCGACCCTGATCGGCCGCCCGGCCGTGATTGCCCAACGCATCGAAAAGTTCGGCCTGCGCCTCAAAGAAGGGCTGGACTACGACATCGTCAATGTCGAGCAGGACAGCCGTTACCGCGATTTCTGGCAAACCTACCACCGCATGACCGAGCGCAACGGCGTCACCGTCCAGGTCGCCAAAATCGAAATGCGCAGGCGCCTGTCCCTGATCGGCGCGATGCTGCTGCAAAAAGGCGATGTCGATGGCATGATCTGCGGCACCTGGGGCAACACCGCCCACCATTTGCCTTACATCGACCAGGTCATCGGCAAACGCGCGGGCGTCAACACCTATGCGGCGATGAACGCCTTGCTGCTGCCAGACCGCCAGCTGTTCATCGTCGACACACACGTCAACTACGACCCCACGGCCGGGCAACTGGCCGAAATCACCACACTGGCAGCAGAAGAAATGATGCGTTTCGGCATCCGCCCCAAAGCCGCCTTGTTGTCGCATTCCAATTTTGGCAACAGCAACCAGCCCAGCGCCATCAAGATGCGCCAGGCGCTTGAACTGCTGCGCCAGAAAGCGCCGTGGCTCGAAGTGGACGGCGAAATGCACGGCGACGTGGCGCTGGATGGCGCCGCACGCTCCGCCATCATGCCCAATAGCACCCTGGCCGGTGACGCCAATCTGTTGGTCTTACCCAACATCGATGCCGCCAATATCGCCTACAACCTGCTCAAAACAGCGGCAGGTGGCAACATCGCCATTGGCCCGGTGTTGCTCGGGGCGGCCAAACCGGTGCACATCTTGACGGCCAGCACAACCGTGCGAAGAATTGTAAATATGACGGCACTTACCGTGGCCGACGCCAACGCAACCAGGTAATAGTTGCAACGCAAGTAAGCGCAAACATAATAGTCTGACAACCCTAATTCCCTTGCCTAAATATTGGGCAAGGCCTTGCGTTTTTCCTGCAAATGCGCGACACTACGCGGCTTGAGATTTTGGGGTTTACCCGAACTCGTTAAATAAGTTCTCCTGATGGTGGGCACGGTGATTCCCAATTTATTGTGTGGCGTGTTTGTAAAGTTGGCGCTTACTGGCTGTTTGGTCGGTTCTTTGTGTCTGCCCAATTTGGTGCAAGCCAGGCAAACGTCGCCGGTGGACGGCGCGCAAGCGGTGTCAGTCGCCGAATTGCCAGCCCAGGGCCGGGACACTTTTGAGCGAATTCACCAGGGTGGCCCCTTCGCCTACGATAAAGACGGTGTGGTGTTTGGCAACCGCGAACGTTTGTTGCCCGCGCAAAAACGGGGTTATTACCGTGAATACACGGTGAAAACCCCGGGTTCGCGTGATCGCGGCACACGGCGCATCATTTGCGGCGGCCAGCCCAAGACGCCCGACGTTTGTTATTACACGGCGGATCATTACGCGAGTTTTCGCCAGATCAAGCCCTGAGTAAAAGTTACATGAAGCCCCAGGAGAGGTTTCAAGCGATTTTTACGAGTTTTGCAGATTTATTTTTGTCATTGAAGAAAGTGAAGCAGGAGCCAATATGCCTCTTCGAAAAGAAAACCCAACGCCGCGCAGCGGCATCGCGTCGACGCCGCCCCCTGCGGGCGGCCAAGCGCCGGCCAACGCCAACATGGAAACCCCGCTGCGGGGTGTGCGGACCAATATCGTCCAGTCGATCCGCGCCTTCCGCGTGCAGGACTTGCAGGACGCGGCCCAACACCTGGGCCAGCATTTTCTGTACGCCAACCTGGCCAATGCCCTGACCAAACAGGACGTGCTGGACATGATCGGCCAGCAATTTATGTTGCCGATCCATACCGGCAAGAACTTCGACGCGCTGTATGACAGCATTACCGACCCGGTGCACAAATCCGGCCCGCAGCCAGGTTTCATCGCCGTGCTGGAACACATCCCGGCCAATGCCAAGTTCGACAAAGAGGCGCGTGAGCAACTGCTGGACATCTTCCGCGACGCCTCAGACTATTGGGGGGATCGAAAAATACCCTTCAGATGCTTCTATTCTTTTCTGTAGCCCGTTCTGCACACACCAGCCAAGCAGAACGGGCGAACGAGGCAACAAGCAACACCCACACGGGCGACGCTGTCTCGGGCATTGAATTGAACACGGAGTCGGGCGAGAAGATGCCCACGGACAAATTGTTGGATGTATCGGCTTTTGCCCTGCGCATGAGCAGCCCGTTCAACTCGGGTTACTGGCTCGCGGCGGCTTAATATTGCCCCCACGTTCGCCCACTGCGTGTGGCTCTCTGCCCCCCGAGGGGGCTAATTTTTATCTATAGCGCAACAAGCCCTTCGGGCAATTGTTAGCTTTCGATGAAACTTCGTTTTCTAGGGGCGGCACCTCGAAAAATTGCCGTCGCGCGGATGCGCTAGAAAAGCCCGCTTTTGGCGGGCTTTTTTATTGCAGGCGCTGCGCCAGTGCGACGTACTCGGCCACCGGCACCTCCTCGGCGCGGCGCTGCACGTCAAACTCACCTGAAAACGACTTTTCTTCCAGCCATTTGCCCAAAGTGTGGCGCAGCAACTTGCGCCGCTGGCTGAAGGCGACCTTCACGACTTCGCTCAAGGCGGCAACTTCCAAAAGGGCGGCGTCAGGCCGGGGCACCATGCGCACCACGGCGCTGTCCACCCTTGGGGGTGGATCAAAACTTTCAGGCGGCACGTGCAGGATGTTTTCCATCGCATAACGCCATTGCAGCGTCACGCTCAAACGGCCGTACGCGGCCGTGGCCGGCCGCGCCACCATGCGGTCCACCACTTCTTTTTGCAGCATGAAATGCTGGTCTTCAACCAGCTCGACAAAATCGAGCAGATGGAACAGGATGGGGCTGGAGATGTTGTAAGGCAGGTTGCCCACTACCCTCAGTTTTTGCCCTGGCTTGATGCCGGCCGGGTTGTCGATTGCTATATTATTAGAAGCTGACAACACTTGTGCCACAAGGGCAAAGTCCACTATTAATACATCAGACTCAATGACATCGAGTTCCGGGCGCTGGCGCAGGCGCGCCGCCAGATCACGGTCGAGCTCGATCACGGTCAAGCGTCCCAGGCGCTCCAGCAAAGGCTGGGTCAAGGCCGCAAGGCCCGGCCCGATCTCGACCATCGCCTGGCCCGGTTTGGGCGCGATGGCGTCGACGATCGCGTCAATGATGCTGCGATCCGCCAGAAAATGCTGGCCGAAGCGTTTGCGCGCTGCATGTGGCCCCCACGCTCCACCGCTTCGCGGGTCGCTGCCCCCCTGGGGGGCTAATTTTTCTTGGGGCGGCCCGGCGAAAAATTGTCCCGCTTTCCGTGTTGGCTGGTTCCTCACAATAGTTCAATCCAGGCGCGGCGGCTCGCGCATCTCCACATAAGCGCGCCCGCGCACGTCCTGGGTCCAGACCAGGTAGGCGTCGTCGAGTTTCTTCTCGCGCAACTGGTTGCGCGTGACCTCGCGCTGGTCCTTGGGGCTCAGGGGCGCGGTGCGCCGCTCGACCAGCTGGATCAGATGCACGCCGAAGCGCGAAATCAAGGGGTCGCTGATCTGCCCCGGCGCCAGCGCGTTCATCACCTCTTCAAACTCGGGCACAAACTGGCCGGGGTTGGCCCAGCCCAGGTCGCCGCCCTGGGGCGCGCTGCCGTCTTGCGAGTTGGCGCGGGCCAGGGTTTCAAAGTCGGTCTGCCCGCCCTGGATACGGCGCTTGAAATCGGCCAGGGTGTCGCGCGCCTGGGTTTCATTCATTTTGCCGGACGGGCGCAGCAGGATGTGGCGCGCCCGGCTTTGGGTGACGCTCAAGCCCGCCGCGCGTTTTTCAAGCAGCTTGAGCACGTGAAATCCGGCGCCGGAGCGAACCAGGGCGGACACGCCGCCTTCGGCCAGGCCCGCTGTGGCGTCCAGAAACAGCGGCGGGTAACGCTCCGCGTTGCGCAGCCCCAATTGGCCGCTATTGGCCTTGTCCGGTGAATCCGAGAGTTCGCGCGCCAGGCCGGCGAAGTCTTCGCCGGCGCGCGCGCGGGCCAGTGCGCCCTGCGCCTTGGCCTGGAGCGCGGCGGTTTGCTCGGCCGTGGCGGCCTCGGGCACAGCCACCAGGATCTGGGCGATGTTGATGTCCTGCTTGCTCGCGTCCCCCGACACCGGCTGCTCGCGCAAAAATTGGTCGACTTCCAGATCCGACACCCGCACGCGGGAATCCACCTCGCGCTCGCGCAGGCGCACCAGGGTGATCTGGTCGCGCAACTGTTCGCGGAACTGGGCCTGGGGGATGCCGTCTGCGGCGAGGCGGCGGCGCAGTTCAGCCACGTCGATGCGGTTTTGCCTTGCCACGTTTTGCTCAGCCTGCTCTACCGCGCTGTCGTCGATGCGCACGCCGGTCTCACGCGCCAGTTGCAATTGGGCCTTGTCGCTGATCATGCGTTCCAGCACCACGCGCACTGTCTCGGCGTCGTCCAGCCGCGGCCGGCGCTGCTGGGCCAGCTGTTGCGACAGGCGCTGCGCCTCCAGGCGCACTTCGCTGTTGGTGATGGGCTCTGAATTGACGACGGCCACAATGAAGTCAGCGGCGCGCTGTCCAACAGCCGGCGCGCTGGCGCCTGCTGCCGGGCGCGTGGTCTGGGCCGGCGCGGGCAGGCTGGCGAACAGGAACAGGCTGGCGAGCGTGAGGGTCAAAACGCGAAGTGTCATGGTGGTTCAATCGTAATTGCTGAATCGGCTGGGCACGGTGACCTGCTCACGCAAGTACTGGTATCGGGGGATATTGTCTTTGAGGGTTTTCAGCGGGTTCGAGCCAACGCGGGCGAAGCCGACAAATTCAAGCTGGAACAGGATGCTGCTGGTCGGTGTAGAGACGCCAGTCTGCAACTGCTGCAGCACGATGCGCCCCAGCCAGCAGCCCGCATCGTACTCGAGCCCGACCACCGCATCGACCAGCTTCTGGTCGGCCAGGCTGTAATTCAGCCGCCCCACACTGTACCAGCGCCCGTCGCCCTGGCCCCGGCCCACGCCCAGTTCCTGGCCGCGGTCGCCCCACAGGTCGTTGAGCGGCCATTGCGAGCCGATATCGATCTGCTCGCTGGCGTCGCGCTGGAAACGGTAGGCCGCGCTGACCACGCGGTAGTTGCCGGGGCTGTAACGCGCGCCGAGCGTGGCGCGGGTGGACTGCTCGGTCCTGGGGTTGAACTGGACGGTGGAGTCAACAGTCCATTTGGGGCTCCAGTTCACCGTCGCGCCCAGCAGGATGTCGCTGAAGCCAGCCGTCTCCGGCGCGCCGCCGGGCAGGGTCACATTCTGGTCGCTGAAGCGAAAACGCTGCGCCACGCCGAAACGCGCCGCCTCGGCGCCGGTCTGCGGGTCGAGCAGGCGCGTGGTCAGGCCAAACGTCACCAGACTGTTGTCGGAAATGCGGTCGTTGCCGACAAAGGCGTTCTCGGTGAAGATGGTGGCGAAATTGAAGTCGTTCGCGCCCGAATCGTAGTTGGGCAGCAGGCTTTGGTCGCGAAACGGCGTGGCCACGTAATAAAGGCGCGGCTCCAGCGTTTGCAGGAAAGCGCGGCCGAAGTAACTGGCCTCGCGCTCGAACACCAGGCCGCTGTCCAGGCTGAAGGTCGGCACCACGCGGCTGGCGCTCATGGCCCCGTTGGCCAGGGGCGCGTCGAATTCATAACTGGTGGCGTGCAGTTGGACTTTCGGCTTGACGAACCAGCCCGGCGCCTGCCAGGGCCGGCTCACCTGCGCCATGGCGAAGCTGCGCCGCGCGTTGGGCTGGCCGGTGAGCGCCGAATCGGCCTGAAACTGGGTGTAGTCTGCCTCGGTCGAAAAATCGAAGCCGTTGACGTTGCTGCGGGCATAACGCCCGACCAGCTGGGGCAAGCGGTCATACGGCGGCGTGATGGGCGAGGCCACGTCCTGCAGGGTCTGCCACTTGAGCGTGCGCAGGTTGGCCGAAAAATTGCCGCGCGCCCAGGCCACGCTGGCGTCGTTGGCCAGCAGGCGTTGGGTCAGCGCGGTGTTCTCGCGCGTGAAATCGCGCCAATAGTTGTCGTCGCTGACGCGCGCCAGGCTGATGTTGAGCCCAACCGGGCCAACCATCGCCAGGCCGGTGTCAAGCCGGCCTTGATGCGCCGTGTTCAGGCTCCAGCGGGTGCTGCTGCGCAGCAGGTCGTTGGGCAGGATGCTGCCTTTGACAGCGCCGGCATAGCTGTTTTCCAGGTAACGGAATTCCGCAGCCAGATCCAGGCCGCGTTTGCTCATCAGGGTGGGTGACAAGGTCGCATCGCGGTTGGGCGCGATGTTCCAGTAATAGGGCAAGGTCAGCTCGGCGCCATTGACGCTGTCCACGCCGATGGTGGGCGGCAAAATGCCGGACTTGCGCGCGCCGCTCAATGGGAAACTCAGGTAGGGGACGGGCAGGATGGGCACCCCCTTGAAGCTCAACACCGCGCCTTGGGCCGTGCCGGTGTCTTCATCCTGGTCCAGGTTCAGGGACGCCGCGCGCAAGATCCAGTCCGGCACCCAGGACGGCCCAGGCAGGCGCCTGCAGGTGGTGTAGCTGGCATTGGTGATGACCACGCGTTTGTCATCCAGAAAATCAACCCGCTCGGCCTCGCCGTGGGCGCTGTTTTGCAGCAATTGGTAACTTGGTTGCAGGAAAAAGCCCTCGACCGCGTCAATTTTCAGCTCCAGCTGCGGACCCTCGAAGACATTGCCCGCGCGGTTGATGCGCACATGGCCGCGCGCTTTGGCCAGATCCTCGGGCTGGTAGTGCTCCAGCCGGTCGGCGCGGATCACGGTGTCGCCCCGGCGCAGCACAGCGTCGCCTTCAAGCACGGTTTCCAGATCGGTGCGCCCGGAGGTGCGGTCGCCGTACAAAAAAGTCGGCGCCGCGCTGCGCGCCGAAGCCGGCATCACCTCTTCGAGCTGCGGGCTGGACTTGAGTTTGAGTGGCGCGTCAGGCAGCCCGCTGCGGCCTTCGCCTTGCGCTTGCGCCGCCAGGGCTTGCGCCAGTGCGCAGAGAACCATCACCGAACTGGCGCGGGGCTTCAGTGTCGATTGCATCGGCGGCGGTCTGATTCGAATATTGGCACAGTTGACTTTGTAGAATGGATTATCCATGAGCCAACCCACCCTTGACCCTTCCAGCCGGCCGCCTGTCCTGTGGGCCGATCCGGCACGCCAGGCGGCCTTCCAGGCCTGGTTTTCCAGCCTTTGCGACGCCCATGGCCTACAGGCGCAGTCGCTGCGCCTGGCTTCGGCAGATGCCAGTTTCCGCCGCTACCTGCGCGTGGACGCCGGCGGCGCCAGCCGCATCATCATGGATGCACCGCCAGCGCAGGAAAACAGCCAGCCTTTTGTCGATGTGGCCCGGCTCATGGCGGCGGCCGGCCTGAACGTGCCGCAAGTGCTGGCCTGGGAC
>JANMVT010000186.1:0-5703 GCA_031392945.1 Rhodoferax sp. | reverse complement strand
CCTACTGCGTCATCCGATCCTATTGCGCGACCCTGCTCAAGCAAGGAGCCAATATCTTCGAGGCACTTGTCGCCACCTTCAAGGGCGCACCGCTTCTGCCAAGCTTCGGCTGAATCCAATTCGGCTTCCTAAAATTGGGCTAAGTAGTTACCAATTAAAATGCTATTTTTTATATAGCTTCATACACAATTTCCACAAGGGAAAAACCTTTATTTGACCTGCAAAACCCTTAAAATCCTGCCATGACCCACACCACGCGATTCCAGACCGCCAGCGTGATTGGCGCGCCCACTGACATCGGCGCGGGCACACGCGGCGCGAGCATGGGCCCCGAGGCGCTGCGTGTGGCGGGTCTGATTGACGCGCTGGCGCGTCTGGGTCTGGACGTGCAGGACTGCGGCAACCTGCAGGGCCCGGCCAACCCCTGGGCACCTGCAGTCAATGGTTTCAGGCATCTGGATGAAGTGGCGCTGTGGAACCAGTTGGTGCACGAAATGGTTTACGCCAAGCTGCACGCGGGACACCTGCCGGTCCTGCTCGGCGGCGACCACTGCCTGGCCATCGGGTCGATCAGCGCCGTGTCGCGCCATTGCCGCGAGCTCGGCAAAGCCATGCGTGTGTTGTGGTTTGACGCCCACGCTGACTTCAACACAGCCACACTCACGCCCAGCGGCAACATCCACGGCATGCCGGTCGCCTGCCTGTGTGGCCAGGGCCCGCAGGCGCTGGTCAAAATTGGCGGCCACAGCGCTGTGCGGCCCGCACTCAACCCCAAAGACCTGCGGCAAATCGGCATCCGCAGCGTCGATGCCGGCGAAAAGAAGCTGGTGCACGACATGGGAATCGAAGTCTTTGACATGCGCTACATCGACGAAATGGGCATGCGCCACGCCATGACCCAGGCGCTGGCGCAACTGGACGGCAACACGCACCTGCATGTCAGCCTGGACGTGGATTTTCTCGACCCCGACATCGCACCGGGTGTGGGCACCACGGTGCGCGGCGGCCCGACCTACCGCGAAGCCCAGCTGTGCATGGAGATGATTGCCGACACCGGTTGCCTGGCGTCGCTCGACATCGTCGAACTCAATCCGGCGTACGATGTGCGCAACCGCACTGCGGATCTCGCCGTCGACCTGGTGGAAAGCCTGTTCGGCAAAAGCACCTTGATGCGGGACTGAACCACACCATGCAACGCCGCACCCTGCTCCAAGCCACCCCGCTCCTGCTGGCGCCAACACTCGCCCCGTCGCTCAGCCGTGCGCAGGCCCAAAACCAGGCCTTTCCCGCCAAACCCATTCGTTACATCGTGCCGGTGGCTGCGGGTGGCGGCAGCGACATGGTGGGCCGCACGGTGACCGAGCGCTGGGGCCGCGTTTTGGGCCAGGCTTTCATAGTGGACAACCAGGGCGGCGGCGGCGGCGTGATCGCAGCCCAGGCCACGGCCCGCGCCGCGCCCGACGGCTACACCCTGATGCAGGGCTACGTGGCAACGCACGGCACCAGCCCGGCCACACGCAAGCTGCCCTACGACGCGGTGAAAGACTTCACACCCATCGGCATGATTGGCGGCACGCCCAATGTGCTGGTCGTCACAGCCGGCCTGCCGGTCAGCAGCGTCAAGGAATTTGTCGAGTACTTGAAGAAAAACCCCGGCAAGGTCAGCTACGGCTCGGCCGGGCCGGGCTCGCTGACACACCTGACCATGGAGCTGTTCAAGCTGCAGATCGGCAGCTTCATGGTGCACATCCCGTATCGCGGCATTGCGCCCGCGTTCACGGATTTGATTGGCGGGCAGACCCAGGCCATGTTCCCCGGCCTGGCCGCCGCTGTGCCTCACATCAAGTCGGGCCGAGTGCGTCCGCTGGCTGTGACGGGCACGGCGCGCCACCCGCAGTTCAAGAATGTGCCTACGCTGATCGAGTTGGGCTACAAGGGCTTTGACGCCATGCAGTGGTATGGCGTGGTGGGCCCTGCGGGCATGCCGGGCGTGGTGGTCAAACATCTGAACGAGACACTCGCGCAAGTGCTCGCGGCGCCGGATTTCCGGGAGAAACTGTCTGTGGAGGCGGTCGAGCCCATGACCATGAGCCCCGAGGAGTTTGGCAAATTCATCGTCGCCGACATTGCGCGCTGGACCAAGGTGGCGAAGGAACGCAATATCCAGCTGGACAGCTGAGGTTTTGGGCGCTGGATAAAAGTTGACTTGGGAGTTGACTTTTATCACTTCAAACCCGTGAAAGCACGATATTTTCAATCAAATTGGCCTGTAGCCCTCGTGGAATATACATAGTTAACTACTTTTTTAGTAGCAATTCACCGCATCAGCCCACAACCTGTTTCACAAGCAAATCAAAAGGATTTTCATGGCCCGCAACACCCAAGTCAGCGCCGATCACAATGCGCCTCCCATCACGCAGATTCTGGCGGAATTCGTCGCCAGGCACCCCTCGCGCGGCTGGAGCGACGCAGTTGACCACGAAGCGCACCGCACATTTTTGAACTGGCTGGGTTGCGCCGTCGGCGCGTCCCGCCACGAGGCGGCCGACGCGGCACTCGCGGCGGTGCAGATGCTGCAACCCGCCGCGCAGGCCAGCGTGCTGGGTCGCCGTGAAAAAGTGGACATGGCCAGCGCCGCCCTGATCAACGGCATCACCTCGCACACCTTTGACTTTGACGACACCCACCTCAAGACCATCATCCACCCGGCCGGACCCGTGGCGTCTGCGGTGCTGGCGCTGGCGGAAGGCATGGCTGGCCTAATCCCAATGACCGCCTCAATGACCGCCCCCATGACCGGCCGCCAGGTGATCGACGCCCTGGTTATCGGCATCGACGTGTCCTGCCGCGTCGGCAACGCCATGTATCCGGACCATTACGACCGGGGCTGGCATATCACCGGCTCGACCGGCACGCTGGGCGCAGCGGCGGCCTGCGCCCGGCTGCTGGGCCTGGATGTGCATCAGACACAAATGGCGCTGGGCATCGCCGCCTCGCAACCCGTGGGCATGCGCGAGCAGTTTGGCAGCATGACCAAACCGTTCCACCCCGGCGGCGCAGCGCGCGCGGGTTTGATGTCGGCGCTGCTGGCCAGCAAGGGTTTCACCGCCAGTCCCAAGGCCATTGAAGCGCCGCGCGGCATGGTGCAGACCATTTCCGCCAAGTGCGACTGGAACGAGATCACCCACGAACTGGGCCAGCGCTTCGAGATCTCCTTTAACAGCTACAAGCCCTTTGCCTGCGGCATCGTGATCCACCCGTCGATTGACGCATGTTCACAACTCAGGGTGCTGGGCGTGAAGGCTGACGAGGTGGAGCGCATCGAGCTGCGCGTGCATTCCCTGGTGCTCGAACTCACCGGCAAAAAGGAGCCACAGGACGGCCTGCAAGCCAAGTTCAGCGTCTACCACGGCTGCGCGGCGGGCCTGATTTTTGGCCAGGCCACCGAGGACGAATACCACGACGCCATCGTGACCCGCGACGACATGGTCGCCCTGCGCCGCAAGGTTGTCGCCACCGTGGACGACAGCATTGACGAAGCCAGCGCCGACGTGACCGCGATCCTGAAGGACGGCCGCAAGATCCACGTCTTCGTCGAACACGCGATTGGCTCTCTTGAAAACCCGATGACCGACGCCATGCTCGAAGGCAAGTTCCACGGCTTGAGCGACCCGGTTCTGGGCGCTGAAAAAACCGCCTCGCTGATCGCCGCCACCTGGCAACTGGGCCAGGCACCCGGTGTCGGGACGTTGACAGCCTTGGCCCGCCGATAAAAATGGCGCCTACAGGAGGTGCCTCATGCGTCCACCGCCAAACTATCAGGTGGCGCTGATGAGCGAAGTCAAAGGCGGCGTGCAGATGATGTTCTTCGTCTTTGGCGACAGGCAGGGCCAGTACATCACGCTGGAGGCCGACGCCAAACTGGCCCAGGCCCTGAGTGCGGCCCGCACCAAGGCGAAATACCGCTACTGCGACGGCCCGCGCGCCAATGCCGCTGGTACAGGCAAGGAGCAAGACCCGTCCGTGGTGTTCTACAACCCCAGATTCAAGGCCATTTACAGCAAGATCGCCGGCCCGCTCAAACGGGAAGCCTGGCTGACGACTTTTGAAGGCCCGGCGTCACTGAATGAAAAAGTGGTGGTGGACGGCATCGAATTCAACGTGGCCACCATTTGCAAACCGCACGATTGTTATGACCACAACTCGCTGTTCATGTTTGCCGAAAAACAGGGCCTTGTTTACGCCAAGGTCAACAACAACGACAAGTTCACCCTGGTCGGTGCGCCGCCGCCCGCCGCCGCGGCGGAACTGGACCGGCAGTGGAAGGCATCGTTCAGGCGCTGAGAAATCAGCTCGCCTGAATCACGCAGGCGCCACATTCCCACCACTTTGCCGTGCACTTTGCCATCCTCCATCTGGCGCAAAGCCTGGGGCACGTTTTCAAGCGGGATGCGTTGGGCCACGCGCGGTTGCAGCACGCCCTTCGCCGCCCAGGCGGTCAGGCCCTGAAGCAGGGCCGCATCGGTCGGTGGCGATCACCAAGGCGTCGGCACAACTGCCATCGCCGCTCATCGCGTCGGCCGAGCCGAATACACGCTGGCCGACAGAAAACCCCACCACACCCGTTCCAATGGCCGTGACCACCCCCGCAAAGTCCTTGCCGATGCCTGCAGGCAAACTGGGTTTGCGCAGCAGTTTCATCATGCCGTTGCGCAGCTTGTAATCCACCGGGTTCAGGCTGGCAAAGGTGACCTTCACTTGCGCCTGGCCTGCGCCGGGTGCTGGCACTTCTACCTCACGCAATTTCAATACCGATTCATCGCCGTAGCGGTCGTACATCAGGGCGCGCATCAGAACTCTCTTTCGATTTGCTGGCGCAATTGCGCCTTGGCGATTTTCTCAAGCGTGGAGCGCGGAAAGTCATCGACCAGACGGATTTCGACCGGGCGCTTGAAATCGGCCAGTTGGGCTTTGCAGGCGGCCGAAACACGCTCGCTCAAACCGTCTGCCAAAGCTTGCGGCGCGTCGGCCACTGGCCGCACAAACAACACCGGCACCTCGTCCAGCATGGGGTGTTTTTTGGCCACCACAGCACATTCAAACACGCCAGGCACCTGCAGCACCACGCGTTCGATTTCCGAGGCGGCGACGTTTTCACCGCCAACTTTCAGCATGTCTTTGTCGCGGTCGCCAAACTGCAAACTGCCATCGTCCAGCACGTTGATGCGGTCGCCGGTTTTGAACCAGCCGTCGGCATCAAAACTTTCAGCCGTCGCGCGCGCGTTGCCCAGGTACTCCTGAAACAGGCTCAGGCCGCGCACGCCGCGAATCAGCAAATGGCCGCTGCCGCCTGCCTGCACCACCCTCGCCTCTCGCACCGGAATCGAGTCGTCATCCACCACGGCGATCTCGTACTCGGGCGCTGGCCGGCCAATCGACAAGGGGCGGTTGCTCAGGTGCGGGCTGCCCACAATGCCATGCGTGATGGTCTCGGTCATGCCCCACCAGCCCATGGTCTTGATACCAAAGTGCGCGTCGGTGGGCGGCTCGCTCACGGCGCTACCCCACATCCGGTAATGGTGGTCGCGTGGCACCTCCAGCGGCAACAAGGCCTTGACAGCAAAGGGGATCACCGAAGTCCAGGTGCAGCGGTGCCTGATCGACGTGGCCCAAAACCGGCTGGCCGAATAACGCGGCTGGACC
>JANMVT010000185.1:0-14254 GCA_031392945.1 Rhodoferax sp. | reverse complement strand
AGAAGGTGCAGGTCACCGGCGCCAACGGGCGCTTCCGCTTTTCTGCGAAGGACCATGGCGGCCTCGATTCGAGTTCCAACCCGCTGGTGATGTTGCGCTACGTCCAGGGCAAATGGCAGGTCGCTGAGTAATCGGTCGCGTTGCGGGCGACCAAAGGTTAGGATCTCCTGTCCGTCGAGGGGACCCCAATAGGCGGCGTGATTTTTGGAATATTCCCGCAGCGACCCGCGCCAAATCGATGCCGATTTGGGGTATTTTGGAATTGAAAAGCAGTCAGAAAGCCGCATATTTGTTGACTTTTGGCAACGGCCTGTCACGCCGGGGGTCGCGGGTTCGAGTCCCGTCCACGCCAAGAAAAAGAAAATAAAACGGGCCACAAGCTTTTAGCTGTGGCCCGTTTTTGCTTGGCGTGTCGTTTGCAAGGGTCGCTTGTGATGGTTGGCTTGGTGTCAATTTTTAGAAATTTGAACCTTCAGGCGAATTGAGTTAACCTCCCACCCTTTGGCCCGCAGATGCGCCGCGAGCGCGGGCAGCATTTGGCGGATTTTCGCGGCGGTGGCGTTGTTGTCCACGATCAGGCACCACACCGCGCCATCGATGGGGCCAGCCTGGACAGACGCGCGCAATGCGCCGGGGATGAGTGGCTCCACCGCTTTCAACCGGGCGACGGAATCACGGGTCAGTTCTGTGAGTCTGGCCAGCATGGGTGTTTCCTGCGTGGCCTGCATCAGCGTGACGCTGCGCCGGGTCTGGGTCATTGGGTTGGCTGGGTGTTTTTGCTAAGGAATCCGAATGCAATTGATTATCACGGATGCGTGGCTGGCCAAGAGCCGCGCGGTTCACCTTTCGGGCCGGCGCCTGGTGGCTGTCGGTGTGTTGTTGTCCTTCGTGCTGACCGTCGTCGCTGCCGGCATCTACCACTGGGTTTTCTTGAAGGGCGCGCGTGAAGGCTGGCCGGTTGTGGGCACTTTCATCAAGCTCGTGGTCAAGGACGAGTTCGAGCAGCGCGACCGCTTTATGCGCGAAAACCTCGACGTCATGGCTAAAAAGCTGGGTGAAATGCAGGCCAAAATCATGCAGCTTGAATCCTTGGGCGAGCGCGTTTCGGGTCTGGCCGGGGTTAACCCCAACGACATCAAGGCGACGCCGGGGCGCGGCGGGGCGCTGGTCGAAGGTCGGTCTTTGTCCATGCAGGAGTTGCAGTCCACTTTGGCCGACCTGGACCGGCTGACCGATCAGCGCACAGATTTGATGACCGTGCTGGAATCCAAATTGTTCGAGCAGAAAATCCGCAACATGATGGTGCCAACCCAGCAACCCGTGGCCTCGGGCAATTTGGGGTCGGCCTTTGGCTGGCGCATCGACCCCTTCAATGGCCGCTCGGCCCTGCATACCGGGCTGGATTTTCAGGCCGACACCGGCACACCCGTCATGGCTGCGGCAGGCGGCGTGGTCGTGACGCAGGAATACCACCCCGCTTACGGCAACATGATGGAAATTGACCATGGCAATGACCTGATTACCCGTTACGCGCACGCGTCCACCGTGTTCGCGAAGAAGGGCGACTTGATCAAACGTGGGCAAAAAATCGCTGAAGTCGGCACTACGGGGCGCTCGACCGGGGCCCACTTGCACTTCGAAGTGCTGGTGCAGGGCATTCCGCAGGATCCGCAGAAGTTTTTGACGGCCGGCAACAACCTGCCCAAAACCCAGTTGGCCAGGGCTGGCGACACCGCCCGCCGGTCTGTCAAATAGCCGCAAACAGCGGCAAACGCCAGCAAACGGCCAATTCCCCCGCCCGCCCCAAACCTTGCCGGCAATTGCCCCCGGCGCAAAGGTAAAATCGCCGGTTGAGTTTGCCGGCACGACCTGTCTGTCTCACGGCGTCTTTTGCAGGCGCGCTTGAGTTTTGTGCTGGCATCCCCATTTCATTTTGATTAAAAAGGGATTGCGCCTTGTTGTCAGCCCAGGTGGGTCGGCAAGATGGTTGTGCATTCATGGCCACCAATATTCTTACCAAAATCTTCGGCAGTCGCAACGACCGCCTTCTCAAAACCTACCGCAGCACGGTCAGCCGCATCAATGCGATGGAGGCCACGCTTGAGAAGTTGACAGACGAGGCGCTCAAGGCCAAAACACAGGAGTTCCGGGACCGTGCGGCCAAGGGCGAGTCGCTTGAGGGGCTGTTGCCGGAGGCGTTTGCAGTGGTGCGGGAGGGCTCCAAACGCGTCATGAAGATGCGCCATTTCGACGTGCAACTGCTCGGCGGCATGTCACTGCATTACGGCAAGATTTCGGAAATGGGCACGGGCGAGGGCAAGACGCTGACGGCCACTTTGCCGGTCTACCTGAACGCGCTATCAGGCAAGGGCGTGCACCTGGTCACTGTGAACGACTACCTCGCCAACCGCGACGCTTTGTGGATGGGAAAGTTGTACAACTTCCTGGGCATGTCGGTCGGCATTAATTTGCCGAATATGCCGCGCGAAGAAAAACAGGCGGCCTACCGCGCGGACATCACCTATGGCACCAACAACGAATTCGGTTTTGACTACCTGCGCGACAACATGGTCTACGAGGCGGCGGACCGCGTGCAGCGCGGGCTGAATTACGCGATTGTGGACGAGGTCGATTCGATCCTGATCGACGAGGCGCGCACGCCGCTGATCATCAGCGGTCAGGCCGAAGACCACACCAGCCTGTACCTGGCGATCAACAAGGTTGTGCCCCTGCTGACGAAGCAGGAGGGCGAGGCCGACCCGCGCACCGGCGAGGGCGTGACCAAGCCCGGCGACTTCACGCTGGACGAGAAAAGCCACCAGGTGTTCCTGACCGAGCAGGGCCATGAGAGCGCGGAGCGCATCCTGTTTGACCTGGGCCTGATCCCCGAGGGAGCGACCCTCTACGACCCGGCCAACATCACCCTGATGCACCACCTGTACGCGGCGCTGCGGGCCAATCACCTGTACCACAAGGACCAGCATTACGTGGTGCAGCAGGGCGAGATCGTCATCGTTGACGAGTTCACCGGGCGCCTGATGTCCGGCCGGCGCTGGAGCGACGGTTTGCACCAGGCCGTCGAGGCCAAGGAAGGTGTCAGCATCCAGCCCGAGAACCAGACCCTGGCTTCGATCACGTTCCAGAACTATTTCCGCCTGTACGCGAAGCTCGCGGGCATGACCGGCACGGCTGACACCGAGGCCTATGAGTTCCAGGAGATTTACGGCCTGGAAACCGTGGTGATGCCGCACAACCGCCCCAATGTGCGTGAAGACCAGCTCGACCGCGTCTATAAAACCACGCGCGAGAAATACGAGGCCTCGATCAAGGACATCCAGGAATGTCATGAGCGGGGCCAGCCGGTGCTGGTGGGCACGACCTCCATCGAAAACTCGGAAATCATCGCGACCCTGCTGGAGAATGAAAAACTGCCGCACCAGGTGCTCAATGCCAAGCAGCACGCGCGCGAGGCGGACATTGTGGCCCAGGCGGGCCGCCCCAAAATGATCACCATCGCCACCAACATGGCGGGGCGGGGCACCGACATTGTGCTGGGCGGCAACATGGAAAAAGCGATCAGCGCCGTCGAGATGGATGAATCCATCGGCGCCGACGCCAAACCAGCCCTGATCGAGGGCATCCGCACGCAGTGGACACTGGACCATGAGCGGGTCAAATCGCTCGGCGGATTGCGCATCATCGCCACCGAGCGGCATGAATCGCGCCGCATCGACAACCAGTTGCGCGGCCGCTCGGGCCGGCAAGGCGACCCCGGCTCATCGCGTTTTTACCTGAGCCTGGACGACTCGCTCATGCGCATCTTCGCCGGGGACCGGGTCAAGGCCATCATGGACCGGCTCAAGATGCCCGACGGCGAGGCGATCGAGGCGGGCATGGTCACGCGCAGCATCGAAAGCGCCCAGCGCAAGGTGGAGGCGCGCAACTTCGACATGCGCAAGCAGTTGCTGGAATACGACGACGTGTCCAATGACCAGCGCAAGGTCATCTACCAGCAGCGCAATGAAATTCTGGACGCGGCGGACTTGTCGGCCCAGATCAATTCCCTGCGCGAAGGCTGCTTCACCGACTTGGTGCGCCAGTACGTGCCGGTCGAGTCGGTTGAAGAGCAATGGGACTTGCCCGCGCTTGAAAAAGTGCTAGCGGACGAGTGGCAGCTGGAAGTGTCCTTGCAATCCCAGGTGCAGGCCGCCAGCGCGATCTCTGATGAAGACCTGGTGGATCAGGTGCGCAAAGCCGCCAATACAGCTTTTGCCGCCAAGGTGGACCAGGTCGGCGCCGGGAATTTTGTGCAGTTTGAGCGCATGGTTCTATTGCAAAGCATCGACACGCACTGGCGCGAGCACCTGAGCGCGCTGGACTACCTGCGCCAGGGCATCCACCTGCGCGGCTACGCGCAAAAACAACCCAAGCAGGAATACAAACGCGAGGCCTTTGAGTTGTTTGGCCAACTGCTGGATTCGGTCAAGAACGAAATCACCAAGGTGTTGATGACGGTCAAAATCCAGTCCGGCGAGCAACTGGAGCAAGCGGCGGTTGACATGGAAAACCGCGCTGAAAACATCAGCAACATCACCTACACCGCGCCGACAGAGACTGGTGAGGTGGTGGCCACGCTGGATGAGGACACGGTGCGCCAGCGCCAGGCCATGCCTGCCGATGCCGTCGCCCGTGTGGGCCGCAACGAGCCCTGCCCCTGCGGCAGCGGCAAAAAATACAAACATTGCCATGGCAAGCTGGCCTGAACTCTATCCCAAGCTTTCACATCCAAGCCTTCACATCCAAGCCTTCACATTATTGGACTCCCATGCCAGTCAATCTGCCAGCGCCCGATCCGTCCGGGCTTTTTCCCATTGCGGGTGTGCGAATTGGCGTGGCCGAGGCAGGTGTGCGCAAGGCCAACCGCAAAGACCTCACCGTGGTCTTGCTGGATGCCGGCTCCTCAGTGTCTGGCGTCTTCACCCAGAACCGGTTTTGCGCCGCACCAGTGCAGATTTGCCGTGAACACATTGAGGCGGCCACCGCCGCCGGCGTGGGCAGTGGACGGGGCATCCGCGCCATGCTCATCAACACCGGCAATGCCAATGCCGGCACCGGGCAAGACGGCCTGGCGCGCGCGCGCAGCACCTGCGCGGCCTTGGCTGGCCAACTCGGCCTGAAACCTGGCCAAATACTTCCATTTTCCACCGGCGTCATCATGGAGCCGTTGCCCAATGATCGAATTGAAGCCGGTTTGCCAGCGGCCATTCAGGATGCCCGTGCCGACAACTGGCTGCGCGCGGCAGAAGCCATCATGACCACGGACACCTTGCCGAAGGCATTTGGTGCACAGCTCACGATTGGCGGCGCCCTGGTCAGCATCACCGGCATCAGCAAAGGCGCGGGCATGATCCGCCCCAACATGGCCACCATGCTGGGCTTCATGGCGACCGACGCCTGCATTGACCCAGTGCTGATGCAGCAGTTGGCGCGCGAGCTGGCCGAAGGTTCCTTCAACCGCGTTACGGTTGATGGCGACACCTCTACCAACGACTCGTTTGTAGTGATCGCCAGCAACAAGGCGGCCCACGCGCCGATCACGTCCCTTGACAACAAGGACGGCCAGGCCTTGAAGGCCGCGATGCTGGCTGTAGCGAAAAAGCTGGCGCAGGCCATCGTGCGCGACGGTGAAGGCGCCACCAAATTCATCACCGTCAAGGTGGAAGCCGGAAAGACAGCGCAGGAATGCCGCAAGGTCGCCTATGCCATCGCCCATTCACCCTTGGTGAAAACGGCTTTTTTTGCCAGTGACCCAAATTTGGGCCGCATTCTCGCGGCAGTCGGCTATGCCGGCATCGACGATTTGGATCAAACCGGCATTGATTTGTACCTGGACGACGTGCATGTGGCGGTCAAGGGCGGGCGCAACCCGGCTTACCGCGAGGCGGACGGCCAGCGCGTAATGAAACAAAGCGAGATCACGGTGCGGGTCGGCTTGGGTCGCGGGACTTCATCCGACACCGTCTGGACCTGCGACTTCAGCCACGACTATGTCACCATCAATGCGGACTACCGATCATGAAGCCCCCACGCCCGTCACTGCGTGCACTCCTTGCCCCCCGAGAGGGCGTTCAACGCCCTTCGGGTGGCCGCGCGGGGGTTGAATGAACGACAAGTTTGAACACCTGCTGATACGCGCCGAGCAACTGATCGGCCGGATCGAGGCGGTATTGCCCCAGGCCCTGTCCGAACCCGACTGGCGTGCCTCCAACGCCTACCGCTATCGCAAACGCAGCAGCGGCCATGGCACGCTCGAGCCGGTGCGCCACGTGGGCGCCATGCGGCTGGATGACCTGAAGGAAATCGAGCCGCAAAAGGACAAGATCCACCGCAATACGCTGCAGTTCGTCGAGGGCAAACCGGCCAACAACGTCTTGTTGACCGGGGCGCGTGGCACCGGCAAATCGTCCCTGATCAAGGCCTGCCTGAACGAGTACGCGCCGCGCGGCCTGCGCCTGATCGAGGTGGACAAGGCCGATCTGGTGGACCTGCCCGACATCGTCGATGTGGTGTCCGCCCGGCCGGAGAAATTCATCGTGTTCTGCGACGACCTGAGCTTTGAAGAGGGCGAGCCCGGCTACAAGGCGCTCAAGTCGATCCTGGACGGCTCGGTTGCCGCCACCTCGTCCAATGTGCTGATCTACGCCACCAGCAACCGGCGCCATTTGCTGCCGGAATACATGAAGGAAAACCTGAGCTACACCCACACCGACGATGGCGAAGTGCATCCGGGCGAGGTGATCGAGGAGAAGATATCCCTCTCGGAACGCTTTGGCCTTTGGGTCAGCTTCTACCCCTTCACGCAGGACGAATACCTGGTCATCGTGGCGCAGTGGCTGTCTTCCTTTGGTGTTGATGGCGCGGCCATTGCGGCCGCACGCGCCGAGGCCCTGGTCTGGGCGCTGGAGCGCGGCTCGCGCAGCGGACGTGTCGCCTGGCAATTCGCCCGCGATTACGCCGGCCGCCATTTCGCCCAATCATGACCGGGCCCCTCGTGGCCGACGGCGCCGCCCCGCGGCCGGGCGGCGCACACCGCCAAATCACCGAGGTGGCGGTGGGTGTGTTGATCCGGCCCAATGGCGACTTCCTGCTTACCTCGCGCCCCAAAGGCAAGGTGTATGAAGGTTATTGGGAGTTCCCTGGCGGCAAGCTCGAGGCTGGTGAATCCGTGCAACAAGCTTTGAAGCGCGAATTGTTTGAGGAATTGGGTATCACCATTGGCGACGCCCAGGCCTGGAAAGTTGAGCTGATTGACTACCCGCACGCCCTGGTGCGGCTGAATTTTTGCAAAGTGTCAGTGTGGGCCGGCGAACTTGAAATGCGCGAGGGGCAGCAATTCAAATGGCAGAATTTGCCGGTGGCGGTTGGGCCCGTGTTGCCCGGCACGGTGCCCGTTCTCAAGTGGTTCGCCGCCGAGCGTGGATTTTCAGACGCTATATATTAAATAGCTAACTAATCATATTCCACGGGGACAATCACCCGTTTTGATTGGAAAAATCCAATATTCGGCTTATTGCAGCTTGGCGTCGCCATACACATGGTCTGCCGGCGGCGCTTCGGTCGGCATGCGAAAGTCCTCACTGGCCCAGGCGCCAAAGTCGATGTTCTTGCAGCGCTCGCTGCAAAAAGGCCTGAACGGGTTGCGCGGGCTGAACACGCTGTCGCCGCCGCAAGTGGGGCAAGCCACAACTTTTTCGTCGACAGGTTTCATGTTGCAGGCGTCAGGGGCAATGCGTCAGGAACACAGCGTCAACTCGAAAGGGGCATCCTGCGCGCTGGAATGAAGGCGGTCGTCCTCTTCGTGGCGCATCAGGCGGATCGACACCATCAGGCGGTTTCCGCTGATTTCAGGAATCAAACCTGAGGACGGATGCAGGGCCAGGCGCAGCAGCTGGAACGTGCGTCCCTGAGGCAGATTCTGCTGAAACTGGCCGGCCGTGGCCATGACTTTTTGCGGCACACCCGAATCACGCAGCAGGGTGAGCAACATTTGAACGGAGTCCGCCAAGGGTGCGATTTTTGACGTCCAGCGGTGCAAATCTTCGCGGCGTCTGTCGGCGGATTCATGTTGCCAGGCGTAATAGGCCGGCAAGTCGAACTCGCAAGTGCCGCCAGGAATGCCGACGCGGCTGCGAATGCTCATCAGCCAGTCGTTTTCAGTCAGCGACTGGCCGACCTTGCCGGGCAGGCTGTTCAGAGCGGCAAATTTATGGTCGAGCTGGGCGACCACCTCGTCGAGCACGGCTTCGGCGATGGCCGGATTGCCCCGGTAGGCGTTGAGCGCGTGTTTTTGTTTCTCAAGGTCTTTGAGCACATCGGACTTGAGGTCGGCGCGTGCGCCGACATCCATGATCTCGAAAATCGTGGCCAGGGCGTAGTGGTGGTCCAAGGCGGAATTGCGCGAGACCAGTTCAGTCAGCCGATGGCACAGGTGTTCCAGCCGAAGGTAAGTGCGGATTCGTTCGTTAAATGGGTATTCGTAAAGGATCACGCTGATTTTCCTGCGGCAGCGCGCCGGGCTGGCGCTGTGTTTACAAGAGGGATGATAGCCCCAAGCCAAGCCAGGTTTGGCGCACCTGGCCTTCCAGCTGGGCAAGACCGGCAAGTTCATTGCTGACCACGATGTCTGCGGCGCGCAGCCGAACCGCGCGCCGGGCCTGGGACAGGATGATTTGTTCGATGGCCGCGCGCGCCAGGCCGCTGCGGGCGGTGACGCGCTGGATCTGCGCCTCTGGCGGGCAGTCCACCACCATGACCAGATCGACCATTTGGCGCCACCGGCCCGATTCGACCAGCAAGGGGATGTCAAAAACCACGCAGGGTCGGCCCGCGTGCGTGGCGGCTTGCGACTGGCGTGAAATCTCCTGCCCGACAAGGGGATGGACGATGGCTTCAAGCCGACGGCGGGCGCCTGCATCGGCATACGCCAGGGTGCGCATCTTGTCGCGGTCCAGCGCGCCGTTCACATCGATGAAATCTGCACCGAATTCAGCGGCGATGGACGCGATGGCCGGGCCATTGGGCGCGGTCACGCTGCGCGAGATGGCGTCTGCGTCGACTACCGCAGCGCCCAAATGGCCGAGAAAGCCCGCCACGGTGCTTTTGCCGCTGCCGATGCCGCCCGTAAGCCCCAAGCGCAATGTGCCAGACATGGCTTACAGGCCGATGGAGCGCAGGATGGCCTGGGGCCCAAACAACATGGCGGTCAGGCCCGACAGCGCCAAAAACGGCCCAAACGGCACGTACGCGCCCTCGCGCAGGCCGGTGCTGAATTTCATGGCGATGCCGGTCAGCGCGCCAATCACTGAGGCCATCAAGATGACGGGCACCAAGGCCTGCCAGCCGAACCACGCGCCAAGGGCTGCGAACAACTTGAAGTCGCCATAACCCATGCCTTCTTTGCCGGTGGCCAGTTTGAAAACCCAATAGACCGCCCATAACGACAGGTAACCCGCCACGGCCCCCCACAAGGCGCTGGGCAACGCAATGGAGGTTAGCCCCAAGCCCGCAGCAATCAGCCCGGCCCACAACAGCGGCAGGGTGATGTCGTCTGGCAGCAAGGTCGTGTCCCAGTCAATCAGGGCAAGCGCCAAAATGGCGGCCGAAAACGCGCACCAGGCGCCAGCGGCGGGCGTCAGCCCCCAAGTCCAGGCAGACCAGGCAAAAAGTAAACCGTTTGCCAGCTCGACCATCGGGTATCGCAGACTGATCGGGCGTGCGCAATTCGAGCATTTTCCACGCAGAAACACAAAACTCAGCAGGGGTATGTTTTCAAACCAGCGGATCTGATGGCCGCATTTTTGGCAGCGCGAGCGCGGCACCATCAAATTGAAGGCTTCGACGGCGGTTTGTTCTTTGCTGGCCATCTCGGCGCATTCAGCCGCCCATTGCCGCTCCATCATTTTCGGCAGGCGGTAGATCACCACGTTCAGGAAACTGCCGACCAGCAAACCCAGCACGCCCAACACCCCGGCGTCGAGCCAACGCGCCTCCAGCATCAAACGACCTGGCCAAGCTTGAAAATGGGCAGGTACATGGCGACCACGATGCCGCCAATTACGGTGCCCAGAATCACGATGATGATGGGCTCCATCAGGCTCGAAATGCCGGCCACCATGTCGTCCACTTCGGCCTCGTAAAAATCGGCCGCTTTGCCCAGCATATGGTCGATCGAACCGGATTCTTCGCCAATCGAGCACATTTGCAGCACCATTGAGGGAAACAGGTTGACATTGGTCATGGCCACCGTCAACGCGGTTCCTGTGGACACCTCATGCTGGATTTTCAAAGTGGCGGCGGTGTACACCGAATTGCCGGCCGCGCCACCCACGGAGTCCAGCGCCTCGACCAAGGGCACGCCAGCGGCGAACATGGTGGACAGGGTGCGGGTCCAGCGTGCGATGCAAGACTTGTCCACCAGCGTGCCAAAAATCGGCAACTTCAGCATCACGCGGTCCATGAACTGCTGCATTTTTTCATTGCGCTTCCAGGATTCCATGAAAAAGTAGAAACCCCCGCCGATGCCGCCAAATATCAAATACCAGTACTTGACGAAAAATTCGCTCATGGCGATGACCACCAGCGTGGGCATCGGCAACTCGCCGCCAAAACTGCTGAACACCTCCTTGAATGCCGGAATCACGAAGATCATGATGACCGCCACCACCACAAAGGCCACGATCAGCACCGTGATGGGGTACATCAGCGCTGACTTGATCTTGGATTTGATCGCCTCAGTCTTCTCCATATAGACCGCCAAGCGGTCGAGCAGCTGGTCCAGAATGCCGGCCGACTCGCCCGCTTCGACCAGATTGCAGTACAGGTTGTCGAAGTACAGGGGGAACTTGCGGAATGCCACGCTCAGCGAGGTGCCGGTTTCAACGTCGGTCCGGATGTCGTTGAGCAGCTTGGTCACGCGCGGATTCGGGTTGCCGCGTCCCACAATGTCAAAGGCCTGCAGCAGAGGCACGCCGGCCTTCATCATGGTGGCCAACTGCCGGGTGAAAATGGCCAAATCCTTGGGTTTGATGCTTCTGCCAGCACTCATGCGCCGTTTCTTGATCTTGGTCGGAATCACGCCCTGGCGGCGCAAGGCAGACTGGACCTGGTTTTCGCCGCCGGCCCTGATCTCACCGCGGACTTGCTTACCATTGCGATCCTTGCCCTCCCATTCAAAAACAAGCTCCTTGGCGCCTTTAGACTTCGCAGTAGCCATATCTTCCTTTGAGTTGCGGTATTTTATTCATTGGTGACAGCGAGCACTTCTTCCAGCGAAGTCAGGCCCTGGCGCACTTTTTGCAAACCGGATTGGCGCAGTGTCCGCACCCCTTCGGCCTTGGCCTGGTCGGCGATGTCAAGCCCGCTGCCGTCGCGCAGGATGATGCGCTGGATATCCTCGCTGATGGGCATCACCTGGTAGATGCCAACCCGGCCCTTGTAACCGTTGTTGCACTGGGAGCATCCAACCGGGCGGTAACTGATCCACGACGTTTCAAAGTCCTGTGTGGTGAATCCGGCGTCCACATAGGCCTTCTTCGGGATGTCGGCGATCACCTTGCAATTGGCGCACAGGCGCCGCGCAAGCCGTTGCGCCGTGATCAGGATCACGCTGGAGGCGATGTTGAAGGGCGCCACACCCATGTTGCGCATGCGCGTCAGCGTCGCGGGGGCGTCATTGGTGTGCAGGGTGGACAGCACCAAATGGCCCGTTTGCGCGGCCTTGATGGCGATGTCAGCGGTCTCCAGGTCGCGTATTTCGCCGACCATGATGACGTCCGGATCCTGGCGCAAAAACGACTTCAAGGCGCTGGCGAAGGTCAGCCCGGCCTTTTCATGCACATTGACCTGGTTGATCCCGGGCATGTTGATCTCGGACGGGTCTTCCGCTGTGGAAATGTTGACCCCTGGTTTGTTCAGCATGTTCAGGCAGGTATACAGCGACACCGTCTTGCCCGAACCGGTGGGGCCGGTCACCAGAATCATGCCGTAAGGCCGGCCGATCGCCTGCAGCAGGCGCTCTTTTTCTTCCAGCTCGTATCCCAGCGCGTCAATGCCGAGCTTGGCCGTGTTGGGATCGAGTATCCGGATCACGATTTTCTCGCCAAACAGCGTGGGCAAGGTGCTGACCCGAAAATCGATGACCCGGTTGGGTCCGATTTTGAGTTTCATCTTGCCGTCCTGGGGCACCCGTTTCTCAGAGATGTCCATCCTGGAGATGATCTTGATGCGCGAGGCCAGCTTGTCCTTGATGGCCACTGGCGGCGCAGCGATCTCGCGCAATTCCCCGTCAATGCGGAAACGCACGCGGTAATTGTGCTCATAAGGCTCAAAGTGCAAATCTGAGGCGCGCATGCTGAAGGCGTCGAGCAGCATCTTGTGCAGGAACTTGACGACGGGCGCGTCCTCCACCTCGGAGACCGCCTGGTCGTTCTCGGCCGTCCCATCGGTGGCCGTTTCATCGAATTCGAACTCGCTGCCGATGATGTCTTCCATCGTCTCGGTGGCGGTCGAACTGTTGATGTCGACCAGTTTGAGCAGCTTGTCGTATTCGGCGATGACCCAGTCCACGCCCAGTTGCGTGGAAAACTTGATCTTCTCTGCCGCTTCCTGGTCTGATGGGTCGGCCGTGGCGACGATCAGGCGGTTGTTGCGCTTGCTCAGGACGACGATGCGGTAGGCGCTGCAAATTTTGTTGTCGAGCAGGCCTTTGGGAAGGCGCTGCACGTCGATGGCGTTCAAGTCCACCAAGGGCGCCGCGTAGGCCGACGACATCGTGTGCGCCAGATCAAACGCAGACACCGCGCCCGAGCCCGTCAACTCGGCGATGAAACTGGTCCGGTTGGTGGAGGCCTTGCGGTAGATGTCTTCGGCAGATTTTTGCCCGAGCTTGCCCGCAGAAATGAGCGCGCGGCCCAGCCCCGGAAGGGCGATGGAGGGAGATTCACGAAGAGCGGATTCGACTGCGGCCATGGCCTTAAAATGTACTACGTCAGAAGGGATTTGCCTAATCATCGGGCCAATCATTTCAGCCGAGCGTCAGGTTTTTCCCACGCCGGGAAAACTTGGGCGGGCCAGAATTTGCCGGATCGGCCCCCGGCGCGGCGCGTTGTGGCTTGGGGTGGGCTCGGCGGGGTTGACGGGATAGATGGGGTTGAGGAAACTGGTCGGGGTGAGAGGATTCGAACCTCTTATTGGGGGCCTGGAAGGGACTGAGGGGTATGTATATCAATCACTTGCCCATTTCTCATCCCCCTTTACCCCCCCTTGAGCCCCTACGTTGTCCCCGAAATTTGTCCCTGGAATTCTAGCCAAATTGAAGCGGATGACATCCGACGACGGAACGACCCAGCCTGCAATTTTCATTTTGCAATGGGCAAATGTCCAGACGGCACAAAGTTTCGAAAACAGTGCTGCATAAGTTTAGCCCAATGCCTTTGCTGAAATATTTCCTTGGAGAATCACTTTGCAATCAGTTTCAAGTTCCAGAGCCTGCCAATCGTCCGTCCTGAATGACGCGACGGGGATACCGGCCGTCGAGTGTCTACATCAATTTTACCAAAGACCAGGATCACATTTGTCGTGGCTTAGACAGTTGCCATGGCGATATTTTGGCTCACGAAAAATGGCCCAATGGTTGATTCCGAAGAGAGCTGGAGGCCCTTCAAAAACAGTTCGGGAAAGTGTTTTTCCCTCGTCAGCAGATTGTTTTCCACAAGTGTCCAACATTGTGAAAAACACTACCTCCAACTCTTTGAAGGGATAGGGAAAATGTACCCGCACTATCAAATTGGCAACAAGCCACAAGCGCTGGCCGCGTCTACTATCAGCGAATACCTTGGGATTCTGGAGTTCATGTCGAGTCATTCAGTCATTTCGCAAATTTCTGTTAGAAGCAAGAGCAGGGCAAGATCCGTTTCAGCGGCTATCAGGTGGGGAGTAAATCAAATCAATCTTTGTGACGGTATGCCTTCGCCGCATGAAGTAGTTACCGTTGAATTGCTGTCCCGGATGGGTGGCAATAAGGCCGCGATTGATTTTGTAAATTCTGTAACTACTCAGCCCAATTTTAGGAAGCCGAATTGGATTCAGCCGAAGCTTGGCAGAAGCGGTGCGCCCTTGAAGGTGGCGACAAGTGCCTCGAAGATATTGGCTCCTTGCTTGAGCAGGGTCGCGCAATAGGATCGGATGACGCAGTAGG
>JANMVT010000121.1:0-29050 GCA_031392945.1 Rhodoferax sp. | reverse complement strand
TGCTCAGCGATGTGCCCCAGATGGCGGTGCGCATGGCCTCCGAGGCGCGGCGTTTCACCTGGCTGGTGGACGTGTTGTACGACCGGCGCGTCAAGCTCATCATGTCGGCCGAAGTGCAGCCCCAGGCCTTGTACACGGACGGCCCGCTGGCGCACGAATTCCCCCGCACCGCGTCGCGCCTGCATGAGATGCAGTCGCGCGAGTATCTGGACTTGGAGCGCAGGCTGGTTGATGCTCGATTGACATGAAAAAGATGATTTTGTGCCTCGCCGTGAATCTGGCCCTGGCGGCCCAGGGCCAGGTGCCGCCCGCTCCGGCGCCCGAGCCGAACGGCTCGCTGGTGGACGCCGAGCGCGCGCGCATCCAGTCGCTGCGCAACCAGGCGCAAATCCAGTTCGCGCAAGAAGAGGTCCGGTGCTACCAGAAATTCGCCGTCAATGATTGCCTGCAAAAGGCCCGCGTGGTCCGGCGCGACCTGGTCGCCGATTTGCGCCGCCAGGAGTTGTTGGTCAACTCGGCCGAGGCCAAACGCAAGGGCGCGGAGCAACTGTCGCGCATCGAAGAAAAAAGCTCACCGCAGGCCCTGCACGACGAGGCCGAGCGGCTGGTCCGGGCCCAGGCCGACCAGCAAGAGCGCCAGCGCCTGTTTGACGAAAAGGCCGCCGCCAAAGCGGCAGAGGCGCGTGAAGCGCCCGAGCGCGTCAAAGAGAATGAGGAGCGCCTGCTAACCAGCGGGCAATCCAGGGCGGACCGCGCCGCGCGCGCGGCGGCCGCGCCCGCCGAGAAAAGAAAATACGAAGCAAAACAGGTGGAGGCCGCGCAGCGAGAAGCGCAAAGGCAAAAACGCCTGGCCGAGCAGCAAAAGCCGCCATTGAAGGGCCCGCCAAATACGGCAAACCCGCCAAACCCGCCTTGAGGCCGCCCTATGTGCCGGGAGTCGGTCCTTGCTACGACCCCAAAGGCTCCAGCTTGACGATCACCAAGGACAGGTTGTCGCCCGAACCCTTGCCGCGGCTGCGCGCTTTTTCAATCAAAAATTCGGTAGCCTCGCGGGCCGTCAAGGTGGACAGGACCGAGCCGATTTCACTGTTGTTGAAATAATGCCAGACGCCGTCGCTGCAAGCCATCAAGGCGTCGCCCGCGCGGAGTTTGGGGATGAAATGGACGTCAACCGGCGGGTCGCTGTCGGTGCCCAGGCAGCCCATCAGGATGTTGGACTGGGGGTGGACGTTGGCTTCTTCCTCGGAAATCTCGCCCCGGTTCACCAGCGTCTGCACATAGGAATGGTCCATGGTGCGCTTGACAAATTTGGCGCCGTGGAAATGGTAAACCCGCGAATCACCGGTATGCACCCAATGGCAGTCGCCGCCGGGGTTGATCAAAAAAGCCGCGACCGTGCTGTGCGGCTCCTCCTCGGACGAAATGGCCGTCAATTTGATCACCACATGCGCCTCTTGCACCAGTTGCATCAGCATGGCGGCGGCGTCGTCTGACTCGGGGGAATAACGCTCGAACAGCTGGCGCGTGGTCAGCATGACCTGGTCAGACGCCTTGCGCCCGCCGCTGCGTCCGCCCATGCCGTCGGCGACGATGGCCAGGATGCAGCCATTGACACGCGGGTGGTTCAGCAAGGCGACCTGGTCCTGCTGGTATTCACGGTCGCCCTTGTGGATGCCGGTGGACGCGGTGAGTCGATAACCTTTGTACATGGTGCATTGCCTGAACAGCAATATCCTCAATCAAGCCGGTTGAAAGACGTATTATCGAACCAAGTCAGGCATTCAACCAGCCCAGCAGCACCGGGCACTTTCCCTTAGAGTTTTCTTGGACACCAACCTACATTCAAAAAGCCGCCGGCTGATCGAGCTGCGCATGGCGCATGCCGATCTGGACGCCTTGATCGACCGCGCCAGCCTGGAGACGCCGCTGGACGAGTTGATGATGCGACGCCTGAAAAAACGCCGCCTGGCCCTGCGCGACGAGATGCAGCGCATCGAGCGCGAACTCACGCCCGATGAGCCGGCCTGAGCGATGATTCAGCGATGAGTTTGCAGGACATTGTTCGCGAGGCCTTTGAGCCCGGCAGCCGCCTGGGCCAGCTGCTGGAAGAATTCCGCCCGCGCCCGGAGCAGACCGAAATGGCTGTGGCCATCGCCCGCACAGTCGAAGACGGCGGCGTCCTGGTGGTGGAAGCGGGCACCGGCGTGGGCAAGACGTTTTCTTACCTGGTGCCGGCGCTGTTGAGCGGCGAGAGGGTGCTGTTGTCGACGGCGACCAAAAATCTGCAAGACCAGCTGTTCGGGCGCGACTTGCCCCTGCTGGTCAAAGCCTTGGGCCTGCCCGTGCGCACCGCCTTGCTCAAGGGGCGTGCGAGTTATTTGTGCCTCTACCGGCTGGAGATCGCGCGCCAGGAGCTTGGAGCCAATGACCGTTTTGCAGCGCGCACGCTGGCGGCCATCGAGAAATGGTCGCACACCACGTATGCGGGCGATTTGGCGGAATTGCCAGGGCTGGATGAACGCTCGGCCGTGATTCCCCTGGTGACCTCGACCCGGGAGAACTGCCTGGGTTCGCAGTGCCCGCAATTTCGCGCCTGCCACGTCAACCTGGCGCGCCGCGAGGCCATGGCAGCCGACGTGGTGGTGATCAACCACCATCTGTTTTTTGCCGACATGGCGGTGCGTGAATCCGGCGTGGCCGAGTTGCTGCCCTCGGTCAACACGGTGATTTTTGATGAAGCGCATCAACTCAACGAGATTGGCGTGCAGTTTCTGGGCAAGACCCTGACCACCGGGCAGTTGCTCGATTTTGCGCGAGACCTGCTGGCCGGCGGGCTGACATTCGCGCGCGGCTTGGTCGATTGGCACGGGGTAGCCTCCGCTCTGGAGACGGCGGCCCGCGAATTGCGCCTGGTGCTCGAAAAGTCCTACCCCGGCGCCAAACTGCGCTGGACCGGCTTCGCGCCAGATGGCGTCAACGAAGACGCCTGGCGCGTAGCCCTTGAAGGGGTTAAGGCTGCCAGCGCCCAGGCTGTCGCGGCGCTCGAAGGCGTCATCGAGATGGCGCCGGACTTCGCCCGGCTGATGGAGCGCGCCGCCGACATCGCGGAAAAGCTGGAATTGTTCACACAGCCCGGCGCGCCGGGGGCAGTACGCTGGCTCGATGTCGGCGCGCAACTGCGCCTGGTCGAGTCGCCGCTGGACATCGCCAACTCGGTCCAGGACAAACTCCTGAAGGTCAACGAGGCCGATCCTGTGAAACGCGCCTGGGTTTTCACCTCGGCCACCTTGGGCGACGACGCCCGTTTGAAATGGTTCACCGAACCTTGCGGCCTGCAAGACGCCGAAATCCTCAAGGTTGGCAGCCCGTTCGACTATCCGTCCCAGGCCGGGGTTTACGTGCCACGCAATTTCCCCAAACCGGGGGAGCCGCAGCACAGCGCCGAAGTGGCGGCGCTGGTTGCCCGGGCCGCGTCCATCCTTGGCGGGCGCACCCTGGTGTTGACGACCACTTTGCGCGCGTTACGTACTGTCAGCGAGGCCCTGCAACTGCATTTTGGCGAATCCGGGCAGATGGACATCCTGGTGCAGGGCCAGGCGCCCAAACGCGAATTGCTGGAGCGTTTTCGCAACGGGGCCACAGGCGGGCAAGCGGGCTGCATTTTGGTGGCCTCGGCCTCGTTTTGGGAGGGCGTGGACGTGCCGGGGGACGCTTTGCAGATGGTTGTGATCGACAAATTGCCGTTTCCGCCACCCAACGATCCGTTGGTTGAAGCGCGTTCGGGCCGCCTGGAGCAACTCGGCCGAAGCCCCTTCAACGACTATTTTCTGCCCGAAGCGGCCGTGGCGCTCAAGCAAGGCGCGGGGCGCCTGATCCGCCGCGAATCCGACCATGGCCTGCTGGTGGTGTGCGACCCCCGCCTGGTCAGCATGGGTTACGGGCGGCGCTTGCTGGCCGCGCTGCCACCCATGAAGAAATTGAATTCCGAGCCCGAGTTCTTGCAGGCCCTGAACGGGCTCACCAAATTTTCCACCAGGGATCAGACGCCGCCTTGAAGCCGCGGGTGATGAATTCGCTTTGCGGGTAATTCTTCTCGAGGATGCGTTTGGCGTCATCGCGCAAATCCGCCAGCCCCAAGGCGTCGTAGGATTTGTAGGTGATGAAAAGCGCCTCTTCCAGCGCGGGCACGGCGCGGTATTCGGCCAGCGCCGTCTGCGCGCGGTTGATCGCGGCCACGTAAGCGCCCCGGCGGTAGTAATAACGCGCCACGTGCACCTCGTACTGCGCCAGCGAATTCACGATGTAGGTCATGCGCTGGCGCGCATCCGGGGCGTAACGCGAATCCGGAAAACGCGTCACCAGTTCCTTGAAGGCCTCAAACGACTCCTTGGCGGCCCTTTGGTCGCGCTCCGAGATATCCTGGCGCGTGACGAAGGAGAACAGGCCCAGATCGTCATTGAAATTGATGATTCCCTTCAGGTACAGGGCGTAGTCGATCGCGGTGCTGGCGGGGTGCTGCTTCATGAAGCGGTCCAGCGCGGCCAGCGCCTCAGCCGGCTCGTTGGCTTTGTAGCGGGCGTAAGCCTTGTCCAGTTGCGCCTGTTGGGCCAGCGGCGTGCCGGCGGCGCGGCCTTCGAGCTTTTCAAGCAGGGTCACAGCCTTGTCGTAGGCGCCAGAGCTCATCTCGTCTTTGGCTTCCGCATAAATCTTGTTGGGGCTCATGCCAGCCGTCTTGTCCACCTCCACCGACGAGCATCCCGTGAACAGCGCAGCGCCGGCGGCCATTGCCAGGGCATAAACAAACGATAATTTGACATTGCGCATTTCAAACAACCTTCTTGAATCAATCGGCATCAATTGTATCGGGCGACGCGATCGCCCACGATCCGGAGGAGGGCGCGGATCTGGCCCCCGAATTCGAGTTGCGCCCGCTCCTGGTCTTGCCCGCGCAACACGGCAAACGCCTGGATCACGCCCTGGTCGACCTGGTGCCGGAGTTTTCGCGCAGTTATTTGCAGCAGCTCATCGAGGCCGGCGCAGTGCGCCTGCATGGCGCGGCCCTGACCAAGGCGTCGGCCAGGGTCAAGGCCGGCGACCTGGGCAGCATCGAGCTGCGCCCCACGCCGCAGAGCCAGGCCTTCAAGCCTGAACCCATCGCACTGGACATTGTTTTCCAGGACGCCCATTTGCTGGTGGTCAACAAACCGGCGGGCCTGGTGGTTCACCCGGCGCCGGGCAACTGGAGCGGCACCCTGCTTAACGGCTTGCTGGCGTTTGATCCGGCCGTGGCGTTTTTGCCCCGCGCGGGCATCGTCCACCGGCTGGACAAGGACACCAGCGGCCTGATGGTGGTGGCGCGCACCCGCCCGGTGATGGACGCCCTGGTCAAATTGATCGCGGCGCGCGAGGTGAGCCGCCAATACCTGGCCATTTCAAGCAAGCCCTGGGCAGGGCCCGCCACGCGCGAGGTGGACGCGCCAATAGGGCGCGACCCGCGCAACCGCCTGCGCATGGCCGTGGTCGATTTGAGCCAGCATGCGGGCAAGGCGGCCCGGACCACGGTCAACCTGCTGGCAAGCAACGCCGCCGCGAGCCTGGTGCGCTGCACCTTGCACACCGGACGCACCCATCAAATCCGGGTTCACATGGCCTGGATCGGCTACCCGCTCGCCGCCGACCCGGTCTATGGCGGCGCGGCGCTGGCCAGCCTGCGGCGCCAGGCCCTTCACGCCTGGCGCCTGGCCTTCAGCCATCCTGAGACGGGCCAGGATATGGTGTTTGAATCAGGCTTGCCACCAGACCTGGCGGACGCTTTGGCGGCTTCGGACCTGAGCTACAATCGGGCCTGATGGCTGACAGGCCAATGCCATGGCACACCTGCCTGGCGCGCGCACCGCGACGAAACGTCGCGACCCCAGCGCCCGTATTGAATCACCCAGATATCGCACTTCGACAGTGCCTTTGCCGGAAAACGCCAGACCATGAACACGGTGGACGCCAAACGCATCCTTGAAACTGCCCTGATTTGCGCGCAAATGCCCATGCCCGTGCGCGACATGCGAACCCTGTTCGACAACGAGTTGGGCCTGGACACCCTTAAAACCCTGCTCGCCGAGATCCAGCTCGATTGGGCCCAACGCGGCGCTGAACTGGTCAGCGTGGGAAGTGGCTGGCGGTTTCAGAGCCGCCCCGAAATGCGCCAATACCTGGACCGCCTGCACCCTGAAAAGCCACCCCGCTACACGCGCGCGACGCTTGAGACGCTGGCCATCATCGCCTACCGCCAGCCGGTGACGCGCGGCGACATGGAAGACATTCGTGGCGTGACGATCAATTCGATGATCATCAAACAACTGGAAGACCGCGGCTGGGTTGAGGTGATCGGCCACCGCGAGACTGTGGGCCGCCCGGCCTTGTTCGCGACGACCCGGCATTTTCTGGATGATCTGGGCATTGAATCGCTCGACCAACTGCCCGCGCTGGACAACCCGGCGCAGCAAATCGACGTCTTGCAATCGCTGGCCGGACTGGATGGGCCAGTGGATTCGCCTGCAGTAATCCAATTCGAGGCGCCATCCGGAGTGTCTTCAGAGGCGCATTCCGCCAGCGACGGCCTCCCGCAAACACATGCCGGCCAAGCTGGGTCGCCAGGTTCAGTCAGGGAATATTCCCTAAGCAGTGGAAACGCCATATGACCAACGACACCCAAAGCGGCTCAAATCAGCCCAATGACCCGATTGAGGAAGAAAAACAGGGGATTTCCCTCGCGGGTATTGAATTGTTAGCTAGTAAAAATGTAGCAAACGAATTGCCAACCCACGCCACGGATCTGGCTGCCGCGACTCTGGATGCCACGGCGCCAACGCCGGTACCAATGTCAGCGCCAGCGGCAACGCCCCCGCCCCAGCGCCTGGTCAACCGGTTCGACGAAGTGGTGTCGGGCCAATTTGACGCCGAGCAGGACGGTCCCGAAATCGCACCGCCCAAACGCGTGCTCGCGCCCATGCAAGAAGCCCCCAAACTGCACAAGGTGCTGGCCCAGTCCGGCATGGGTTCGCGTCTGGAGATGGAGCAGCTCATCATGGAAGGGCGCATCACCGTCAACAACGAGCCGGCCCACATCGGGCAGCGCATCCAGTTTGGCGACCACGTCAAGGTCAATGGCAAGCCGATCCGCTTTCGCATCGACCCGCCGCCCGCGCGCGTCATCGCCTACCACAAGCCAGTGGGCGAGGTCGTCACCAATGACGACCCGCAGAACCGCCCCACGGTGTTCCGGCGCCTGCCCAAGTTGCACCAGGGCAAGTGGCAGTCGGTCGGTCGGCTTGATTTGAACACCGAGGGCTTGTTGCTGTTTACCAGCTCCGGCGAGCTGGCCAACAACCTGATGCACCCGCGCTTCGGCCTGGAGCGCGAATATGCGGTTCGGGTGCTGGGCAGCCTGAACAAGGAAGAAAAGCAGAAGTTGCTGGATGGCGTCAGGCTCGACGACGGCATGGCCCAGTTCGGCTCGATTGAAGACGGCGGCGGCGAGGGCTCCAACTGCTGGTACCGCGTCACCATTTCGGAAGGCCGCAACCGCGAGGTGCGGCGCATGCTCGAAGCGGTGGGCCATGCGGTCAGCCGGCTGATTCGAATCCGTTACGGCGCCATGGTGTTGCCCAGGGGTTTGAAGCGCGGAGCCTGGATGGAGCTTGACGACGCCGACATCCGTGGGTTGCAAAAAGTCGCCGGTTCGCGCGGCGCGGACTCGCGGGACGACCGTGCGGGTGCGGGCCAGGAACCCGGCCAAAGGACGGAGCGCGGCCCAGGCGGCGGCGATGGCATGGACAACCGGGCGCCAAATGGACGCAACCGGGGGCGCGGCGGGCGCGCGGGCGGGCCACGTGGCAACGGAGCGCGCGACGGTCAGCCGCACAACGGCCAGCGAGACGGTCAGCGAGACGGTCAGCGCAATGGACAACGCGGTGGCCCGGCGGGCGGCCCGGCAGGCTTTGGCCAAGGCAACGCCATGCCCGGCAATTCCGGGCGGAACCAGCAGCGTGGCGACCGGGTCAACCCGGTCCTGCGCGACGGCCGCCAGGGGGCGGATGCCCAGCCCGATCCGATGAAAACCGCTTTTGGTTACATCGGCGCTGACAGTTTCACACGCCAGCGCCAAGGCCAGGGCCAGGGGCAACGTCGGGGCGGCGGCGGCGGCAATTTTGGCGGCAGTGGCATGGGCGGCGGTGGCAGCAGCAGAGGCCGTGGCGGCAGGGGGCGCTGAGGCCGGCAAATAGTGCAAAGGCAAAGCGTCGGCAAGCCCGAGGCCATTTCGCCCGGCGTTCGCATTTGAGGCGGCTGGCAGGTTAAAATAAGCGGCTTTGCCCATTGGGCAATGATCTATAAAACTTCAAGCTCAGGAATATTTCATGGCAATCGAACGCACCCTCTCCATCATCAAGCCCGACGCCGTCGCAAAAAACGTCATCGGCAAGATTTACGCCCGTTTTGAAGCTGCCGGCCTCAAGGTGATCGCCGCCCGCATGGCGCATTTGTCCCTGGGTGAGGCCCAGGCGTTTTACGCCGTTCACAAAGACCGTCCTTTCTTCAAGGATCTGGTCGCGTTCATGATCTCCGGCCCGGTGATGATCCAAGCCCTGGAGGGCGAAGGCGCCATCCTGAAAAACCGCGACCTGATGGGCGCGACGGATCCCAAAAAAGCCGCACCCGGCACCATCCGCGCCGATTTTGCCGACAGCATCGACGCCAACGCGGTTCATGGCTCCGACGCCGCTGAAACCGCCGCCGTTGAAATCGCGTTCTTTTTCCCCGGCATGAACGTTTATTCACGTTGATGCCTTTGGCATAACTCCCCCAATGACGGCCAACCTGCTCGATTTTGATCTTGATGGTTTGGCCACGTTTTGTGATGGCCTGGGGGAGAAGCGTTTCAGGGCCAGGCAGCTATTTCGCTGGATCCACCAGCGCGGCGTGTCGAACCCGGATGAGATGAGCGACCTGGCTCTGTCCCTGCGCCAAAAACTCAAGGGCGCCGCGCAGGTCAAGCCGCTACCGCTCAGTGCGCAGCACATCTCGAAAGACGGCACCATCAAATGGCTGTTTGACGTCGGCGGCGGAAACGCCATCGAGACCGTCTTCATTCCCGAGTCCGACCGCGGCACCCTGTGCATTTCATCGCAGGCCGGTTGTGCCGTGGGTTGCCGCTTTTGCTCGACCGGGCACCAGGGCTTCAGCCGTAACCTGGGCACCGGCGAGATCATTGCCCAATTGTGGTTTGCCGAGCATTTTTTGCGCAAGCACCTGGGCCGTGCCGGCCGCGTCGTCTCCAACGTGGTGATGATGGGCATGGGCGAGCCTTTGCAGAACTATTCGGCTCTGGTGCCAGCGCTCAGAATCATGCTCGACGACCACGGTTACGGCCTGTCGCGCCGGCGCGTGACGGTGTCAACTTCCGGCGTGGTTCCGATGATCGACCGGCTCGGGCAAGATTGCCCGGTGGCCCTGGCGGTGTCCCTGCATGCGCCCAATGACGAATTGCGTGACGACCTCGTGCCGCTGAACAAAAAATACCCCATCGCCGAATTGATGGACGCCTGCAACCGGTATCTGGCGCATGCGCCCCGGGATTTCATCACCTTTGAATACTGCATGCTCGATGGCGTCAATGACCAGCCGGAGCACGCGCGCCAGTTGATCGAACTGTTGCGGCAGCACGCGACCGGCGGCGTCTGGGGCAAGTTCAACCTGATTCCGTTCAATCCCTTTCCGGCATCCGGCCTGACACGGTCGCCGGCCGGGCGGGTCGACGAATTTGCCAAAATGCTCAGCGCGGCGGGCATTGTCACGACGGTTCGAAAAACCCGTGGTGACGACATTGACGCGGCCTGTGGCCAACTGGCGGGCGATGTCAAAGACAGAACCGGCGTCGAAGACCGCATGGCGCGCAGGCGCACGGTGATGATCAAGCCAATCGCGGCAATGGCCAACCAGGCGCAGGAGCATTGAATATATGTTGATGAAGACGACGGGCGGCTTGCAGTTTCGACGCTGGATTTTGTTTGCGGGCGCGGCCCTGGCTTTGGCCTGGGTGGCCGCCGGCCTGAGCGCATGCGCCTCCAAGTCCGACAGCGGCCCCGGCTCGCCGCACACCGACATCGTCACCGAGTCTGACGAGACCGACGTGCGCAAACGGGCGCGCCTCCGGCTGGAACTGGCCGTGGGGTATTTCGAGCAAGGGCAGACCAATGTCGCGCTGGATGAATTGAAACAGTCCCTCGCCGCCGACCCGAATTTCGCTGACGCCTTCAATCTGCGCGGCCTGATCTATATGCGCCTGGGCGACGCCCGGCTGGCTGAAGACAGTTTTCGGCGCGCCTTGGCGATCAGTCCGCGCGATCCCAATATTTTGCACAACTACGGCTGGATGTTGTGCCAGCAAGCGCGTTACCCCGAGTCGCAGACGGCACTGGCGCAAGCCATTGCCGCGCCGCAATATGCGGGCCGGGCCAAGTCCTGGATGGCCCAGGGCCTCTGCCAGGTGAGGGCGGGCCAGCGCCCTGAAGCTGAGCAGAGCCTGCAGCGATCCTATGAGCTGGAGCCGGGCAACCCGATCACCGGCTACAACCTGGCCAGCCTGATGTACCAGCGCGGCGAATTTGCCCGGGCCCAGTTTTACGCGCGGCGCATCAACAACAGCGAACTGGCCAATGCAGAGTCTTTGTGGCTGGGCATCAAGGTGGAGCGGCGCATGGAAAACCGCGATGCGGTGCAACAGTTGGCCAGCCAGCTCAGAAAGCGCTTCGCCCAGTCGCGTGAACTGGCCGCGTTCGACCGGGGTGCTTTTGATGAATGAGCAGGCGGATTTTGGAGGCCGGCCCAGCGCTGGCGCCTTGATCAGGCAAGCCCGCGAAGCCGCCGGCTTGCACATTAGCGCCATGTCCGTCGCCTTGAAGGTACCGGTCAAAAAGCTTGAAGCGCTCGAAGCGGACCGTGTCGATTTGCTGCCGGATGCAGTGTTCGCCCGGGCGCTCGCGGCCAGCGTGTGCCGCACTCTGAAAATCGACGCCGGGCCGGTTCTGGACGCCTTGCCCCAACTGGCGCTGCCGACACTTGGCGCGCAAGGCCGCAGCATCAATGCCTCGTTTCGCCCCTCGGCGCCCGGCGTCAAGAAACCGGTTTGGGAGCAGTTGTCCAAACCCTGGGTGATGGCGGTGCTGGCCCTGGCGGCCGCCACCCTGGTTTTGATGCTGCTGCCCTCAATCCAGCAGAGCGCCCTGGGGCTGGGCAATTCCCCGGGCGCAGTTTTGCCGCCCGCTGCGGTGGCCTCGCAGGCATTACCGGCGTTGCCGGCAAAAATTTCAACCGAAGCGGGGGCTATCCGCGTGGAAGACGTTGCGACCCAGTTGGCGCTGCCTGCGCCGGCTGCGGTCCTGGTTCCCAATCCGGAATTGAGAACGGACGCGAAGCCGGTGCCAGACGTTCCGCCCGTCAATGCCTCCCCAGCCACGTCGGGCCAAGCTCTGGCGGCCCAAGCGGCTGCAGCGCCGGCAGCCGTTCAAGACGGCATCTTGATGATCAAGACCCGTGGCCCGTCGTGGGTCGAGGTGACGGATGCCATTGGCAATGTCCAGTTGCGCAAGACCATGGTGGAAGGGGAAAACCTCGGCGTGTCCGGGCGCCTGCCAATGCGGGTTGTATTGGGCCGCGCCGACATGGCGGAGGTCCAAGTGCGGGGCCAGCCCCTCAACTTGACGCCTTCCAGCAAAGACAATGTGGCCCGTTTTGAGGTGAGATAGTGAATCCCAGCAACCCTATTGAATCGGCGGCGCCGCGATCCAGGCGCTCGCGCCAGGCTTTGGTGGCCTGGGGCAACCGTGTCGTCACCGTGGGCGGCGATGCGCCGGTGCGGGTGCAATCCATGACCAACACCGATACGGTCGATGCGGTCGGCACGGCGATCCAGGTCAAGGAACTCGCCATCGCGGGATCAGAGCTGGTTCGGATCACCGTCAACACGCCAGAGGCCGCCCAGGCCGTGCCCTACATCCGGGAGCAACTCGACCGCATGGGCATCGATGTGCCCCTGATCGGCGACTTCCATTACAACGGCCACCGCCTGCTCACCGATTACCCTGCCTGCGCGCAGGCCTTGTCAAAGTACCGGATCAACCCGGGCAATGTCGGAAAGGGCGACAAACACGACCGGCAATTCGGCCAAATGATCGATGCCGCGCTGCGCTGGGACAAGCCGGTGCGCATCGGCGTCAATTGGGGCAGCCTGGATCAGGAGTTGCTGGCCAGCCTGATGGACGAAAACAGCCGCCGAGCCGAGCCCTGGGACGCCAAGCCGGTGATGTATGAAGCCCTGATCACCTCGGCCATCGAATCGGCCCGCCGGGCGCAGGGAATGGGCATGAAGCCGAGCCAGATCATCCTGTCCTGCAAGGTCAGCGGGGTTCAAGACCTGATTTCGGTCTACCGCGAATTGGCCAGGCGCACCGACCATCCCCTGCATCTTGGCTTGACCGAGGCCGGCATGGGAACCAAAGGCACGGTCGCGTCGGCCACCGCCTTGTCGATCTTGCTGCAGGAGGGCATAGGCGACACGATTCGGGTGTCGTTGACGCCGGCGCCGGGCGAGGCCCGCACCCAGGAAGTGGTCATCGCCTCGGAAATCCTGCAATCCCTGGGCTTGCGCACATTTGTGCCCAGCGTGACGGCCTGCCCCGGCTGTGGCCGCACCACCAGCACCACATTTCAAGAACTCACCCAGCAGATTGACGATTTTCTGAGGGCGCAAATGCCGGTCTGGCGCAAAAAATACCCTGGCGTCGAGGCGCTCAAAGTGGCCGTCATGGGCTGCATCGTGAACGGGCCGGGGGAGAGCAAACATGCCGACATCGGCATCAGCCTGCCTGGCACCGGCGAAGCGCCGGCCGCGCCGATCTACATTGACGGCGAAAAAAGCACGACTTTGCGCGGCGACAACATCGCTGCCGATTTCCAGCAAGTCGTGGAAAACTACATCGAAAAACGGTTTGGCGCACGCGCCGCCGAGACGGTTTGATTGTGACCATGCCAGAGCCAACGAGCGTCGCCAAAGCGGAAAAATCAAGCCCGGTGAAGATGGAGAAGTTGACCGCAGTCAAGGGCATGAACGACATCCTGCCGCCTGACTCCGCCCGTTGGGAATGGCTCGAAGCCAAGGTCCGCGACCTTATGGCGCGTTACGCCTACCGCAACATCCGCACACCCATCGTCGAGCCGACGGCCCTGTTCGTGAGGGGCTTGGGCGAAGTGACCGACATCGTCGAAAAAGAGATGTATTCGTTCGACGACCGGCTCAACGGCGAGGCACTTACATTGCGGCCCGAAAACACGGCCGGGGTCGTTCGCGCCGTGATTGAGCATTCCTTGCTGTACGACGGCGCCAAGCGCCTCTATTACATGGGCCCCATGTTCCGCCACGAGCGTCCCCAACGCGGGCGCTACCGGCAGTTCCACCAGATCGGCGCGGAAGCCCTCGGTTTTGGCGGCGCGGAAATTGATGCCGAGTTGATTTTGCTGGCCGACAACCTGTGGAAGGAACTGGGTTTTGAAAACATCCGCCTGGAGCTCAACAGCCTGGGACAGCCCGCAGAGCGCAAACTGCACCGCGCGGCGCTGATTTCCCATTTTGAGCGCCATCTTGACGCCCTGGACGAAGACGCACGCCGTCGCCTGCACAGCAACCCGCTTCGCATCCTGGACACCAAAAACCCGGCAATGCAGGCAATTGTCGAATCGGCGCCGAAACTCCTCGATTTTCTGGGCGACGCATCCCTGGCCCACTTCAAAACCGTGCAGGCGATCCTGCAGTCCAATAGCATCGCCTACAGCATCAATCCTCGCCTGGTTCGAGGCATGGACTATTACAACCTGACCGTGTTCGAGTTCATCACCACCGGCCTTGGCGCGCAGGGCACCATTTGCGCAGGCGGCCGCTATGACGACCTCATGGCGCAGATGGGCGGCAAACCCGCCCCGGCGGTGGGTTGGGCGCTGGGCGTAGAACGCGTCCTGGAACTTGTCAAGGAGCAGGGTGTGCCGGTCGCCGCCGCTGCGCTTGACGCCTACGCGATCATCCCCGACCCGGCCGCGCTGCCAACTGCCTTGAAAACCATTCAGGCGCTTCGGGCCGGCGGGCTTAGCGTGCAAATGCATGCAAGTGGCGCCGAGGGCATGGGCAGCATGAAGTCCCAGTTCAAACGGGCGGACGCCAGCGGCGCGCGTTTCGCGCTGGTTTTCGGCGTCGATGAGCTGGCCAGTGATTCTGTCACGGTCAAATCGCTGCGCGACGCGGACGCGGCGCAGTTGAGGCAGCCGCTGGCCAATGTCCCTGGCTGGATCGGCACCCTACAATCGCGCACCTAACCTTTCAAATTCATGGCAAATCACCTCGATCTCGAAGAACAAGAGCAACTTGACCAGCTCAAACATTTCTGGAAGCAGTACGGCAATCTCATCACCTGGGCCCTGATCCTGGTTCTCGGCGCTTTCGCCGGCTGGAATCTGTTCCAGCGCTGGCAGACCAGCCAGGCGTCCCAGGCTTCGGCCATGTACGACGAGGTCGAGCGCGTGGTGAAGGCAGGCGACGCATCCAGAATTGATCGCGTCTTTGCCGACATGAAAGACAAGTTTCCCAACACCACGTATGCGCAGCAAGCCGGTCTGCTGGTCGCCAAAGCCTATTTCGAAGCCGGCAAAAAAGACGAGGCCAAGGCGGCTTTGGGCTGGGTGGCGGACAAGTCCTCCGATGACGGTTATCGGGCCATCGCCAAACTTCGTCTGGCCAGCGTGCTGATCGATGCCAAGGCCTACGATGACGCCCTGGCCCAGCTTTCAGGCGCTTACCCCGCCGAATACGCGGCATTGGTGGCCGACCGGAAAGGCGATGTCTATTCCTTGCAGGGCAAGCGGGCCGAAGCCCGCAGCGAATATGAAAAAGCCTATAAAACGTTCGACGAGCGCGCCGAGTACCGCCGCCTGGTAGAGGTCAAACTCAACGCGCTGGGCGTCAACCCCAAACCTGAAGTCGCTGCATCCGGCGCGGAAGTGAAAAAGTGAGCATCAAGTCCGAACTGCAACGCCTGCTGGCCTCGGCCGCATCGGCGATTTGCGTCTTGAGCCTGCTGGGTTGCGCTGGCGTGGAGCAACCCAAACCGGCGGAATTGGGGCCGAATGCAGCCCTGATCGGCGTTCGCCAGGCCTGGAACGTCAAAATCGGCCCTGTCAATTTTCCGCTTGACGTGAAGGTGAATGGCAATGCCATCACCCTGGCCAGCGGCGACGGCATGGTGCAGGCGATAGACGCCCGCACCGGCGGCGACATCTGGCGTGCCGCCTTGGGCGTGCCGCTGGCGTCTGGTGTGGGCAGCGACGGCCGGTATGCGGCCGTGGTGACCCGAAGCAACGAGTTGGTGGTGCTGGACGCGGGGCGCGAAGTCTGGCGCCAGCGGCTCACCGCGCAGAGCTTCACCGCCCCGCTGGTCGCGGGCGAGCGGGTGTTCGTTCTGTCGGCGGATCGCTCCGTCAGCGCCTATGACGCCTTGTCGGGGCGAAAGCTCTGGACCCAGGCCAGGCCGGGCGACCCACTGGTGTTGCGCCAGGCAGGCGTGATGCTGGCCGTTGGGGATACCCTGGTGGTGGGTCTGTCAGGCCGTCTGGTCGGCATGAACCCGCAAAATGGCAGCAGCCGGTGGGAGGCGCCCATCGCCACGCCCAGGGGAACCAATGAAATTGAACGCCTGGTGGATCTGGTCGCCCATGTCAGCCGTGAAGGCGACTCGGTTTGTGTCAGGGCTTTTCAGGCGGCGTTGGGCTGTGTTGACGCCGCCCGCGGCACGGTCGCCTGGGTCAAACCGGCATCCGGCTCGGAAGGCGTTCACGGCAACGAGCGCATGGTCTTCGGCGTCGAGAGCGACGGCAAAGTCATCGCCTGGCAACGCGCCACGGGCGAACAGGCCTGGGCGTCTGAGCGCCTCAAATACCGTGGCCTGACGGCGCCTCTGGCGGCCGGGCGTTCGGTCGCCGTTGGCGACAGCACCGGCATCGTGCATTTGATCTCGCGTGAAGACGGCTCGCCCTTGAACCGCATCGCCACCGATGGCTCGGCCATCGCAGCAGCGCCTGTGCTGGCTGGCGACACGCTTGTGGTTGTGACCCGCAGCGGTGGCGTTTTCGGCTTCAGGCCTGAATGATTTCCCCAAAGCCGAATCGCTGAACAGGCATCCCGCAAGCCCATGAAACCTGTTTTGGCCCTTGTCGGCCGCCCCAACGTGGGCAAATCAACGCTGTTCAACCGGCTGACGAAAACCCGCGACGCCATCGTCGCCGATTTCGCCGGCCTGACGCGCGACCGCCACTACGGCAACGGCCGCCAGGGCAAACACGAATTCATTGTGATCGACACCGGCGGCTTTGAGCCCGACGCGCACAGCGGCATCTTCAAGGAAATGGCCAAGCAGACGCGCCAGGCCGTGGCGGAGGCCGACGTCGTGATTTTTGTGGTCGATGCGCGCGAGGGGATTTCCGCGCAAGACCATGAGATCGCCAAATACCTGCGCCGCCTGGGCAAGCCCTGTGTCTTGACGGCCAACAAGGCCGAAGGCATGCAGGCCGGCGCGCAACTGGTAGAGTTTTTTGAGCTGGGCTTGGGCGAGGTCTACCCGATTTCCGCCGCGCACGGCCAGGGCATCCGCGATCTGGTGGAACTTGCGCTGGAGCCCCTGGGTTTGTCCGAAGAGGACGGGGCCGAAGCAGATGCCGACCCCGGCGTCATCAAGCTGGCCGTCGCCGGACGCCCCAATGTGGGCAAATCCACCCTCATCAACACATGGCTGGGTGAAGAGCGCCTGGTGGCGTTCGACCTGCCTGGCACCACGCGTGACGCGATCTCGGTGCCGTTTGAGCGCAACGGCCAGCGTTTTGAGCTGATCGACACGGCGGGCTTGCGCCGCAAGGGCAAGGTGTTTGAAGCCATCGAGAAATTTTCAGTGGTCAAGACCTTGCAGGCGATTGAATCCGCCAGCGTGGTGCTGCTCTTGATCGACGCGACGCAGGGCGTGACCGACCAGGATGCGCATATCGCCGGCTACATTCTTGAGAGCGGCCGCGCCGTGGTGCTGGCGATCAACAAATGGGATGCCATCGACGAGTACCAGCGCGAACTGGTCAAGCGTTCCATCGAGACCCGCTTGCCGTTTTTGAAATTCGCGGCCATGCACCTGATTTCCGCGCAAAAACGCCAGGGCCTGGGGCCGCTGTGGGCGTCCATCGCCCAGGCCTACAAGGCGGCCAACATCAAGATGTCCACGCCAGTGTTGACGCGCCTCCTGCTTGAAGCCGTCCAGTTCCAGAGCCCCAAACGCGCCGGCATGTACCGCCCCAAGCTGCGTTACGCCCACCAAGGGGGCATGAACCCGCCGGTCATCATCATCCACGGCAATTCGCTCGAACACGTGACAGATGCTTACAAACGTTTTCTGGAAGGGCGATTTCGCAAGGAGTTCGACCTGGTCGGCACGCCCATGCGCATCGAGATGAAAACTTCGCGCAATCCGTTTGTCGACAAGGACGGCTGAATCGCGCAAGCGCGCATTGCCACGCACTTTATTGTGGGAATGCGCCACAGGCAAGCAAAACCCGCGCATTGCTGTGATATCGTTTGGGCTTCCAAATTTTTCTAAAACACGGAGAATATCGTGAACAACAAAGGCCAGCTTTTGCAAGACCCCTTCCTCAACGCTTTGCGCCGCGAGCATGTTCCGGTCTCCATCTACCTTGTCAATGGCATCAAGTTGCAAGGGCAAATTGAATCATTCGACCAGTACGTCGTGCTGTTGCGCAACACCGTGACCCAAATGGTTTACAAACACGCCATTTCAACCATCGTGCCGGGGCGAGCCGTCAATTTCGCGACCACTGAAGGTGGCGAACCAGCCGCTGGCGCCTGACCCGCTTTTGGCCTATGTTTCCGCACGCCAGTCCGCGCCGACCATTTTGGTCGGAGTCGATTTGGGTCTGCCAAATTATGACGCCGGGCTCGAAGAGCTGGGCCTGTTGGCGCAAACCGCCGGGTTGACGCCGGTCGCGCGCGTCAGCTGCAAACGCAAGGCGCCCGACGCAGCCCTGTTTGTCGGCAGCGGCAAGGCCGATGAAATCAAGCTGCTGGCAGCCCAGCATGGCGCCACCGAAGTGCTGTTTGACCAATCCTTGAGCCCGGCCCAGCAGCGCAATCTTGAGCGCCACATGGAACTGCCGGTCAACGACCGCACGCTCCTGATTCTGGAGATTTTTGGCCAGCGCGCGCGCAGCCACGAAGGCAAACTGCAAGTGGAGCTGGCGCGCCTGCAATACCAGAGCACCCGCCTGGTGCGCCGCTGGTCGCACCTGGAGCGCCAAAGCGGCGGCATCGGCATGCGCGGCGGCCCTGGCGAAGCGCAAATTGAGCTGGACCGGCGCATGATCGGCGAAAACATAAAACGCACCAAAGAGCGTCTGGCCAAAGTCAAGAAGCAGCGCCAAACCCAGCGCCGCCAGCGCGAGCGCCGCGATGCATTCAACATCTCACTGGTCGGCTACACCAATGCCGGCAAGTCGACGCTGTTCAATGCCCTGGTCAAGGCCAAGGCCTATGCTGCCGACCAATTGTTCGCCACGCTCGACACCACCACGCGCCAGCTCTATCTGGGCGAGGCTGGGCGTTCGGTTTCCCTCTCGGACACGGTCGGTTTCATCCGCGATCTGCCGCACGGGCTGATCGCCGCGTTCCAGGCCACTTTGCAGGAGGCGGTTGACGCCGATTTGCTGCTGCACGTGGTCGATGGCGCCAACCCCCATTTCCCTGAACAAATCGAACAGGTGCAGCGCGTGCTGGCGGAGATCGGCGCGGCCGACATTCCGCAAATATTGGTGTTCAACAAGCTTGACGCCCTTGAAAAAAGCAGTTCACCGCTGCAACTTGAGGACGTGTTCGATCTCGATGGCAAGCCCACACCGCGCATTTTCGTCAGCGCCCGCGACGGCCAGGGCGTGGCGGCCCTGCGCGCCAGGCTCGCCAGCGTAATCAACACCCTGGCCGACGCCGCGCCGCAGCCGCAAGACCGGGCTGGCGCGCAGCCGCTTGAGAATCAAGACGCCACGCCTTGATTTGGCACAATCGGGCAAACAGAATCCTCCCTGACAATCACGGCTACCATGATTTTCGACCTACACGAGACGATGCGATGAAACTCCAACCCGGCTCCACGGCCTTGGCCGCTGCACAAGGGCTCTTTGGCCGCATCAAAGGCATGTTCAACCTCAACGATCAAAAATGGGGCCGCAGCGACGACAAAGGCGCTGACCCCGCCAGGCCTGGCGCGACCCAGGAGGAGCCGCCGGTGCAGCCGCAGCAGCCAGCCCAGCCGCCGCCGGTCGGCAATGAGCGCCGCCCCAACAAAGGAGGCAACCAGGGCCCGCCCGATCTGGACGAACTCTGGCGCGATTTCAACAAAAAACTCGGCGGACTGTTTGGCGGCGTCAAAAACGGCGGTCGCCCGTCCAACAACCCCAACAATGGCGGCGGGCCCGGCGGCAATGGCGGATCGAACGGCGGCGGTTTCCAGCCCGACATGAAAAGCGCCGGCATCGGCGCCGGCCTGATCGCGGCCGTGGTCGCCCTGATCTGGCTGGGCACCGGCTTTTTCATCGTGCAAGAGGGCCAACAGGCCGTCATCACCCAATTCGGCAAGTTCAAGTCCACCGCAGGGGCGGGTTTCAACTGGCGCCTGCCGTACCCGATCCAGCGCCACGAGCTGATCTTCGTCACCCAAATCCGCTCGGTCGATGTCGGGCGCGACACCGTCATCAAGGCGACCGGCCTGCGTGAATCCGCCATGCTGACTGAAGACGAAAACATCGTCGAAATCAAGTTCGCCGTGCAATACCGCCTGAGCGACGCGCGGGCCTTTTTGTTCGAGAGCAAAAACCCCAGCGAAGCCGTGGTGCAAGCCGCCGAGACAGCGGTGCGCGAAGTGGTCGGCAAGATGAAGATGGATTCCGCCCTGTCCGACGAGCGCGACCAGATCGCGCCGCGCGTGCGCACCCTGATGCAGAAAATCCTGGACCGCTACAAGGTCGGCATCGAAGTGGTCGGCATCAATTTGCAGCAGGGTGGGGTGCGTCCGCCCGAGCAGGTGCAGGCCGCGTTCGATGACGTGCTCAAGGCCGGCCAGGAGCGCGAGCGCGCCAAGAACGAAGCCCAGGCCTACGCCAATGACGTGATCCCGCGCGCAGTGGGTTCGGCGTCCAGGCTCAAGGAAGAATCCGACGCCTACAAAGCGCGCATCGTCGCGCAGGCTTCCGGCGACACGCAGCGTTTCAAGTCGGTGCTGGCGGAGTACCAAAAGGCCCCCCAGGTCACGCGCGACCGCATGTACCTGGACACCATGCAGCAGATCTACAGCAACGTCACCAAGGTGGTGGTTGACTCCAAACAGGGCTCGAACCTGCTGTATTTGCCGCTGGACAAAGTGATGCAAATGGCTGGCCAGCCCGATTCGGGCGCGATTTCCATTGCACCGCCCGCGCCACCGGCGGCGCCGCCGACCGGCATCCCGTCCACCGACTCTCGCGCGCGCGACGCCGGACGCACGCGCGAGCGTGACTCACGCTGAACCAACACAAGGAAAAACAACAATGAACAGGCTTGGATTCATTTTTTCATCGCTGCTGGTGCTGTTGGCATTGGCCAGTTCGATGCTGTTTGTGGTCGACCAGCGCCAGTTCGGCGTGGTCTACGCCCTGGGGCAAATCAAGGAGGTCATCACCGAGCCGGGCTTGAACTTCAAACTGCCCCCGCCGTTCCAGAATGTCTCGTACATCGACAAACGCCTGCTGACGCTCGAAACCAGCGACACCGAGCCCATGCTCACGGCCGAGAAGCAGCGCATGGTGATCGACTGGTACGTGCGCTGGCGCATCACCGACCCGTCGCAGTACATCCGCAATGTCGGCCTGGACGAGGCCTCGGGCGCCAACCAGCTCAACCGCGTGGTGCGCAACGCCTTCCAGGAGGAAGTCAACAAACACACTGTCAAGGATCTGCTCTCCACCAAGCGCGAAGCCATCAGCGCCGCCGTGCAGGCCGAAGTGCTTGAGAAAGTGCGCGGCGCCAAGCCCTGGGGCGTGGACGTGGTCGATGTGCGCATCACCCGCGCCGACTATGTGGACGCCATCACCGAATCGGTCTACCGGCGCATGGAGGCCGAGCGCAAACGCGTCGCCAACGAATTGCGTTCCACCGGCGCCGCCGAAGGCGAGAAAATCCGCGCCGATGCCGACCGCCAGCGCGAGGTCACCATCGCCAACGCCTACCGCGACGCGCAAAAAATCAAGGGCGAGGGCGACGCCCAGGCCGCAGCCACCTATGCCGAAGGCTTCGGCCGCGACCCCCAGTTCGCCCAGTTCTACCGCAGCCTGGACGCCTACAAGGGCAGCTTCAACAAAAAGGGCGACGTGATGGTGGTGGACCCGTCCTCATCTGAGTTCTTCAAGGCCTTCAGAGGCAATGTCGGCTCGCTGGCGCCGGCAACCGCAGGCAAGAAGTAGTTTGGACGGGCAGGACATCTGGCTGATTCTGGGGGTCGGCCTGGGGCTGGCCCTGGTGCTTGAAGGCCTGCTGCCTTTTTTGTCGCCCCTCAAGTGGCGCAAGATGGCCACCCAGGTGCAGCAATTGAGCGACGGGCAGATCCGTTTCTTCGGCTTGTGCAGCATCGTCGCAGGCATCGGCCTTGTCCTGATTCTGCTCTGAGCGGCTTTCAGGCGCGGTACAGGCAAACTCTGCCGTGATGCCGGTGCCGATGTGGGTTGCGACGCATGTGGCTATGTGTGCGGCTATCTGTGCGGTGTTGGCCTCTCTCGGATTTTTTGCCCGGTAAAATACCGGTTTTAACAGCTCCCCAAAAACTACATGTCAGCCTGGGTCCTGCCGGATCACATCGCCGATGTCTTGCCCTCCGAGGCCCGCCACATCGAAGAATTACGTCGAGACCTGCTGGACATGGCGCGCTGCTATGGCTTTGAGCTGGTCATGCCGCCGCTCCTGGAGCACCTTGAATCCCTGCTCACCGGAACCGGCGAGGCGCTAGATTTGCAGACTTTCAAGCTGGTCGACCAGCTGTCTGGCCGCATGATGGGCCTGCGCGCCGACACCACGCCGCAAGTCGCCCGCATCGACGCCCATCTGCTCAACCGCCAGGGCGTGGCCCGCCTGTGTTATTGCGGCCCGGTGCTGCACACCCGCCCCGACAAGCCGCATGCCACGCGTGAGCCGCTGCAATTCGGCGCGGAGATTTATGGCCACAGCGGCCTGGAGGCCGACCTCGAAGCCCTTCAGCTGGCGCTGGACTGCCTCAAAGCGGCCAAGCTGGGCTCGCCCATCGTGGACATGGCAGACGCGCGCATCGTCAAATCCCTGCTGGCAGGCGTCCACATCGCGCCGGACAAACTGGCCCAAGTCCACGCCGCGCTGGCCGCCAAAGACGCCAGCGAGCTGGCCTTGCTGACGCGCGGCTTCCCCAAAGCCTCGCGCGAAAGCCTGCTGGCCCTGATCAACCTCTATGGCGATGAAAAAGTCCTGTTTGAGGCTGAAAAGTCTCTTTTTCCCTCGCCTGTATTGAATAGTTCGCTATCAAATTTAAAATGGCTTGCGCACCATGTGGAGGGCGCCAAAGTCAGCTTCGACCTGGCCGACCTGCGCGGCTACGCCTACTACAGCGGCGCGCGTTTCGCCATCTACGCCCAAAGCGCCAGCGACGCCCTGGTGCGCGGCGGCCGTTACGATGAGGTCGGCGCGGTGTTCGGGCGCAACCGGCCGGCCGTGGGTTTCAGCCTGGACATCAAGGCCCTGGTCGGCGCCGTGGCGCCGCGCAGCCTGCATACCGCCATCCGCGCGCCCTGGAGCGAATCCGGCGCACTGCGCTCGGCCATCGCCGCATTGCGCGCCCAGGGCGAGACCGTGGTCTGCGTGTTGCCAGGCCACGAAAACGAAGTTGATGAGTTCCAGTGCGACCGCGAGCTGATCCAGGCTGGCGGCCAGTGGGCCGTGAAAGTGGTTTGAGATTCATCCGAGTCTGTTTTGGAAATGATCATGAAAGCTGGCAATGAGTAAAGGTCGCAACGTCGTCGTGGTCGGAACCCAATGGGGCGACGAGGGCAAGGGCAAACTGGTCGATTGGCTGACCGAAAGCGCGCAAGGCGTGGTGCGTTTCCAGGGCGGGCACAACGCCGGGCACACCCTGGTGATCAACGGCGTCAAAACCGCGCTGCACCTGATCCCCAGCGGCATCATGCGTGCGGGCGTGAAGTGTTACATCGGCAACGGCGTGGTGCTGTCTGCGGCCAAGCTGTTCGAAGAAATTGCGGGTCTTGAGAAAGTCGGCGTCGAAGTGCGCTCGCGCCTGCGCATCAGTGAGGCCTGCCCCTTGATTTTGCCGTTCCATGCGGCGCTGGACGTGGCCCGCGAAGCCGCGCGCGAAAAGGGTGGCAATGCCAAGATCGGCACCACCGGGCGCGGCATCGGCCCTGCTTATGAGGACAAGATCGCCCGGCGCGCCCTGCGGGTGCAAGATCTGAAACACCCAGACCGTTTCGCCAGCAAATTGCGCGAGCTGCTCGACCTGCACAACCATGTGTTGACCACTTATCTGGGATCCGCCAAGTTCGATTTCGGCGACACGCTCAAGCCTTACATGCTGAATGGCGAAGTCCAGTTTGATGTGGTGTTTGACGAGGCCATGCGCCACGCCGAGCTGCTCAAACCCATGATGGCCGATGTCTCGCGCGAGCTCAATGACGCGCATTTCCAGGGTGCCAACCTGCTGTTTGAAGGCGCGCAGGGCACCCTGCTCGACGTGGACCACGGCACCTACCCCTATGTCACCTCCAGCAACTGCGTCGCGGGCAACGCCTCGGCCGGCGCGGGGGTTGGACCCGGCATGCTGCATTACATCCTGGGCATCACCAAAGCCTATTGCACCCGCGTAGGCGGCGGGCCATTTCCCACAGAACTTGATTGGGAAACGCCTGGCACGCCGGGCTACCACATGAGCACGGTCGGGGCCGAGAAGGGCGTCACCACGGGCCGCTCGCGGCGCTGCGGCTGGTTCGACGCCGCCTTGCTCAAGCGCTCGGCCCAGGTCAATGGCCTTACCGGGCTGTGCATCACCAAGCTCGACGTGCTGGACGGCATCACCGAATTGCTGCTGTGCACCGGGTATGAGATGGACGGTGAAACCATAGACATCCTGCCCATGGGCGCCGACGACATCGAGCGTTGCAAACCCATTTATGAGGTGATGGAAGGCTGGAGCCAAAGCACGGTGGGCGTGACCGATTACGCCAAGCTGCCCGTGGCGGCGCGCCTGTACCTGCAGCGCATCGAACATGTGACCGGGGTGCCGATAGACGTGATCTCGACCAGCCCGGACCGTGACCACACCATCATGATGCGCCACCCCTTCCTGGCCCGTGCTTGATGGTCATATTGGAATATTTCCCTGGTGGGTATTGAATAGTTAACTATTAAAATAGGAGCAATCTTGATGTTGACAGAAGATGGCAAGCACCTGTATGTGAGTTACGACGAATACCACAATTTGATCGAGAAACTCGCCATCAAGGTGTTCCAGTCGGGCTGGCAGTTCGACACCATCCTGTGCCTGGCGCGCGGCGGCATGCGCCCTGGCGACATCCTCTCGCGCGTGTTCGACAAGCCGCTGGCCATCATGTCCACCAGTTCCTACCGGTCGGATGCCGGCACGGTGCAGGGCAACCTGGACATCGCCCGCTACATCACCACGCCCAAAGGTGAAATCGCCGGCAAGGTGCTGCTGGTGGACGACCTGGCCGACTCGGGCCACACCCTGCACCAGGTCATCGACCTGCTCAAAAACAGCTATTCACCCATCACCGAACTGCGCAGCGCCGTCATCTGGACCAAAGCCCTGAGCAAGTTTGCACCGGACTATTCGGTCGAGTATCTGCCCACCAACCCCTGGATCCACCAGCCCTTCGAAGGTTACGACGCAATGCGCCCGGAGCAGCTCATCCAGAAGTGGAGCGTGTAGGTCGAGGGTATTTCCATACGCAATCTCCATCGGTTATCTGACATGCAAGACCTCACCACCGCGCTGATACACCACCCCTACGCCCCGCCGGAGGGGTTTGCCGCGCCGCAGCCGGGCGTGTTCAAGGCGTCCACGGTGATCTTTCCCAACGCCGCTGCCATGCGCGCGCGCCAGTGGAAGGACAAGACCGGGTACACCTACGGATTGCACGGCACTCCCACCACCTTCATCCTGGAAGAGCGGCTGTGCACACTGGAAGGCGGCCTGCAATGCGTATTGGTGCCCAGTGGGCTTGCCGCGATTTCAACCGTGTCCATGGCGCTGCTCAAGACCGGCGATGAAGTGCTCATTCCTGACAATGTGTATGGCCCCAGCAAGTCGCTGGCGAACGGGGAACTCAAGGCATTTGGCATCAGCTACCGGGTATACAACCCCATGAGTCCCAAGGATTTGGCTGACAAGATCAGTGCCAGGACAGCACTGGTCTGGATCGAGGCTGCTGGCTCTGTCACCATGGAGTTCCCCGATCTGTGCGCGTTGGTGAAAATCTGCAAAGCCAGCCAAGTGCGGGTGGCACTGGACAACACCTGGGGCGCGGGCATTGCCTTCCAACCCTTTGATTTGGCACCTGGCTCGCAGGAGGCGCTGGGTGTGGACATCAGCATCCACGCGCTAACCAAGTACCCCAGCGGCGGTGGCGATGTATTGATGGGCAGCGTCATCACCCGCGAGCCCGCCCTGCACCTGAAAATCAAGCTCAGTCACATGCGCATTGGATTCGGTGTGGCCGGCAATGATGCGGAAGCGGTGCTGCGTTCGCTGCCCAGCCTCCTGTTGCGGTACAAGGCGCAGGACGGTGCCGGGCGCGAGCTGGCCCGGTGGTGCCAGACCCGGCCCGAGATCGCCCAGGTGCTGCATCCGGCGCTGGCGGGCTCTCCTGGGCATGCCCATTGGGCCGCTGTGTGCCGGAATGACGCGGGTGGTGCGGCAGGCCTGTTCAGTGTGGTGATTGATTCCAGGTTTTCACAATCCAGAGTCGACGCGTTTTGCGATGCGCTCAAGCTGTTCAAACTCGGCACCAGTTGGGGTGGCCCCATGAGCCTGGTGGTGCCTTATGAACTGGAGACCATGCGCAACGGATGGCCCGCCCATCTCGCGAGGGGCACCGTCGTGCGGTTCTCCGTCGGGCTGGAAAATGTGGCCGATTTAAAGGCCGATTTGGCCCAGGCGCTGGCGGCCCTGGTTTAAATAATTTTGGCCCGGCCCGGCCGGTGGGCGCCAAACTGGTAAAGTGGCCTGAAAGCCGAATCAAAACCTGAATCAGACTTGATTTATGACCCGATTTAAACCTTATTGAAAGCAATCCTTGGCAACTCCCAATTACGGCTACGAGAAACGTCAAAAAGAGCTGGCGAAAAAGAAGAAAAAAGAAGAAAAGCTCAAGCACAAGGCCGAGCGCAAGGTGGGCGACCCGGCGCCCGAGGACACGCCGGACGACGGCGCTGGCGCAGACCCAGTCGCGCCCGGCCCAGCTTCACTTGGCCCGATTTCAGGCCCGCAGACCTGATTCAGCCGCAATTTCCCTGGCCAATTGGCCGAATGCCCTCGCGGAATGGCCCTCAGGCGCTATCATCTTTGAATACTCGTAGTGTTTGAAGTTGCGCCGCATCGACTGCAGATAAACCGGGTCGTAATGCAGGGTCAGCAGTTCCTGCACGACCTGGGCCGTTTGCCCGCCCTGCACCTGGGCCTGCCAGGCCTGCACCACGGCCTTGCCGCGGATCTCGGTCAAGGCTTGCAGCCGCTCGCAAAAGTGGTCTGCATCCGTCACAAAAAACGCATACTCTTCCATCAGCAGGGCGACACGCTGGTCGTCCGGCAACACCAGGTTCAGGCAGGGGCTGGCGCGCATGGCGGCGATCAGGGACTCGGGCACCGCCACGTTGCCGACTTTTTTGCTCTCGCTCTCGACAAACACTGGCCGGCCCAAGTCAAACTTGCGCAATTGATCCCAGATCAGGGTGTCGAAGCGTTTTTGCGTCGGTTGCGCCAGGCCGGGAATCGCGCCCAGCACCGAACTGCGGTGGTTGGCCAGCGCCTCCAGGTCCAGCACCTGCGCGCCCTGCGCTGCCAGCGCCTGCAACAGGCGCGTCTTGCCCGAGCCCGTGGTGCCGCAAATCACGCGCCAGTCCAGTTGGGCCACCCGGCGCGGGATGTCCTGCACCAGGGCCGCGCGAAACGCCTTGTAGCCGCCTTCGACCAGGGTCACCCGAAAGCCGATCTGGTCCAGGATGAGGGCGAGCGAGCCGCTGCGTTTGCCGCCGCGCCAGCAGTAGGCCAGCGGTTTCCAGTCTTTGGGTTTGTCGATCACCTCCCGCTCGATGTGCGCCGCAATATTGCGCGCCGCCAGCGCCGCGCCGCGCTTCTTGGCCTCGAAGGCGTTGACCTGCTTGTAGGTGGTGCCAATGAAGATGCGTTCCTCGTTGTTGAGGGTCGGCCAGTTGACCGCGCCGGGCAGGTGGTCTTCATCAAACTCGCCCTCGCTGCGCGCGTCGATGACGGTATCGAACTCGCCCAGGCGGCTGACCAGTTCGGCCGCGGGCAGCGCGGTCAGGCCCATGAGGCGTTCATTTTCAATTTCATTTCAGCAGCTTTTTAAGTTCGGGCCAGACATTGGCCAGGATGGCCGGGTGGGCTTCGGCCTTGGGGTGGATGCGGTCGGACTGGAACAGTTTCTCGGTCATTTTCTCCGCGTTGGGGCCATCTGCCACGCCCTTGAGCAAAAACGGCACCAGGGCCGTTTTATGGGCTTTGGCAACGCTGGCAAACGTGCCGGCAAAGCGCGCACCATAGTCGGCGCCGTAATTGGGCGGCACCTGCATGCCCAGCAGCAGCACCTTGGCGCCCGATTTTTGCGCCGCCAGCGTCATCTGGCTCAGATTGTCCTCGGTCAGTTTGATCGGCAGGCCGCGCAGGGCGTCGTTGCCGCCCAGTTCGATGAGCACATGCGTCGGCTGGTATTGGCGCAGCAAGGCCGCCAGACGCGACACGCCGCCCGAGGTGGTGTCGCCGCTGATGCTGGCGTTGACGACCCTGGCGTCGATCTTCTCGGCCTTGAGCTGCTTGTCCAGCAGGGCGACCCAGCCGCTGCCGCGCGGCAGGCCGTATTCAGCGCTGAGCGAGTCGCCCAGCACCAGAATCGTTTTTGCCTTGGCCTCGGCCGCGGAAAGCCCCACGCCACCGGCCAGCAGCGCGCCAAGGATAATGTGTCGTCGATTCAAATAAGGCCCCTGTCCGTGTCGAAACTGTCTGATTCAAATAATGTTGCTGGAAACCCCGTCACTGTTGCCGATATCGTGTCGGTCGAGCATGTTTTCAAGTCGGTTGTCGATTCCACCGGCACGCTGGATATTTTGCGCGATATCGATTTCAGCCTGGCTGCCCGCGAGACCGCCGCCATTGTCGGCGCCTCAGGCTCCGGCAAGAGCACCTTGTTGTCCATCATCGCCGGCCTGGACACGCCCACACGCGGCACCGTCAAACTCGCGGGCCAGGACCTGTTCGCCATCGACGAGGATGAACGGGCCGCATTGCGTGCGCGCAAAGTAGGCTTCGTTTTTCAGAGCTTCCAACTGCTGGGCAACCTGAGCGCGCTTGAAAACGTCATGCTGCCGCTGGAACTGGCCAATAAGAAAGATGCCCGCAAAACCGCCACCGAGATGCTCGCCCGCGTGGGCCTGGCGCAGCGCCTGGGCCACTACCCCAAGGTTTTGAGCGGCGGCGAGCAGCAACGCGTGGCCCTGGCCCGCGCCTTCGTCGTGCAGCCCGCGCTGCTGCTGGCCGACGAACCCACCGGCAGCCTGGACTTCGCCACCGGGGAGACCATCATGAAGCTGATG
>JANMVT010000072.1:0-5876 GCA_031392945.1 Rhodoferax sp. | reverse complement strand
CTCTATTTGCCGGGCCTGATCGTGATTTCAAGTGCCAGCATGCTGACTGCGCCACTGGGCGCACGCCTGGCGCACCAGATCGACATCGCCCCGCTGAAAAAAGTGTTTGCGTCCTGCCTGTACCTGATCGCCGCTTACTTTTTGCTGCGCTGAATTCAGAGGCCCCTGACGTCGGCGGACTTGATCTCGACCGTGGCGTGTGCCTTGCGAACCACGCCGGCCGGGTCGATGAAAAAATGAAACTGTTTGTCGGTGCCGTAGTAGTGGTACCGGTAAGTCCAGACCGGGCCGTTGAACGACCGCACGCCCTCAACCATGGCCGGTTTGCCGAATTCGCGCTGAATGTCGGCGGCGGTCCAGGTGTCGAGCTGCACCTTGGCAAACTGGGCCTCGGTCAACACCTGGGCCGCCGTGACGACTTTGCCACCGGCGTCCAGATCGACGTTGTACACCTGCTGGCCGGCCGGCTGGCGTGAATATTGAAGGCGCTCGCCAGTGGGCAACTGAATATCCGCGCTGGGTTGGCCATGGCGCGCCAGCACCTGGTCGCGGGAGGTGCCAGCGACCAGGGCGTCCGGGTTGGCGCAGCCGACCAAAGCCAGCAGCAGGGCCGCCGGCAAGGCCAACCAGCCTGATTTCGCGCCGGGTCCTGATAAATTTGCCATGTGGCCTCCGATAAAACAAAGCTTGAACCTGGTTGGAGCGGCGCCGGTGGCGTTTGTTCCACTCGCTTGGCGCATTTGCGAGGGGGTTCAGCCCGCATAATCCACCCAAGCACCCCGAAGGAGTTTTGCATGAACGCCCGAGTACCCCAATTTGCACTGAATGCGGCCCAGGCCTTAGGCCAAGTCAGCCGCCAGTGGGACAGCGACATTGTTCGCCAACTCACCGATTACATAACCATCCCGGCCAAATCACCCGGCTTTGACAGCGAATGGCAGGCGCATGGCCACATCGACACGGTGCTGCGCAACGCGGCCAACTGGGTCGGGGCGCAAAAGGTCGCGGGCCTGACATTGGAGGTCATCCGCTTGCCGGGGCGCACCCCAGTGCTGTTTTTCGAGGTGCCCGCGTCCAGCGGCACAGGTTCGGCCTCGGGCACTGCCAAACCGGCGTCAACGCAAACCGTGTTGATGTACGGCCATCTGGACAAACAGCCCGAATTCACCGGCTGGCGCAACGACCTGGGGCCTTGGGCGCCCAAGTACGAAGACGGCAAGTTGTACGGGCGCGGCGGCGCCGACGACGGTTACGCGGTATATGCCAGCATTGCCGCCATCCAGGCCCTGCAAACGCAAGGCGTGGCGCACCCGCGCATCGTGGGTTTGATCGAGACCTGCGAAGAAAGCGGCTCTTACGACCTGCTGCCTTATGTGGACGCCTTGCGCGCGCCGGGCAACAACCGTTTGGGCGACGTGGCCCTGGTGATCTGCCTGGACTCGGGCGCCGGCAACTACGACCAGCTCTGGCTGACCAGCAGCCTGCGCGGCATCGCCAGCGGCGTGCTCAAGGTGGAGATCTTGACCGAGGGCGTGCATTCGGGCGATGCCAGCGGCCTGGTGCCCTCGAGTTTTCGCATCATGCGCCAGGTGCTCGACCGGCTTGAAGACAGCGCGACCGGCCGTTTGTTGCCCGCCAGTTTCCATTGCGAGGTGCCGCCGGACCGCTTGACGCAGGCCCGCGCGACGGCGGCGATTCTGGGCGACGAGATCCACAAACGTTTCCCCTGGGCGCACTACGATTGCGCTGGCTCGACCACTTTTGCCCTGCCCGTCACCACCGACCCGGTGCAGGCCCTGGTAAACCGCACCTGGATGCCGACCTTGAGCGTCACCGGGGCCGAGGGCTTTCCGAGCCTGCAAGACGCCGGCAATGTGCTGCGCCCCTACAGCGCCTTTAAACTCAGCCTGCGCCTGCCGCCCCTGGTGGACGCCGTGGCGGCCATGCACGAACTCAAGGCCCTGCTGGAGGACAACGCGCCGTATCAAGCCAAGGTCACGTTTGAGGGCGCTGGCAGCGCCACGGGCTGGAATGCCCCGGCCACGGCGCCCTGGTTCGAGCAGGCGCTGCATGAGGCCTCCAAGGCGCACTTTGGCGCGCCCTGCGGCTTTATTGGCCAGGGCGGCACGATTCCCCTGATGAACATGTTGTCTCAAGGCTTCCCCCAGGCGCAGATGATGGTCTGCGGCGTGTTGGGCCCACGCAGCAACGCGCACGGGCAGAACGAATTTTTGCATGTGCCCTATGCCAAAAAGCTGACGGCGGCGGTGGCCCACGTCATTGCGCAATTCCCCTGAAGTCGGCGATGATCGACCAGTTCCCAATCAAAAAAGACGTCCCCGCCGGCATGGCCACCGATTCCACCTTATCCACTTTTGTCGCAGGCGACGGGGACAACCTCGCGGTTCAAGATTGGCCCATTGCCCAGGGCATCGCGCTGCGCGGCGTGGTGATCCTGGTGCATGGCCTGGGCGAACATGCCGGGCGTTACGACCATGTGGCCCGGCGCCTGAACGACTGGGGTTTTGCAGTGCGCGGTTACGACCAGTATGGCCATGGCGAGTCGGGCGGCCCGCGCGGCGGCTTGACCGCAGACGACCGCCTGCTGACCGATCTGGCCGACATCATCGACAGCACTCGCCTGCGCATGCCCAAGGCCTGCCCGCTGATCCTGCTCGGGCACAGCATGGGCGGCCTGGTGGCGGCGCGCTTTGTGTCCCTGGCCATGCGCCCGGTTGAGGCCCTGGTGATGAGCTCCCCCGCGCTGGATCTGGGCCTGGGCGCAGTGCAAAAAATGATGGTGGCAGTGTTGCCCAGAATCCTGCCGAACCTGCGCGTCGCCAATGCGCTGGATGTGGACCACATTTCGCACGACCCGGCCGTTGTGCAGGGGTACAAAAACGACCGCCTCGTGCATGACCGGATATCGGCGCGCCTGGCCCGTTTCATGGCGGACGCCGCCCTGGCCGTCCAGGCGGCCGCGCCCGCCTGGCAAACACCCACCTTGTTGATGTTCGCCGGAACCGACCGGCTGGTCAACCCCAAGGGCAGCCGCGCCTTTGCGGCTGCCGCACCCGCCAAGGTTGTGACGCCCCAATGTTTTGAGGCCCTGTACCACGAGATTTTCAACGAGCTTGATGCCGAGCCGGTATTCGCCGCGCTCAAGAGCTGGCTGGACGCGCGCTTTTAGGGCGCAGCGGCGGCACGCCGCTGCTTGAAGCTCAGCCAGACCAGGGCCAGAGCCGTCAGCGTGACCGGCACCGTGGAGCCAAAATTGAGCAAGGCCCAGCCCTGCGTGGTGACCAGCACGCCGGAGGCGAACGAGCTGAGCGCCAGGGTCGCAAAAACAAAGAAGTTCAGTGCACCCTGCGCCCGGTCTTTCTCCTGCGGGGTGTAGGTTTGCAAGGACAGGGTGGTGCTGCCGGTAAACAGGAAGTTCCAGCCCACGCCGAGCAGAAAAAGCGCTATCAGAAACTGGTGGAGGTCAACGCCCGACAGCGCCACGGCAATACACGCGGCATTGAGCAGGACGCCGATGAACATGATGGGCAAGGTGCCAAAACGCTTGATCAGGTGGCCGGTGAAAAAGCCCGGCGCGAACATGCCGATCACATGCCATTCCAGCGCCAGGGCGACATCCGAGAACGGCAACTGGCACTGCTGCATGGCGATGGGGGTGGCGGCCATCAGCAAATTCATCACGCCAAACCCCAAGGCCCCGCTGGCCGCCGCGACGATGAAAACCGGCTGGCGCATGATTTCCGACAGCGGCCGCCCGGCCGCGCTGGCCTTTTGCATGGGCGGTGGCGGGAAGTTGAGGAAGTGCATGACCAGCATCGACAACAGGGCCACCCCGGCCAGGGCGAAGTAGGCGCCAGCGAAGGGCACACTCATCACGCCGCGTGTCTGCGCCGCCAGATTGGGCCCGATCACGGCGCCGATCAAACCGCCAGCCATCACCAGGGACACAGCCTTTTCGCGCGAGGCGCTGTCGGCCAGCTCGGCAGCGGCAAAACGGTACAACTGCGCGTTGGCGTTGTAGTAGCCGGCAATCACCGTGGCCATGACCAACAGCCAGAAGTTCTTTTCGAAGGCGGCATAGGCGCACAACAGCGCCGACAGGAAGGCCACCACCAGCCCCAGCTGGAAAGAGCGCTTGCGGCCATAGCGTGTTTGGGTTTTGGCCACCAGGCTGGTGGACAACGCGCCGCCGACCACGTAGCCCATCACCGGCAAAGTGGCCATCCAGCCCAGGGGCGCCAGGCTCAGGCCCACCAGGCCATTGATGGCGATGAAGGTGACGTTGTTGGTGAGAAACAGGCCCTGGCAGACTGCCAAGAGCCAGAGGTTCTTGTTCATGCCAGCAGTGTAAGCGCGGCCAGCGCGGCGGTCTCGGCGCGCAACACGCGCGCGCCCAGCGACACGGCGGCGAAACCATGCGCCAGCGCGATCTGCTCCTCGGCCTCGCCCAAGCCGCCTTCGGGGCCGGACAAAAACGTGGCGGCAACTGCGCCAGGCCCGCCAGCCCAGACCAGGTCCCGCAGCGACAGGCTGCCGGGGCGAAGCGAAAGCAGGTAGCGCGATCCGTCCAGGGCCGTGTTGGCCCAAGGTGCAAAGGCTTTGACGGGGTGAATCAGGGGCACCCGGTTGCGCCCACATTGCTCGCAGGCCGCCACCGCGATGCTTTGCCAATGCAACTGTTTTTTGTCAGCGCGTTCACCTGAGAGGCGCAACACACTGCGCTCGGTGATCAGGGGCTGGACGCTGGCGACTCCCAGCTCGCTGGCCTTTTCGATCAGCCAGTCCATGCGGTCATTGGCGGGCATGCCCAGGGCCAGGTGCACGGCCCGCACGGCTTCGCGCTCGACTGGATGGTGCTGGCCAACCAACACCTCTACGTCGCTGCGGCCCATGCGTGTGACTGCGGCGTCATATTCGCCGCCGCCGCCGTTGAAAAGCGTGATGGCGTCGCCCGGCTGCAGGCGCAGCACCTGCACGTGGCGGGCGGCGCCTGCGGGCAGGCTTAAGCGTTCGCCGGCCTTCAAATCGACGGGGCAAAAAAGTCTCGGCATGAATTTAAATTGCTATAATTAAAGTAGCTAACTATGAATATTCCACGGGGGCAAAAGGCAGATTTGACCACCTACTCCGGGCTAAACCCGGCCAAAAGCGAAACCGCCAGCGGCTTCAAAGCCTTCCACCCGGTCGATCAGGCGCAGCAGGGGTTTGAGCTCGCGGTAACGGCTGCACGTGGCGCGGATGTAGTTGATGAAACGCGGCGTGTCAGCCAGGTACTGTGGTTTGCCGTCGCGCAGGGTGAGGCGGGCGAAAATGCCGGCCACCTTCAGATGGCGCTGCAAACCCATCCATTCAACACCCCGGTAGAACTCGCCAAAGTCGCCGCCCACGGGCAGGCCGGCCTGGCGGGCTTTTTGCCAATAACGGATGGTCACGTCGAGCACGAAGTCTTCTTCCCAGCTCAGGAACGCGTCGCGCATCAGGCTGGCGATGTCATAGGTGATGGGGCCGTAGACGGCGTCCTGGAAGTCGAGGATGCCAATTCGAGACATGGAATTTTTCGACAGGCCGCCCTTAGAAAAATTAGCCCCCTCGGGGGGCAGCGAGGACACGCCAGTGCCGAGCGTGGGGGCCATCAGGTTCCGGGGCATGAAGTCCCGGTGTACAAAGACGCTTGGCCAGGCCAGGTTTTGCGCGACGATGTGGCCAAACGCCGTCTCCAGCGTTTTCAAAACCTCGCCTTCCACCGCCACACCCCGGTGGCGTGCCAGGTACCAGTCGGGAAACAGCGCCAGCTCGCGCCGCAGCAGGGCCTCGTCATACACCGGCAGGACGCCGGGGCGGGAGGCTTTTTGCCA
>JANMVT010000037.1:0-18552 GCA_031392945.1 Rhodoferax sp. | reverse complement strand
ATGTCCTCGGTGGGCTTGAGCGCGAGCGCCATGGGCTCGGCCGACTTCTTCAGCTTGCGATTCGATGCCGTCACCGGCGTGTAGTCGGCGACCGCGGCCACCGCGAAGAAGAAATCCGAACCCGCTACATGCGCCTTGACCGCGGTGGCCATCTCGGCGGCGCTGGTCACATAGACGAAGTGCGCCTGCGATGGCGGTGCGAGCGATGTCGGGCCACTCACCAGCGTGACATCGGCGCCGAGCGAGGCCGCGGCTTCCGCGATCGCGTAGCCCATCCTGCCGGAGCTCATGTTGGTGATGCCGCGCACGGTGTCGATCGCCTCGAACGTGGGGCCGGCGGTGACCAACACGTGGTGGCCCGCCAGCACTTTGGGCTGGAAGAAGGCGATCACGTCTTCCAGCAATTCCTGCGGCTCCAGCATGCGGCCGTCGCCGGTCTCGCCGCAGGCCTGGTCGCCGGTGCCCACGCCCAGCAGCGTTGCGCCATCGGCCGTCAGTTGCGCCATGTTGCGCTGGGTGGCGGGGTGCGCCCACATTTCGCGGTTCATGGCCGGGGCAATCAGCAGCGGCACGGTGTCAATGGGGCGCGCCAGGCACATCAGGCTGAGCAGGTCGGAGGCAGCACCATGCAGCAGTTTGGCCATGAAATCCGCGCTGGCGGGCGCAATCAAGATCGCATCAGCCTCGCGGCTCAGGTTGATGTGCGGCATTCCGTTGGACTCACGCGCATCGAAGCCTGAAGCATCGTGCGAACCGTACACAGGGCGGTTGCTCAGGGCCTGCATGGTCACGGGCGTGATGAACTGTTCTGCCGCCTCCGTCATCACCACCTGCACCGTGGCGCCTTCCTTGATCAGTGCCCGACAGAACTCCGCCGCCTTGTAACAGGCGATGCCTCCTGAGAGGCCCAGTACGATGTGTTTTCCGCTCAAGTCATTCATAATTTTCAAAACTACTTTGTTGCTGAAAGGCGGGAGTGGATCGCACTGGGATTTCGCCGTGTGTCCAGCACGGCAACAACTGCCTCACAGGCTTCAACGCAACGCCGCTTTGATACGCCTTTGGATATTTTTTTTGGACTGCTCAAGGCTTGAACTTGCCTCCATCCCCGCACGCAATTTTTTAACCCGCGCCAGCACCGTTTTTTTATGCCAATCGGGCGCCATGTCTTGCGTCTGCAGGCCCTGGGTCAGTGAATTCCAAAGCAACTCCATCGCGTGCATGCGCCGGGGCAGAGGCAATGTGGCGAGTTTGGCAGCTTGCATGTTGGGTGGACTGAGAGGTCAATCAATTTTGGATGGTATCAAATTCAGTTTGGCCCCATAAACACCGCGCAGACAAGATCGAATGGCAGTTCGCCTGAATCCGGCCCCCCACTCAAGGCTTTGATCGCCGTTTGCCACCGCCAGCTTTTACCATCGGTGGTTTGATGTCGTGTGTGCGGATGTGGCCAACAAGGCGTGTCAATTCTGCGCGGCCTTCGTCGGTGGCAAAGTAGACGCGACCTTCATCTGTGAAATGGCGCTCCAGATTGGCTTCAAGCTGGCCGTCGTCGAGCTCCTTCAGGCTTTTGGGAAGGTAATAAGGCAACAACTGCTGCTTGCAGTACCGGCACGGAAAACCGTTATTGCCAGACTTGTTTACCTCCACAAGCACCAGCCCCTTTTTTTGTCGCTCCCAGGTGGTTCCCAAAACTGGCGCTTGCACCTGCTTGACACGCAAGGCCCGCCTCTGGCGCACGGTCAGCACACCCTGAAGTGCCGCAGCCGAAATTTCCTCGGCTGAAAACAGATCCCCAAGCGCAATGCCCTGGCCTTGCAGGGACTCCCGCAAGCCAGCAATCAACGCCGCACGGTCTTCCCGCAGCTTTTGTTTGGCCCGGGAGAGTTGCGCCAATTCGGCAAACTCTTCATCGGTCATGCCGCCTTCAGCAGCTTTGTTACTCAGCTCGCGTAAACGCGATGTCACCATCAAACATTTTGATGCTCCTTGCATTGTATATTTTAAATACCAAAATATAATATACCATCAAATAAAACAAAATACAATGCAACCACAAGCTCAAAAATATCAGCACACCGAAACAGAATTCCGGCATGAAAAATTCCGCATGCCTTCGACATTGCCACATCAAACATCTCGTGCTAAAGCATGCAGCAGTGACTCAAACTGCAAATCCGCCAGTCGATTTTCGACAATTCCCATCTACAGTAAGAATTGGATTGGGAAAATTCTTTAGATTTCAATAGCTTGCAAGGCTGTCATCAGCGAGCAACAGCAGCTTGTCGAAAATGAAGTTTCGACAAGCTGCCAAGACTATAACAAGCTGTTGAATTGAAAAGAGAATTTGCAAAACGCGGAATATACAAAAATAAAAAGTCTTTTAAAATCAAGGCTTTACATAAGATTGATTGTATATCATTAAATATACAATTGAATTTCTATCTGTTTCCAATGATAAATGTATGATTTTGTGTGCCCTTTATTTTCTGTCATTTCCGTTAAAATTGATGAGGTATATAAATTTATGTATTTAGTTTGAATTCGGAATTTGCAAGTTTTTGTAGTATTTCATACCAATCCAGTTCATCCAGTGGCAATTGAAAGAATCCTATTTCTACCAATGAACCCATACTGCTTTTTGCACTGACTGAAATGAATGGTTTTTTGGGTTGTTTTGCTTTCCTTTTTTTGCTTGTTATATTGGCATCCACAGGGTTTAATTGCATCAAAGTTCGCTGCAACTGCCTGATGTTGGGGTCTCTGTTGATCTTCTTTGCCCAATCCCGGAGTTTCTCGGCGGCAAGATCAGGCTGACTCGGCAGTGCCACCTGCAGTGCAGACTTGATTTGGTCGAAGCCACCCAGCTTTGCCCATATCCGCCTGAGTTCCACGATGTCTATGCGGGTTTGCCTGGCCTCACGACAGGCCCACAACGCGACGAAGAGCAGCCTGAGGGGGTCTGATGTGGCACCCATCTCTGGCGTCAGCATTCTGTTATTCGTTCGCAACCTGATGGCGACCTGCCCCCGCGACACGCCAAGCCGGAGCATGGGGGGCATGGCCTCGTAGGGTTCAAGGTCGCCAATGATCCCGGTTTGAAGCCGTTCGAGCGGCTTGTTCAGTTTCTCGGGCAGGGACAGAATCCACTCCTTGAACGCGGGGTGCAGGAAGAAAAAGTCTTTGTTCACCGAGCTTGAGTCGTCCTGTCCGTGCACCTCATCAAACGCAAAGCGCTGAAGGTAGTAGTGCCGATGTCGCTGCGGCAAAGGTTCGGCAAATCCCAAGAGGCCATGATGGATCAAGAATTTGATGATCTTCGGGCCTTCGTCTCCAAACTCGGCAGCCAGGCTGCCCATCGTTTTGGCGTCGATGACCTCTTGGGTCAGCATGGCTGCAAAACGCCGGTGAACCAGATCACTCCACCCAAGGAAGGAATGCTGGGCCGCATAGTCGATGTTGCTGCCGGCCTGTGAGTTGACGGCTGTCCGGACGGTTTCGAAATCCCGTGCCTCGACGATGGCATATATCGCACCGCCAATGCCGATCACTTCGCGCGGCACACGCCGGGTGTGCCGCAGCAGGGAATCAAAAATGTCTTCGGTGCACCGGCCACCGTCAGACCGGCTTCTGTCTTCATGCGTCACGCTTTTGAATCCGCACAAGGCGTGAATGGGCTTGGCGACGTCTTTGATGGGTATTGACAGCCGGGAAAGGTCCGCTTGCCGAATCCGGTCGCCCAGCATGGCCTCAAGCTCGTCGCGGCTGTAGCGCAACGGCATCACAAGGCCCATCGCCAAGGCAATATCCGGGTGGTCATGCCCCGCCCCAAATGCCTCGCTGCGCACGGATGCGTAAATGTTGAGCACACGGCTCCAGGTGGTGCTCTTGGAAAACTTCCATATGGTCAACAGCAGGCCTTGCTGGACGTTTCTCCAAAGATTGGGGGGTCAAGTTCAACCAGTTCATCAGGGGCATCCAGATACAGGGCGATTCTGGTTTTGTCCCGTGTGTGAAGGCTTGAGGTGACTGCAATTGCCCAGTCGCTGTCGGCGTGATAGAGCCCCTGCTTCAGCTGGCTCATGCCGACCAGGTAGTCATCCGTCGCGATGCGCTCCCAGTGTGCGCCCCATGAACAGGGTCAACATCACATTGAGTTGACTGCCCTCGGGCGCATCGGGCCGGTGGGTTTTCTGGATTTGATCCAGTTCCTCAAGACTGCGAAACCAGTCTTTGTACCCACGCAGGGAATCCGAGCGGGCGCCGGTGATCCAGACCATCAGCCCCACAATCGACAACTGCCAAATGGCAATCCAGGCCGGAACAGATTCTTTGCCCTGCAACCACCGTGGCATGACCACATGCAGGCTGCTCAACGCGTCAAACAACAGGCGCGGTCGCCCAATCGAGGGGTAAAAAATGGTGCGAGAAGCCGCACTGCTGTTCCGGTGGTTCAGACTTCGAACCGCCAGCAGGTGGCTTTTGCCAAACCCTTTTCTGGCCTTGAGAACGCATACGCCGCGCAGTTCCCAGTCTTTCGCGGAATCGTCATTGCCACAGAATGCCCGTATCCCTGCATGGCCATGGAGAGGCAACTGCGCCAGATCCTGCTCGGTTGCGAGCGCGGCATCGACGTTGAATGGATCGGAGTTGCCCAAGTCCGTCAACTCCTGCTGAAACCGAACGACGATTTGAGCGCCCGATGATTCGGCTGCAGGTCTGGCGCGCCGAAATGACCAGCACCATGCCTGCACCAAATTGCTTTGGCAAAGCCCCAAACCCTGAACCAACAGCCTTGGCGCTGCACTATGGTTTCAGGGTGAAATTGGCTTGCCAATGTGTGCGATCTCTCCCGAATCACTGTTCTTCTCATGTACCGCATTTGAGCTATTTGTGTGTCCGATTGTCAAGGAGTCCAAAAAATGGTCTGTTGTTTTCTGACAGGAGTTCAAGTCGGGCTGGAGGATTCATTCGTCCTCAATCGTCGGCAAGCGCATGACTTGCTCAATGTGCTCAAGGATCGCTTGGCGAGCCTGCGCCGCGTGGTGGAGCAATTGTCTCCACTGGACGAGCAGGACGGCTACCAGGACGTGCCCGCTGCACGCCGTGCCGGTTTCGCGCCTAAAAAACACCGCCTGGTTTGCAAAGCGGTTGCAGATGCTCTGGCACCGGGTTTCCCGGAAATCAGTCTGTTCATGCCGTGGCCCGCCTACCATTTGCACGCGCGTCAGGCGGCCCTGCAAGGGCGGCGTCCCAAAAAACAGAAACAGTCCGCCAGGGCGGAGCCGCCAGATCATGAAACCCCGCCCAAGTCGTGACCAGCCGCGCCCCTTGCTGATCCTGGGGCATGCGCCAGCCGCAGCCGATCTTGCCCTGCGACGGGTGCTGCACGCCAGGGAGCGCGGGCAGGCGATGGTGGTGGTGGACTACTACGGCAATCTGGCGTCGCACCTGACCGGGAAAAACAAGGGCAACCTCCACAAAGGCCCAGTGCTTTGGTGCGACCTGGCCAACCGGCGCCGCCCCAGCGCCTTGTTCCGCTTTCAACGCACTGTGGGAATGAAACCTGCCTTGCGCAGTTTCCTTGAAAACTGCGCGCGCCACATGGCGGTGCCAGCCTCGGGGCCAACCATTGACGCTGTTGTCGAACTCGCGTACCGGCTGACCGACCAGGGCAGCTTTGGCCTGGTTGCTCTGGTTCGCAGCCTGAGCCGCCCCGAGATATCACACGCGATGCGCCACACACCGGTTCTGGCTGCAGAAATCGACCCTTTGATCGAAATGCTGGAGTGGGCGCTGCGTTTCCCAGCGGTGTGGAGCCTTTCTGAGGGCAACAATGTGGTTGACCTGAACCGTCATTTGACCCTCGGTGGAACTGTGTGGATTGAAATCCCGGGCTCGCATTTTGAGCGGCTTGAACATCAGATCGTTTCATGGATGGTCGATGCCGCCCTGATGGATGTCCTGCTTTCCCGCGCCGCCCATGTGCAGGTGGGGAAGGGGGTCCAGCATCCGCCCATCGTGATATACGGCTTCCCGGCCGCCTGTCCGCTGTCGCTGGCCCAGAGCGAGATCAGTGCAAAGCAGGTTGGGCTGTTTGCCTTTTCAGCCATGCACCCCTTGCCAGCGGCGGCACGGCGCTGGCTTGCCGCCGGTGCGGATTGCTGGATCGTTGGCGGTATCGGTGAATTGCCGAATACAAGCAAAACGGCGTGGCTCAGTGATGAAGAACGGGCCCGCTTGCGGAATTTGCGGCCAGGGCAAGTCTGGGTACGGTCCGGTGCCAATCAAAAAGCCGTAACGACCCTGGTCCGCCCGGCTGAGGCCAGAGACACCCTGACACACGACTACCGTCGATTGGCACTGAAAAGGCTGCGCCTGACTGCAGTGAAGCAATTCTCGACGGCCCACGCACACACGGACGCCATCGCACCCAAAAATGCGGATCTGTATCGCCAACTTTGCGACAAAGACGCGCTCTACGCAGGCTGGTTTCGTGTCAAAGGCCACAACCGCCACTCGCAGGGCGCTGACGGCATCTCCATCGAACAGTTTGGCGCCACGCTGGATGTCGAACTGGATCAACTGGCGCAGGAACTGGCGGAGGGGCGTTACCGCTGCCGTCCGCTGCGCGCCACTCGCCTGCCCAAGCCGGACGGGGATTTTCGCGTTATCAAGGTGGCCTGCGTGCGTGACCGGGTTGTGCAGGCAGCCTGTCTGCAGCTGATTGAACCCTTGTTCGATGCCCGTTTCAGCCGGGCCAGCTTTGCTTACCGGCCAGGGCGTGGTGCCCACCATGCGGTTGCGGTTGCGCGGTCCGCCATCCGCACAGGCAAGCACTGGGTTGTCACTGCGGATATCCGGAAGTGCTTCGACACCATCGACCATGAAATTCTCCTGAGGCTGGTCGGCGATGTGATTGGGGATCGCGACCTTGTCCAATTGATCCGCAGTTGGCTGGTGGCCGACGTGATTGACTTTATGGATGTCATTCCATCAGAGCTGGGCGTGCCCCAGGGGGAAGCCATTTCCCCGTTGTTGGCGAATATTTACTTGGACCAGCTGGACAGGGAGTTCGAGCGCGGCGGCACCTCTTTTGTCCGCTATGCGGATGACTACCTCGTGCTATGCGCCACTGAGGCGGAGGCGCAAGCGGCGCTGCGTTTGATGGGTGAGTTTCTGCGCGGTGTCTTGCGGATGGCCCTCAAGCCTGCGAAGACGCAATATTGTCGGGTCACCGACGATGTCGACAAAGGCGTCGTGTTTCTCGGATTCCAGATTGGTTTGTCCGACGTGCGCATTCCGGCAGAAAAAACAGCGCGTGTGATTCAGGCATTTGATGAACGTCTCGATGCCATTGCATCGCCAGCATCAACCCCGATGGATGTGTACAACGCGATTCGCGGCTTGAATGCGCGCGTAAGAGGGTTTCGGAACTACTTTCTGATTGACCATGCGCCAGGCATTCAGTCCCAGTTGCTGGAGATGGATGCGGCTGTCGAGGCCCTGGCTGCGCAGCGGTTTGCCGGGAACCCCGGCATTGACGTGGCGTGGGAGTCGCGTGAGCGGTTCCGGCCCGATGTGGACATGGCTGTGCGGCAGTCCCGGACTGCTGCCGAGGTTGCCATTCTGACGGGGGCTTACCCGCAAGAGCGTCTTTCATATCAGGCACTCCCGCCGGGCAGGGAAGAATCTGGTGCCGCACCGGAGCAGGCAACTGAGCCCGGTTTGGTTGTGCCAGGGTCAACCGGCGCGAAGAATATGGGCCCAGTGGGCGACCCTGACGTGCTGGTCATTGACGGCAGGCTGCACGTCATGACGAGCGGGTGCTTTGTCACGGTCAACGCAGATGACCTTGTGGTGCGCAAGCGCAAGCTGGAAATTTTTCGCATGGCCATTTCCGGATTGAACATGGCCTACCTCGAAGGCAAGGGAATCGCTCTGTCTGCGGATTTGACCATGCGCCTGTGTGAGAACTACGTGCCGGTGGTTTTCACGCCACTGGTAGGGATACCTGCGGCTATTGCGCAGCCGGTCCAAACCACCCGCTCGAATGTCCGGCAGCAGCAAGTGCTGCGCCGAAACGACCCGGATATTCTGAAGGTGGGTTTGAAGATGCTTGCGGCCAAAGTGGCCAATCAGGCCTCCGTCTTGAAATATTTCGCGCGGTATCGCAAACGGACAGACCAGGCCATTTATGGCGACCTCACGAAGTGTGCGGACGACATTCGGGAAATTTCCGAGACGCTTGATGGCTTTGATCCAGGCGCCATGGGTGCCCGGCCTTCGGCCATGGGGCATGAGGGTCGTGCCGCAGCAAAGTATTGGACCTCGTTTGCCAGGCTTGTCCCCAGTGAGCTGGCGTTTCCCGGACGCCACACGCGTCTTGCGACCGACCCCATCAACAGCGCAGTGAATTACGTGTACGGCATGCTGTACGGCGAGGTCTGGCGTGCTGTCATCCGTGGTGGCCTGGACCCGTATTTCGGCATCATCCACGGCACCGAGCGGGATCAGGGCAGTCTCGTCTTTGATTTGATTGAAGAATACCGTGCGCCGTTTGGCGACAGGCTCGTGCTGGGCATGCTTGGGCGTGGTTTCAACCTTGAGCTTGATAAAGAAGGGCGCTTGCGCGCTGCCTGCCGCCACAAGCTGGTGCACGCGTTTCACAAGTTGTGGCACAGGATGGTACGCTGGCGCGGGAAGATGCGCGCGCCATCCGACATTCTGGACTTGCAGGTTACGAGCCTTAAAAATGCTTACCTGGGAAACGACGAGTACCGTCCTTTCCGGTTTCAGTGGTGATCGCCTTGGCTTGAGAGGCGCAAAGCCCTCTTACGATGTCGCCAAATTGGTGACATAATGCCCTATGCGAGTTTTCAACAAGAGCGCAGTGGAGTTTTACGCAAGCAGATATGCGCCGGCCCGAGAGAGCTTGCGTGCCTGGTATGCAGTGGCGGTCGCGGCGCAGTGGTTGACACCCGAGCATGTGAAGGCCGAGTTTCCCAAAGCGTCCATCATTGCAAACAACAGGGTGGTGTTTGACATCGCGGGCAACCGGTACCGCTTGATTGTCTCGATGAACTATAAATTTCAGGCCGGTTACATCAAGTTTTTCGGCACACACGCCGAATATGACCGCGTGAATGACACGGTTGGCGCAGCCAGCGTTGACCACACAGGAGTGCAGCATGGCTAAGAAAACGGTTGAAATTGAATTGGTCAAGACTGCGGCCACCTACCGGCGCGCACTCAAGCTTCTCTCGGCCTTCTTCGACCACCCGCCAGCCGCAGGTTCTGCGCTGGAGGCGGAGTTCGAGCTGTTGATGATGATGGTGGAACGCTACGAGGCCGAGCACGTCACCGTCAAGGCACCTGACCCGGTGGCGGCAATTGAATTTGCCCTTGAACAACGCGGCCTGTCGCCTGCCGACTTGCAACAGGTGCTGGGCTCGCGCCAGCGCGTTCACGACATTTTGCGCAAAAAGCGCCGACTGTCTTTGGACCATGTGCGTGCTTTGCACGACAAGCTGCTCATTCCTGCGGATGTGCTGATTCAAGCGTACTAGGCTTTGTGACAGGCACGTATAATCAGAATTTCCCACCCAAGAGCCTCAAAAGCTCCTCTGACATGACCAAATTTGTCTTCGTCACCGGCGGTGTGGTGTCTTCCCTTGGCAAGGGAATCGCCTCAGCCTCCTTAGCAGCGATTCTGGAATCGCGGGGCCTCAAAGTCACCCTGATCAAGCTCGACCCTTACCTCAATGTGGATCCAGGCACGATGTCGCCGCTGCAACACGGCGAGGTGTTTGTCACTGACGACGGCGCGGAAACCGACCTGGACCTGGGCCACTACGAACGTTTTGTCGAAACGCGCATGAAGAAGGCCAACAACTTCACCACCGGCCAAATCTACAAAAGCGTGCTCGACAAAGAACGCCGCGGCGACTACCTGGGCAAGACGGTGCAGGTGATTCCGCATGTGACCAATGAAATCCAGGAGTTCGTCAAACGCGGCGCGGCTTTCGGCACCCCGGAGGCGGTCGATGTCGCCATCGTTGAAATCGGCGGCACGGTGGGCGACATCGAGTCCCTGCCCTTCTTGGAAGCCGTGCGCCAGATGAGCCTGAAACTGGGCCCCAACAACAGCGCCTTTGTCCACCTGAGTTACGTGCCCTGGATCGCTGCCGCTGGCGAGCTCAAGACCAAACCAACCCAGCACACGGCCAAGCAATTGCGCGAAATCGGCATCCAGGCCGATGCGCTCATTTGCCGCGCCGACCGGCCCATCCCCAAAGAAGAACGCGACAAAATTTCGCTGTTCTCCAACGTGCCCGAATGGGGTGTCATCAGCATGTGGGATGTGGACACCATTTACAAAGTGCCGCGCATGCTGCACGAGCAGGGCCTGGACGGCCTGATCTGCGACAAGCTGCGCCTGAACACGCCGCCGGCCAACCTGAAGCGCTGGGACGGCCTGGTCTACGAGACCGAGCACCCCCAGGGCGAAATCAATGTGGCCATGGTCGGCAAATACGTCGATTTGAGCGACAGCTACAAATCATTGAACGAGGCGCTGCGCCACGCCGGCATGAAGAACCATGTGCGCGTGAAAATCGACTACATCGACTCCGAAACCATCCTGCCCGCCAACGTCTCGCAACTTGCCAAATTCGACGCGGTGCTGGTGCCCGGCGGCTTTGGCAAACGCGGCATAGAGGGCAAAATCTGCGCCGCGCGTTTCGCCCGCGAAAACAAAGTGCCCTACCTCGGCATCTGCCTGGGCATGCAAGTCGCGACGATTGAATTTGCGCGCCACGTGGCTGGTTTGGTTGACGCCAACAGCACCGAGTTCGCCCCCGACGGCCCCAACCCCGTGATCGCGCTGATCACCGAATGGAAAGACGCCGACGGCAGCATTAAGACGCGCAACAAGGACTCCGACATGGGCGGCACCATGCGCCTGGGCGCGCAGAGTTCTGACGTGGCCAAAGGCACGCTGGCGCACCAGATTTACGGCGACGTGGTGACCGAGCGGCATCGCCACCGCTATGAGGCCAATGTCAATTTTCTGGAACCATTGCGCAAAGCCGGCCTGGTGATTTCGGCCCTGACACAGGCCGAGCATTTGACCGAGATCGTCGAGCTGCCGCAAAGCGTGCACCCCTGGTTCATCGGCGTGCAGTTCCACCCCGAGTTCAAGTCCACACCCTGGAACGGCCACCCCCTGTTCAACGCCTTCATCAAGGCGGCGGTGGACCACCAGACGGCGGGCCGGACATTGAAGGCGGTCGCCTAAATGAATTTGTGCGGGTTCGAGATCGGGCTGGACCAGCCGTTTTTTCTGATTGCAGGCCCCTGCGTGATCGAGTCCGAGCAGTTGCAGATGGACACGGCGGGCACGCTGAAAGAAATCACCTTGGCGCTTGGCATCAACTTCATCTTCAAAAGCAGCTTTGACAAGGCCAACCGCTCCAGCGGCGGCACCTTTCGCGGCCCCGGCATCGACAAGGGCCTGGAGATTCTGGCCAAGGTCAAACGCGAATTAAAACTGCCGGTGCTGACCGACATCCATGACGAATCGCAAATCGCGCAGGTGTGCAGCGTGGTGGACGTTTTGCAGACGCCGGCCTTCCTGTGCCGCCAGACCGATTTCATCCGCGCCGTGGCGCAAAGCGGCAAACCCGTCAACATCAAGAAGGGCCAGTTCCTTGCGCCCGGCGACATGAAAAACGTCATCGACAAGGCCCGCGCCGCCGCCCGTGAAAAAGGCCTGAACGAAGACAACTTCATGGCCTGCGAACGTGGCGCGAGTTTTGGCTACAACAACCTGGTGAGCGATATGCGGTCCCTGGCCATCATGCGCGAAACGAATGCCCCCGTGGTGTTTGACGCGACCCATTCGGTGCAGTTGCCGGGGGGCCAGGGCACCAGCAGCGGCGGCCAGCGCGAGATGGTGCCAGTGTTGGCCCGCGCCGCCATCGCCGTCGGTGTGGCCGGCGTGTTCATGGAGACCCACCCCAACCCGGCCGTGGCCCTGAGCGACGGCCCCAACGCCGTGCCCTTGAAACACATGAAAGTCCTGCTGGAGACCCTGCTTGAACTGGACAGGGTCACCAAGAAAAACGGTTTTCTTGAAAATGATTTTGAAGCTTGAAAATTGAAGAATGAGACCTAGAAAAGGAAAATGAAATGAGTGCAATTGTTGACATCGTAGGCCGTGAAATCCTGGATTCACGCGGCAACCCCACCGTCGAATGCGACGTGCTTCTGGAGTCCGGCACCATGGGCCGCGCGGCCGTGCCTTCAGGCGCCTCCACCGGCTCGCGCGAGGCCATCGAGCTGCGTGACGGCGACAAGTCGCGTTATGGCGGCAAGGGCGTCTTGAAGGCGGTCGAGTACATCAACACCGAAATCTCCGAAGCCGTGCTCGGCCTGGACGCCAGCGAGCAGGCCTTTCTGGACAAGACCCTGATTGACCTGGACGGCACCGAGAACAAATCGCGCCTGGGCGCCAACGCCATGCTGGCGGTGTCCATGGCCGTGGCCCGCGCGGCGGCTGAAGAATCCGGTTTGCCCCTGTACCGCTACTTCGGCGGCATGGGCAGCATGCAGATGCCGGTGCCCATGATGAACGTGGTTAACGGCGGCGCACACGCCAACAACAACCTGGACCTGCAGGAGTTCATGATCATCCCGGTGGGCGCGCCGAGCTTCCGCGAAGCCGTGCGTTACGGCGCCGAAGTGTTCCACGCCCTCAAGAAAATCCTGCACGACAAGGGCATGAGCATTGCGGTTGGCGACGAAGGCGGTTTTGCCCCGAATGTGCCCAATCACGAAGCCGCCATCCAGATGATTCTGGAAGCGATCTCTGCCGCCGGTTTTGTGCCCGGCGAACAGATCGCCCTGGGCCTGGACTGCGCCGCCAGCGAGTTCTACAAAGATGGCAAATACGTGCTGGAGGCCGAGGGCCTGTCGCTGTCCTGCGAAGAGTGGACCAATGTCTTGGCCACCTGGGTCGAAAAATACCCCATCATCAGCATCGAAGACGGCATGGCCGAAAACGACTGGGACGGCTGGAAAGTGCTGACCGACCGCCTGGGCAAAAAGGTACAGATCGTGGGCGACGACCTGTTCGTCACCAACACCAAGATCTTCAAGGAAGGCATCAGCAAGGGCATTGCCAATTCCATCCTGATCAAGATCAACCAGATCGGCACACTCACCGAAACCTTCGCCGCCATCGAGATGGCCAAACGCGCGGGTTACACCGCCGTCATCAGCCACCGCAGCGGCGAAACCGAAGACTCAACCATTGCCGACATTGCCGTCGGCACCAATGCCGGCCAGATCAAGACCGGGTCACTCAGCCGCTCGGACCGCATGGCCAAGTACAACCAGTTGCTGCGTATTGAAGAAGACCTGGGTGACATCGCAAGTTACCCGGGCCGCGAGGCGTTCTATAACTTGCGCTGAATGAATTGAGGGGGAAAATCGTGCATTTTCCCTCGTCGCCATTGATTAGTTAGTTATAAATACAGTAGCATTCACGGATGGAAACCCGCATTGTCCCGGCTGCCCTGATCGCCCTGCTCGTGATACTTCACGCGCAGTTGTGGTTTGGCCGGGGCAGCGTGCCGGCCGTGGCCAGGATGACGCAGCTACTCGACGCGCAACTGCGCCAAAACGCCCAGGCGCGTCTGGCAAACGACCGCCTCGAAGCCGAGGTGCGCGACCTGAAAGAAGGCCTGGAGATGGTCGAAGAACGCGCCCGCATGGAGCTGGGCATGGTCAGACCGAATGAGATTTACGTGCATATTTCGAAATGATTCTCTGGTTGATCGTTTGAGCTTTTCAGCCGCGATCCTTGACAGATGAAAATCGCCATTCTCGGCGCGAAGGGCAGCGGCAAATCCTGGCTGGCCAAGGCGCTTTCCCAGGCCTTCGACGAGATGTCCACAGATGCGACGCCTGCGCTTGCCGTCCTTGAATCGGCGTCTCCCGTCGCCGTTGCGCCAGTCGATCTGATCCTGCTCATGGGGCTTGACCTGCCGCTCGCAGCAAGTGAAGTGGCGTCTGGCCCTCAGGATTTGCGTGAAGCCCAGGACGCGCAACTGCGCGCCGACCTGGCCCGCGGGGGCGCGGTGTTTCATGTGGTTTATGGCACGGGCGCGGCGCGGCTGGCCAATGCGCTGGCGGCCATCCGGCGCATGACTGCGCCTGATTTAGAAGCTGACTGCGAATATTCCACGAAGGAAAAAAGCCTTTTTTCTTCCAATGATCCGAAAAAATGGCAATGGAACTGCGACAAGTGCAGCGACGCGGACTGCGAACACCGCTTGTTCACTTTGCTGGCCCAATCCACCGCAACCCGGCTGCCAATCAAGGATTGAACGGCGTCACTGCAAGCCGCCAGCCGGGCCCGCGATCACGTGGCCGGGCACCGTGAAAATCTGTGCCGCGTCCACCGCGTCAAAACGGTATTGCTGGCCGCAAAAATCGCAGCCGACTTCGATCTCATTGCGCTCGGCGATGATGCCCTCGGCCTCGGCCGCACCCAGGCTGTGGATCATGCGGCTCACGCGCTCGCGGCTGCAGGTGCAGGCGAAACGCGGGGCAGTGGCGCCAACTGCAGGTTCAAACCGCGTCACGGCCTCTTCCCAGAACAGGCGGCGCAAAATGGTGTCCACGTCCAGCGTCAGCAACTCGTCGCGTTTGAGGCTGGAGGCCAGAATGGCGATACGCCGGTAGTCTTCGTTGCGGCCGATCTGGTCCTCGTCACTCTGCACCATCAGGCTGCCCGCGAGATTTTTCACGCCCTGCATGGGCAAGCGCTGGATCAACAGGCCGGCGGCCACCTTGTCATCCGCCGCCAGCACCAGGGTGGTGTCAAGCTGCTCGCTTTGCAGCATGTAGTGGGCCAGCACCTCGCCCAGCCGCTCCAGCTTTTCCTTGTTGTCGCCAAACAGGGGCACCACGCCTTGGTAGGGCTGCTGCCCCTGCAATTTGGTCTGGGGGTCGAGTGTGATCGCGCAGCGGCCGTGGTTGTTGGCATTGACCATGGCGCTCAGGCTGGCGCCAGCCGGCACCTCGCCCTGCACGGTGGCCGTGGCGCGCAGGCGCAGATCGCCCTGCACTTCGGCCACTGCCAGCTTGACCGGGCCGTCGCCATGGATTTGCAGGATCAGCGCGCCATCAAACTTGATGCCCGACTGCATCAGCACGCCCGCCGCCGCCATTTCACCCAGCAACTCCTGCACTGGCAGCGGGTAGGCGCCGGTGGCGCTGTTGGCGGCGCGGCGCGACAGGATCTCGGTCCAGGCGCCGGTCAGGCGCACGATGGCACCGCGCACCGGCAGGCCGTCAAAAATGAATTTGTGGAGTTCTGACATGCAATGGCCGGGCGCGCGGGTGACGGTAGGTTTCAGGCAATTTTTTTCAACCCGGCCTTGAAGCGCCTGGCGTTGTCGACGTAATGCACGGCGATGTGCTGTAGGCCAGCGATCTGCGCCGGCCCCAGCTCGCGCGTGACTTTGGCCGGGCTGCCCATGATCATCGAGCCGCCGGGGAACTCTTTGCCCTCGGTCACCAGAGAACCGGCGCCAACGATGGAGTTCTTGCCGATTTTCGCGCCGTTCAATACCACCGCGCCGATGCCGACCAGCGAACCATCGCCAATGGTGCAGCCATGCAGCATGACCATGTGGCCGATGCTGACGTTGTCGCCCAGCACCAGGGGTTTGCCGGGGTCGGAATGCAGCACGCAGCCATCCTGCACATTGCTGCTGCGCCCGATGCGCACCGCGTCAGGCCCGTCGCCGCGAATCACCGTGCCAAACCAGACGTTGGCGCCCTCTGCCAGCTCCACATTGCCCATGACCTGGGCGCTGTCCGCCACCCAGGCGCCTGCGCCGAGTTTGGGCGCGACGCCGTCAAGTTCGTAAATTGCCATAGAGATTTCCCCATCGGATTGGAATGATGGGGGATTGTAGGAGGCGGGTCGCCCCGGCTTGGTTGACAATTCAGCCATGAATCCAGAATCGGGCCCGTCCGCCGCACTGCGCCAGCACGCCCTGCACGCCTTCTGCGCAACAACTCCAGAGGAAAAAGTGGCCTTGGCCCTAGCGCTATATGACACGTTAGCTACTACTAATATAGCAAAAGAAGCAACACGAGATCCTGCTTCCAGACTGCCAGGCCGCCCCGCCCGGCCCGAACTGACGCACCCGGCCAAGGTGCCGCGCCGCGCGCCCTCGACGCTGGAAGGCCGCGCGGCCATGGTCCATTCGATCTGCCACATTGAGTTCAACGCCATCAATCTGGCGCTTGACGCGGTGTGGCGCTTTGACGGGATGCCGGACACGTTTTACGCCGACTGGGCGCTGGTGGCCAGGGAAGAGGCATATCATTTTTCGCTCTTGCGCACGCATCTGCGCGGCATGGATCACACGCGTGACGTGAACCGTGAACTTGTGCCGCGCTGGGACTATGGCGACTTTGCCGCGCACGACGGCCTGTGGGAGATGTGCGACCAGACCGCGCACGACATCGTCGCCCGCATGGCCCTGGTGCCGCGCACGCTGGAAGCACGCGGGCTCGACGCCACGCCGCAAATCCAGGCCAAGCTGCGCCAGGCCGGCACGCCCGATGCATTGCGCGCTGTCGATATTCTGGACATCATCCTGCGTGATGAAGTGGGCCATGTGGCCATCGGCAACCACTGGTACCGGTGGTTGTGCGAGCGTGAGGGGCTGGAGCCGGTGGCCCACTACAGGCGGCTCACGGAAAAATACAAAGCGCCCAAATTGCGCCCGCCCTTCAACCATGAGGCGCGCAAGCGGGCGGGGTTCACACCTGAAGAAATCGCGGCTCTGGCCATTGACCGACAAGCCTTCGATCCTTCGACTGGCTCAGGACAGGCCAAGCGCAGGGCGAAGGGAGAGCCAGGCTAGCCTCTCGGATGATGTTGCGCGTGAATCGCCTTCAAGCGTTCCCGCGCCACATGGGTGTAGATCGTCGTGGTTGAAATGTCCGCGTGGCCCAGCAGCATCTGCACCGCCCGCAAATCGGCGCCGTGGTTGAGCAGGTGGGTGGCGAAGGCGTGGCGCAGCGTGTGCGGCGACAGCTTGGAGGTGATGCCGACCATCAGCGCGTATTTCTTGATGATCATCCAGAACATCACGCGCGACATGGCCGTGCCGGGTTTCACGCCGCGATTCGTCACAAACAGATCGTCGGTGGGGCGCTGCGCGGTCATGGCCGGCCGCACCTGGCTCAGGTACTGCCTGAGCCAATGCGCCGCGACTTCGCCAAAAGGGATCAGCCGCTCTTTGGCGCCCTTGCCAAACACGCGCAGCACGTTGTCTGACAGGCTGACGTTCAGCACCTTCAACGTGACCAGCTCGCTCACCCGCAGGCCGCTGGCGTACATCAGCTCGATCATGGTGCGGTCGCGGATGCCCAGCGCCGTAGCCAGGTCGGGCGCGGCGAGCAGAGCCTCGACCTGGGCCTCGGTCAGGGTTTTGGGCACGCGCAGGGCCTGTTTGGCAGCCTGCAGTTTGAGCGTCGGGTCGGCCAGCAAATGACGCTCGCGCAGCGCCCACCGGAAGTAGCGCTTGAACACCGTCAGGCGCCGGTTCGCCGTGGTGGCCTTGCTGGCGGCGTGGCGGGCTGCGAAGTAGGCGTTGATGTGGCCTTCGGTCGTCTCGCCGAGCTGGCCGCCCTGTTCGCCCAGCCATTGCGCAAACAGCAGCAAGTCGCGCCGATAGGCCGCCAGGGTGTTTTTGGACAGACCGTCTTCGAGCCAGAGCGCGTCAAGAAACTCGTCGATGGACGCGTCCCCCGTGGTGCTGACGGGCGGCTGGTACGGCGCGCGGGTAGCCATTCTCAAATCTGACCGGCGCTCAATCCAGCTTCAGTTTGCTGGTTTCGACGACCTTTTTGTAGACCTCGAACTCGGCCTTGATTTGCACCGCAAACTGTTCGGGCGTGTTGGAGTCGATGAGGGAGCCGGTGTCTTCAATGCGTTTCCTCACCGCCGGGTCTTCCAGCGCCTTGCGCACGCCCGCGTTGACCTTGTCCACAACTTCTTTGGACAGGCCCTTGGGCCCGTAGATGCCGTAATAGGCCATGCGGTTCGCGGGCTCCAGGCCGACTTCCTTGAAGGTCGGCACATTGGGCAGTTGCGCCAGGCGCTGCGGCGCGGCGACGACGATGGGCACCAGCCGGTTGCTCTGGATGAAGGGCAGTGCAGAGGGCATGTTGTCAAAGATCATCGGCACCTGGCCGGCCACCGTGTCGTTGAGCGCCGGGCCCGCGCCACGGTAGGGGATATGGGTGATGAAGACGCCCGCCAGGTTTTTGAACAGCTCGGTCTGCAGGTGCCCGATGCCGCCCGTGCCCGATGACGCATACGAGTATTTGCCGGGCGATTTTTTCAGCTCGGCGATGAAACCCTTGTAATCCTTTGCCGGAAACCCGGGGTGCACGGCGATCACATTGGGCGTGGCCGCAATGTTGATGATGGGCGTGAAATCGGTGATCGGGTTGTAA